>SLLE01000198.1 GCA_007134225.1 Tindallia sp.
AAAGACGGTTGCAGAGTCATCACCAAGTTCCCATGCGATGAACTGATCTCCACCTGGGCACCTATTGTACTGTAAGCCTTATGAAAATGAGCTGAATGACAGGTAAGACCTCAGCACAGAGCAGTTAAAGTAAGGGGGAAGAGGAAATTGCTTAAAGCAATGGAAAAGAAAGACGCGGCAGCAAAATTTGATTTCAAAGAATTATTAAAGCAAAATGGGTTGGTCATCGCGTTTATCGTCATGATGATAGGTTTTACTCTTATGAGCGATAGATTTCTTACCTATTCCAATATTATCACGGTGATCCGACAGGTATCTATCTATGGTATTATCGCCTGTGGCATGACCTATGTGATCATCGGCGGAAATTTTGATTTATCTGTTGGATCTCTGGTCTCTTTGGTTGCGGTTGTGGTGATTAGTTTACATGATACCATCGGACCACTGCCGGCCATTCTGGTAGGACTATTGGTTGGCTTGGCCTCCGGCACCTTTGTCGGATATCTGGTAGGGTTTCTAAAACTGAATTCAATTATTATTACATTGGGGATGCTTGGTGGTCTGCAAGGGCTTACGTTGATTTACACCGGCGGGGCATACAGTTCCATCTCTAATCCGGATGCCACCTGGTATTCCTTTATCGGAAGAGGTTTTTTGGGTGAAATACCATTTCCCATCATCCTTTATGCGGCGATTATAATCCTGTTTGCCGTCGTGCTGACGAAAACGGTTTATGGCCGGCAGCTGAAAGCCGTTGGAGGCAATTCGAAAGCCAGTCAATTCACAGGAATCCGATCAAACCTGGTGGTCATGAGTACCTTTATTGCCAGTGGTGTAACAGCGGCAATTGGGGCCATTGTGCTAAGCTCCCGAATTATGTCGGCGCAAAACTATATCGGTGAAGGGTATGAATTTCAGGTCATTACAGGGGTTATTCTGGGCGGAACCAGTCTCCTGGGCGGTGAAGGAAGCGTTCTGAAAACCTTTCTTGGAATCGTGATCCTTGGCTTCCTGCGGAATGGGTTTATCCTGATGGGTTTCCCGTATTACACTACCTGGATTATTCAATGGTTTATCATTGTTGGGGTGGTCTGGATTGACGTAGCTTCGAGGAGAGGGGGGAAAATACTCGCATGAAAACGGATACGAGTATTGAACAGTCTGTAAGAGAACCATGCGCCAGGGAAAAGGCTGCAGGAAAAATGAAAAATGCGATTGATTTTATGAAAAAGCGCGGTATATGGGCAATCCTTCTCATCATTGTTGTGGTGCTTTCCCTGTTGGAACCCCGATTCCTGAGCTTCGGCAACCTCATTAATGTACTTCAGCAGTCTGCCGTCTATGGTGTGATTGCGATTGGAATGACGTTCCTGATGATTAACGGCTACTTTGATCTTTCAGTAGGAACGGTAATGGGCCTGTGTGCGTGCCTGGCGGTGGGCCTCCAGGATTATGGTCTTGCAGTGGCGATTATTGGCGCCCTGGCGGTTGGAGCAACCATAGGAGCCATCAATGGATTTCTGGTGGCCAAAGCCGGCATCAACGCCTTTGTTGTTACCCTGGCCTCCATGTTTGGAGCCAGGGGGCTGGTCTTTATTTATACAGGAGAACAGCCAATCGTAGGATCCGTAGCGGCCTTCAGAGAGTTTGGGGCCAGCAGTATTGGCTTTATGCCGACACTCGCCCTCTTATTTCTCGTACTGTTAATCATCGCCGAACTGTATTTGCGCTATTCGAATCATGGCAGGAATACCTATGCCATTGGCGGTAATTATGAAGCGGCTTCCAATGCCGGGATCAGCGTAAATCGAACCATCCTGATCAACTTCATCATGACCGGAACTGCAGCGGCACTGGCGGGAATTATGGTGGCGTCCCGGATGAATGCGGCGACACCGGCACTTGGATGGCCGGATACCAACCTGATGATCATTGCGTCCGTTGTGTTGGGTGGCACAAAATTGACCGGTGGATACGGCAGTATGATTAAAACCCTGGGCGGGGTGCTGGCCATCGGAATCTTTCGAAACGGAATGAATTTGCTCAATGTTCCATCCTATTACAATATGTTGTTCTTGGGAATCATCCTGATTCTCGTCGTATTTGCCGATTCTCGATTTAGCCCTGCGAAGAAGTCGTAGCAAAGAAAAACGCTGTCCGTAACGCGCCTAAACAGTTTGTAAAATGATAGGTGCGATGGAAAAATGAAAGATTAAAGATAAGGGAGGAAAAAAAGATGAAAAGAAGTAAAAAAGCATGGGTGTGTTTATTGTTGGCAGGTTTGATGGTGGTACTGGCAGGATGTGGAGGAAATAACGCAGAGAATGGTGAAGCGGTTAATGGCGACGTCGGAGACGCTGAAATCCTGATCGGGATGACGGCGAACAACACCGGGATTGACAGTTATCAGACAATGCATGATGAAGCGTTTCGTGCGGAAGTGGAAAGAACTCCAGGGGTTGAAGCGATTATCCTGGACGCAACGGGTGACACCATGCTTCAGATGAACCAGGTGGAAGACTTGATTCAACAGGGAGTAGATGTATTGGTCATCTGGCCAGTGAGCGGAGATGCAATTGTACCGGCAGCACAACAGGCTTATGAAGCTGGCATTCCTGTATTGATTGCCAACTCACCTATTGATGAATCCGGATATGATTTTGTGAAAGGATTTGTTGGGCCGGACAATATCATTCAGGGAGAGTACGCAGCGGAAATGATGATTGAAGCACTGGGTGGCGAAGGCAAAGTAGTGGAATTGACAGGTATGCCTGGATATGTAACGGCGATTAATCGTTCTAAAGGCTTTATGGACCGGATTGCGGAAGAACCTGGAATTGAAGTAATTGCCAGCGAGCCGGCAGACTGGAATCGAGAGAAAGCTCAAACCGTTATGGAAAATCTTATCACAACCTATGGAGATGAAATTGATGGTGTCTATGGTGCGGATGATAATATTTCGGTTGGAGCGTTGAATGCTCTGAGAGAAGCCGGAATGGCCGGTGATGTGATTATAACGAGTGCCACCATGTTTGGTGATGGCTATGACGCCATTCAGGAAGGCCTGATCTATGGGACTGTTTATCAGTCACCGGTAGTGGATGCGGAATTTACAGTACAAACGGCTATCAGAATTGCTGAGGGAGAAGAAATTGAATTCTTCAACTACTTTGAGACACCGATGGTTACCGTAGACGATATTGATGAGTACGAAAGACCGGTATGGTAAGCAAAGACAATTAAACGAAGCATTAAGTGAGGTTTCGGGTCTGGTTTTGGTGGAACGGAGATCAGACCCGAAGTTCCTTCTTTAGCCAAACCGATAAAGTTAAAACAATGTGCTTGTGGGGAGGTAACAACGTGAGCAGTGATTACATTATTAAAGTGGAAAAGGTATCCAAGACGTTTCCGGGTGTCAAAGCATTGAACGAAGTTGATTTTGAACTGAAAGCAGGCGAAGTGCTGGCCCTTTGCGGTGAGAACGGAGCCGGCAAATCCACGCTGATGAAAACCATCGCCGGTGTCCATGATCCGGATCCTGGAAGTGGATGTATCCAGTTCCTGGGAAAAGAAGCCTGCTTTGAAAATCCGCTGGAAGCGAGAAAAGCGGGTATTGTGTTGGTATTTCAGGAACTATCCCTGGTACCGGAACTATCCGTGGCGGAGAATATCTTTTTGGGTTCCCTACCACGAACAAAGTTTAAGACGATTGACTGGAAAAGTATGAATGAAGAGACAGCTGAACTCCTGGAAGAACTGGAATGTAATTTTAAGCCCACAGATCTGGCCGGCGATCTATCCATTGCCCAGCAACAGATGGTGGAAATTGCCAGATCACTACCCTTCAAACCTAAAGTGGTTATTTTGGATGAGCCGACTTCTTCTTTGACTGAACGAGAAAAAGAAGTGTTGTTTAAGAATATTAGACGGCTGAAAGAGAAAGATGTGGCCATTGTCTACATTACCCATAAAATGGATGAAGTCTTTGAAATAACCGATCGAATTACGGTTCTTAGAGATGGTCAGCGGACCGGATCCCTGAAAACCAGTGACGCAACGATTAATGATATTACCAAGCTGATGATCGGGCGGGAACTGGAAGACTTTTTTCACAAGAGCAAGGCTGAACCAGGAAAAGAGATTCTCAGGGTTGAGAACTTAACGCAAAAAGGTGAGTTCCAGAAGATAAGCTTTTCGATTCGAAGCGGTGAAGTGCTGGGAGTTTATGGGTTAGTTGGTGCCGGGCGTTCTGAAATGGCCGAGTCCATTTTCGGAGTCCGAAAGCTGGATGAAGGAAAGATTTTCATTGAAGAAAAGGAAGTTGAAATCAAAAACTCGAAACAGGCTGTCAAACTGGGAATAGGGTTTGTTCCTGAAAACCGGAAAGAACAGGGTTTGGTGTTGAAAATGTCTTGTCAGAGCAACTTAAGCCTGGCGAAACTTCCCTGGATGCATCAAAAGGGATTCATTGATCGGACGACGGATATTAATACCTTCAATGAATACAAGGAGAAGCTTCTCATCAGCACACCAGGACCGAACCAACCTGTTGTTAACCTGAGTGGTGGTAATCAACAGAAGATTGTCATCGGCAAGTGGATGTGTATGGATCCAAAGGTACTGATTCTCGATGAACCAACCCGTGGAATCGATGTGGGTGCAAAAGCTGAGATTCACAAACTGATTGCTAAAATGGCGGAAGCCGGACTGGCCGTACTGGTTATTTCTTCAGAGATGCCGGAGATTATCGGTGTCAGCAACCGGATCATTACAATGAAAGATGGCTGCATTACAGCTGAATTCCAGGAAAGTGAAATTTCAGAACAGGGTCTCATCGATGCGATTACCCTTGATCCTAAGGCTGAAAGCGCATGAAGCACGAGCAAAGAAAATAGGAATCGACAACTTGATTGCGGAGGGATATAGATGGATAAAGTGAGGATCGGCGTTATTGGCATGGGCAGGCAGGGTCAGATACACTCCAAAAACATAGCGTATCGAATTCCGACTGCTGAGCTGGTATGCGCTTCGGACATTAACATGGAGTTTGTTCAGCGCATTGAAGTGGAAAATGTGGATCTGTACGATGATTATCGAAAAATCCTGGAACGGGATGATGTGGATGCCGTTGTGATTGCATCCTCTACCGATACGCATGAACAAATCATCAAAGAAGCAGCAGAAGCCGGCAAGCATATATTTTGTGAAAAGCCTATTGCCACCACGTTGGAAGCCATTGACGAAGTGCTGGAAGTAGTGGAAAAAAAAGGCGTTAAGTTTATGGTAGCTTTTAACAGACGATTTGACCCTACTTTTAAACGAGCGCGGGAACATGTGGAGAATGGAAATGTTGGTTCGCCGCATATTATTAATATCACCAGCCGGGATCCGGCACCGCCCCATTTGGAATACCTTAAGGTCTGCGGAGGCATCTTCTTTGATACAACAGTTCATGATTTTGATATGGCCAGGTATCTAAGTGGAGATGAAATTGTAGAGGTTTATGCGACTGGTAATGTGTTAGTGGATGAACGAATTGGAGAACTGGGTGATCTGGATACAACTATGGTAGTGCTGAAATTTGAAAGCGGCGCCGTGGGTTCCATCAACAACTCCCGAAAAACCGGCTACAGTTATGACCAGCGGGTAGAGGTCTTTGGATCCAAAGGATGTGCGCAAGCCTTTAACGAAAGACCGAACCAGGTAGAATTGACCAATCCGGAGGGATCTCACATTGATGTCCCGCTCTACTTTAACATCGAACGGTATCCGGAAGCTTTCTTTGGTGAAATGGAAGCCTTTGCCAATGCCATTGCCAATAACGAAGAACCTCCGGTGACGGGGCAGGATGGAAGAATAGCGGTTGTATTGTCCATGGCGGCCAAAAAATCCTATGATGAAAACAGACCTGTCCGTGTTTCAGAAATTGGATGATGATTTGAAGGAGATGATCCTATGCCTGAAAGAAAGAACAAAATAGGTATCTGTGAATGGTCACTGCCTGTCAGTGGATCAGAAGCTTGCAAAATGGCTGCTTCTCTGGGAATAGATGGCATCCAGCTGAATATTGGTGATGCAGACAAAGGATTTCCACTATCCCAAAAATCATTGCAGGATGTTTACCTGAAAGCAGCAGATGAGTTTGGGGTGGCGTTTCCATCTATAGCGGTCAGGACGACAGACTATTACAGTATGATGGCTCCGGAAGGATCGGAAGACCGCGAAACGGTAATGACAGCCATCGAGAAAGCCATTGATGCGGCGGCTGCGATGAATATTCCCCTGGTGATGATTCCGCAGTTCGTCAAAAGCGCCATTACCACCGAATCGGATTTTCAGTGTGTGGTGAATACGTTGAAAAAGGTATGTGAGGATGCAGCTGAAAAAGGCGTGACCATTGC
>SLLE01000049.1 GCA_007134225.1 Tindallia sp.
AAAAATACATTTTAACAAGAATGATGCCTTTGAAATAGTCCGGTGGAGAATAGAAGGCAAGAAGTGAACTAACCTGGTACGCTAACAGGATGATAATCAGGTAAATGGCAGAATACTTATAATCCTTATTTTGCAGCCAGACAAGCATACCAATGGCTATCGATAACATGATGCTCAACAAGATGACGAAGCTCAGCATGAAAGCTTCTGTATTGAATAACACACTAAGTTGGGCTTGATCATACATGGCGGCATCATCTTTTCAAAAATGTGTTCCAACCAGTTCATACGGATGTGTCCCGGGTTCGATTTTTACCCACTGCTAACCCGGCATAAACACCGGAGTCTTCCTTCAGGTGTTTTCTCCTGACCTGAACTCAAAGGATGGCAGGCATCGAAAAACGAAGGTGAATATTGCGGGGTCATCCCAGTAGAAAGGGAAATAACAACGGTTATGTTATATGATATAATAGGAAAAAATGCCGCCCATTCCGTGTGTTTGAATTGCTGAGTTTCAGGAAACCGATTGTATCAGGCCATGGCGAGGAAAGGAGACCACAGGAATGATCTTAGTCAAAGGATTTCGTTTTGGCATGCTGCTGCAACTGGCGATAGGGCCGGTTTGCCTCTTTGATCTTTCAGACCGCAACCATCAGTGGTTTTGATACCACCTCCACCGGGGTTTTGGGTGTGCTGCTGGTGGACGGTATTTATATTCTGGCCGCCATTCTGGGTATTGCCTCACTGATTGAAAAAAAGGGAACGACAGTTGCCCTGAGGATTTTCGGTTCTGTGATTCTATTTGTTTTTGGTTTCAGCACACTGCTGGGTGTTTTTGGATTTTCCTTTATTCCCGGTCTGAATCTTGTACATAATGTGGATTCCAGCAATGTCTTTCTTCGCGCTGTGCTTTTGACATCCTCCAATCCATTGACGATTATTTTCTGGGCCGGTGTTTTCTCAGCTACACTCTTTTTTCTGATGCTGACGGCTGTATTTGGAAGCATTACCGGTCAGTTCTTGCCACCCGTTGTCATTCAGCTATTGAATGCAGTGGTAGGAGCAGTGCTGATTTATTTTGGAGTAAAAATGCTGATAACAGAATCGAAGAGTAATCATTAATGGAAAGGAAAATGAAAATGACTGCAGTACCAGAACGGAATGAGATAGAAGTGGGCATGACTGTTTGTGTGGTTCAGAAGCAGGATCAGCGCAGCGGAAACTTGACAGAAGGGGTTGTCAAAAAAATCCTGACGAATGCAGCTTTCCATCCTCATGGTATCAAGGTGATGTTGGAGAGTGGAGTTGTTGGACGGGTAAAGGATATCAAGAGGACAGAGTGATTTGAATACCTGGAAGGATGAGATCAGTACCAGCCGTTATGTTCGCCCCATTGTGTTCTCTCGAATCTTTTTACTGGTTTTAAAATGGAATGCAAACTGATAAGATTTAATGATAAACATTGACACTCCCAACGCATAAATGCGTGGGATTCTTGGGTAGCTTACCGTCCTCAATCCATTTCTGCTTTGGACAACTCCCAAGCTAAGGTTATGCCAGTACCCCTCCCATACCAGTGCGTATAGCAGTATGGGCTGATAGATTTTTGCTTACGCTACTCCATCTATCACAGGTGCATGGATGATGTTCATTCCTGCTACCTGTTTAGCCCCTTAATCGAATTGGAAAAATTCCTTTGGCAACAAGCTTGTTCAACGCATTGGTGAACTCCAAACTGCCGGGAGATTTTGTTCGGCCCAAAATCATGTTATAATGGTCCTATTAATAGGTTTTAATTTAATATAAGGGAGGATCCACTAATGGCTTATGAAATTAATAACTCCTGTATCTGTTGCGTAGCTTGCAAACCAATATGTCCAGTTGACTGCGTCAGTGTTGTCGACGACATTTATGTAATTGATGCTGAAGGATGTGTTGACTGTGGTGCTTGTGCTAATGTTTGTCCGGTAGACGCGCCTCAGCCAGTGTAGGAATCTGAAACGTTTTGACAGACCGTGTGTGGCATCAGCCTTGCACGGTTTTTTATTTTACATTTGTTAGATTTCATCATGCTCTTCCCTTCGTTTGCCATAGTTTTTAAAACGATCCATCATCAAGGCCATTTCTTTTTCTGATAAGATCACCGGTTCGCCAATGGATTTGGCCCGGTAGTAAAGCTCGCAGCAAAACTCAATTTCTTCCGTGATGGTAAAGGCAGCAGCCAGGTCCGGGCCTCCGGCCAGCAGGCCGTGATTGGAGAGCAGGCAGGATTTTCGGTCCTTCATGGCTTCGAAGGCATTTTTTGCCAGTTCCACCGTTCCGTAGGTTGCATAAGCTGCGCAGCGCACGTCCGGCCCTGCCAGGGCCACCAGGTAGTGAACGGCGGGAAGGTCAATGTTCAGGCAGGCCAGGGTGGTGGCGTAGGTGGTGTGGGTATGAATGACGGCGTTCAGGTCATTCCGGTATTTATACAGGATCCGGTGCATGTCCGATTCACTGGATGGGACAGCATCCCCTTCCAGAATTTTTCCTGTTTCAACATCCATGATGACGATCTGTTCAGGTTTGATGTCAAAATAGTCAATGCCGCTGGGGGTAATGGCCATGATGCCCTCCTCACGATGACAAATGCTTAAATTGCCACCGGTTCCTTTGGTAAGATTGGCCTCCACCAGCTTTTGGCCGTAAGCAATCAGTTCTCTTCGGTGTGTTTCCAGTAACATGAATGAAGGCTCCTTTCTTTGCGGTCAATGAGTGAATCAGTTCAATAATCAATTAATACATTAATTCCACATTCATGTCAAAAATCCTTTTTTCTTAAGTGGTTTTTCCTACATGAGCTGGCATTGAATTTGCGGATATGTGATAATTAAAATGAAGAATACAAAAGAATCGTCCCCTTTGTGAAAAAGGCCAAAAGAAAGGGCTGAAAAAAATGAAGCTGCTCATCCATGATTTAGAAGAGGAATACCTGATTCAATTGCTGGAACATCAGGACAATATCAGAATCATCTCAAAAAACACTCCCATCCACCACTGCATTGGTTGTTTTGGCTGCTGGGTGAAAACACCGGCGTATTGTGTCCTTAAAGATGAATACATGAATATGGCTCCCCGGATCGCCGCCTGCGAAGAAATCATCCTGATTTCCCAGTGTACCTACGGCGGCTACAGTCCCTTTGTAAAGAATGTGCTGGACCGCAGCATTGGCTACATTCATCCGGATTTCACCATCCGAGAAGGGGAAATGCACCACAAGAGACGATACCCCCAAAGACTACACATGACGGCCCACTTTTATGGAGAAGACTTGACTCCGGAAGAACAGAGCACCGCTGCAGATTTGGTACAAGCCAATGGCCTTAATCTGGACACCGATAAAAACCAGGTGTTTTTCTATCGACAACCGGGTGAGATGAAAGGAAGGATCCTATGAAGATCGGGCTGGTCAATGGAAGTCCTAAAAAGAAAAACAGCGCCTCCGGTCTTTTACTGAAGGAAATGAAATCCCTGCTAACAACGAAAGAAAACACCTGTCAGTTTGAAGAAATGCACCTCAACGAAAAAGAAATGACGCTGGAACAATTAACACTAATAGAGAGTTGGGACAGGATCGTCTTCTCTTTTCCGTTGTATGTGGATGGCATACCGGCTCATTTCCTTACCTGTATGCAGGAAATGGAGAAACATTTAAACCCAAGAACAGACGGAAGGGATCGTACTGTGTACGTGATGGTGAACTGCGGCTTTTTTGAAGGACGTCAAAACCGACTGGCCATCGACATGATCGCCCATTGGTGCAAAAAGGCCGGTTGTATCATGGGGCAGGGCCTGGGAGTCGGCGGTGGCGGCATGCTTTCCAGCCTTGAAACACTTCCACCGGGCAAAGGACCCAATCGGAACCTGGGAAAAGCACTGGAAACATTCTCCGAAGCAGTCATCCACCAACAATCAGGATCGTCGATTCTGATTAATCCCAATTTTCCCCGGATCGCCTATCGTTTAGCCGCTCAGCATAACTGGAGAATCCAGGCAAAGAAAAACGGTCTGAAGCGAAAGGACCTCTCGCGAAAGCCGAAGATCAGGTAGTCATCGGATGAAATGGGAAAGAATAGACTTGACTCTGATAAAGGTGATGGAATAATGGCCGCAGGAGAAATGATTCATGTTACGGTCAATGAAATTAAAGTGGAAGTAGTCCGAAAATACATCAAAAACCTGAATCTGACAGTCTATCTACCGGATGGGTGGGTAAGGGTATCGGTTCCTAAACGGACCAGCAGACTGGATTAACCTGGAGTTGGCTAAGAAAAGCCCTGAATACCTGGAGTATATCCTAGTTCACGAGATGACGCAACCTGCTGGAGAAATCCCATAACGACCGCTTTAAAGGGTTCATGGACAAATTTGCACCTGATTGGCGAAGATTAAAAGATGAGCTGAACAAACAATGACACACAGGAGGGATCACGATGGCATCAATTAATTACGATATCGAGAAAGAATATGGTGTTATATCTGAATCGAACAAAGGATGGACAAAAGAGCTTAATTTAGTGAGCTGGAACAATCGGGAGCCGAAGTATGACCTGAGAGACTGGAGCCCTGGACATGAGAAAATGGGAAAAGGCATTACCCTTACAGAAGAAGAGCTGATACAACTGCGAAATCTCTTGAATGCAATGGATTTGTAGAGGGTAATGAATGGGAAATATAGTGGGGATTCGTTATGCGAGCTTTTATTCCTATAATAGAAACAGGAAGGCATTACCAATTCTTTGAGGAGGGAAATGATGACGAAAATACTGGTTATTTATTACAGCAAAACAGGCAACACAAAAAAGATGGCTCAGTCCGTAGGAGAAGGTGTTAAAGATGCCGGAGGAGAACCGGATATCGTGAACGTTGAGGACTTCGGGGATGTTGAAAAACTGCTTGAATACGACGGGTATATCATGGGCTCTCCCACCTATTTTGGCATTCTGGCTGCACCGCTTAAAGATCTCATCGACAGAAGCATTAAAGTCTACAAGAAGCTTGATGGAAGAGTTGGAGGAGCGTTTGCCTCAAGTGGTATCCAGGGAGGCGGAAACGAAACCACCATTCACAGCATTACCCAGGCCCTGAAAGTTCACGGTCTTGTTATGCCTGGTTTTAGCAGCATCGGGCATTATGGTCCGGCGGCTGTGGGCGAACCTGATGAAAAAATTATTTCCGAATGCAAATATCTGGGAAAAAGTGTTACTGACTTAGCACAAAAGATCAGGTAAAGGATGAATAAAGAGAATGGAGGAGAGATAATGTCAACCAGAACCTTTGATTATGAAATTCTCGATGAGGTTAAGACTCGTTGGTCACCCAGAGCTTTTGATCCTGACCGTCCCGTACCGGAGGAAGATCTTCTGGGCGTGATGGAAGCCGCACGCTTTGCACCTTCCTGTTTCAACGAACAACCCTGGCGTTATATCGTCGCTGTGCAGGGGGAAGACGATTATCAGAAAATACTGGACGTTCTTAATGAAACCAACCGTGAATGGGCCTCCAACGCCCCAGTACTGATGATCATCACGTCCCGTAAGCGGTTTGCCAAGAATGACAAAGAGAATCGCTGGCATCTCTTCGATGCAGGGACCTCCTGGGGCTTCCTCAGTCTGGAAGCCCATCGAAGAGGCCTGCACACCCACGCCATGGCCGGCTTCAGTGTGGATCGTACCCGGGAAGCCTTTGATCTTGGCGAGGATATCTCCATCATTGCAGCGGTGGCAATGGGCTACTACGGAAACAAAGAGGATCTGAGTCCGGAACTTCAAAAGAAAGAAAAACCGGGGCTGCGTAAGCCCACTCAAGAAATTCTGCTGCTGAAGGGAAAAATTCGCATCCATAAGGCCCTGTCCCATAATAGCGACGCAATAGAGTAGACTTGATTCTTTTAAAGGTGATGGAATGATGGGCGAAGAGATCGGGCTGTCATCATTCGCTCTGTTTCATCACCGATTCAATGGCGTTACGCAGGATCTGTTCCTGGTCTGAGCCCACTATCTTATAAAGATCTGCCACAACAAAGGTGGGAACGCTATCCACCGTCCACTTTTCTATCAGTTTTTTTGCCGGCATCAGCAACTCATCGCCTGCTTCCTGAAGGTAGTTTTGGAACGCTTGTCGATCCAAACCGGATTTTTCTCCAATGTCCAATAACACCTCCAGCCGGCCAATGTTAAGCCCTTCTTCAAAATAGGCGTGGTTGACTGCTGTGCTGAAAGCTTCTACAGTTTGCTTCCGGAAGAACACAAGGGCGAGAACACAAGGGGACGGTTCTTTTGTGTTGAATTAACTCTTGCTTCATGCTAAGATGAACAAGAGGTGATCATTTTGCCAAGAAGAGAGCGAAAGAAAAGCCGT
>SLLE01000075.1 GCA_007134225.1 Tindallia sp.
CGCGAAAGGCAATGATAAAATCGATCAGGAATAATGAAAAGATGAAATGTGTCGAAACAGCCTGATGAAAACAGGCTGTTTTGTTATGAAACAGAAAGTCAAATCCATATTGAAAACATAGAATAAATGTGGTAGGATGTATCTGTTGTGAATACAATTGTGTTACAGTCATAGACAAAGGTGTGAGATGATGAAATCGGAAAAGAATACGTATTACCTGGTCCATACATCTGCAATGCCTGAAGTATTGGAAAAGACCGTACAGGTAAATGAAATGCTCAGCCGCGGAGAGGCTAAAACAATCTATGAAGCGGTGGAAAAGGTGGGAATCAGCCGGAGCGCTTACTACAAATATCGAAACCATGTATTTCCATTTTATGAGATGGGAAAAGGAAGGATCATTACAATTGCGTTGGTGATGGATCATATAGCCGGATGTTTGATGGCAGTTTTAAAAGAAATTGCCAGGGTTCAGGGAAGTATCGTTACCATTAATCAAAACATTCCCTACTTACAGGTAGCTAATGCTACGATTTCTCTT
Organism: Tindallia sp.; assembly: GCA_007134225.1. Lineage (GTDB taxonomy): Bacteria > Bacillota > Clostridia > Peptostreptococcales > Tindalliaceae > Tindallia. The sequence goes on from SLLE01000075.1 coordinate 542, forward strand.
GAAACAAAGGACTTAATTGTCCATGTAGAAGAAATGATAAAAAACCTGCAAGTTATTGAAGGTGTTCGCGAAGTAAAAATAATGGGAAATGACTAAAAAAAGATTTAGTCTCATACTGTTAGAGAAATAGAGAAAAAGGATGTGACAACAAAATGGAAAAAGTAAAGATTGGATTGCTTGGATTTGGAACGGTAGGGCAGGGTGTTTGGAAAACAGTCCGGATGAACAGGGATGACCTGATCCATAATGCTGGACTGGATGTGGAAATCAGCAAAATTTTGGTAAGAGACATGGGGAAAGACCGTGAAATTAACCCGGATTCCAGTTTTTTGACAACGAATCCACTGGATATCATTGAAGATGAGAGCATTCAGATTGTCGTAGAACTGGTTGGAGGGATTGAAGAGGCAAAAGATTTTCTTGAGAAAGCCATAGAAAAAGGGAAGCATGTCGTAACAGCCAACAAGGCACTTTTAGCACTTCATGGTAAAGAGCTGACGGAAAAAGCAGAAAAAAGAGGTGTGCAGCTTCGTTATGAAGCAAGCGTTGCCGGAGGCATCCCTATCTTGCATGCTATTCGTGAAAGTCTTTCTGCCAATAGGATTGAAAAAATCATGGGAATCGTCAACGGTACAACTAATTATATTTTAACTCGAATGAGCCGGGAGGGAATCAGCTTTGATGAAGCCCTGAAAGAGGCTCAGAACAAAGGTTATGCAGAAGCAGATCCAACAGCGGATGTTGACGGCTTTGATGCAGCGCATAAATTGACCATTTTAGCCTCTCTTGGTTTCAAATCCGGGGTTGATTTTGAACAGGTTTATTGCGAAGGAATTCGTCGCATGACCCCAACAGACATTGAATATGCAAAAGAACTGGGTTTTGCGGTAAAATTATTGGCGATTGGAACAGAGCGGGAGGGCAAGCTTGAGCTTCGAGTGCATCCGACTTTTATTGATGAGGATCACCCATTAGCTGCGGTGAATGATGCCTTTAATGCCGTTTTTATAGAAGGCAATGCAGTGGGTGAGCTAATGTTCTATGGTAAGGGCGCCGGTGACATGCCTACTGCCAGTGCAGTGCTGGGAGATATCATAAATGTCTCCCGGAATCAGCATCATCCTAATCCCCAAGCCTATAGGCTGGATTTTCCGAAAAACAGAAAACATATTATGTCCATGGAAGAAACCCAAACGGGCTATTATATTCGATTTATGGTGAAAGACAGCCCGGGAGTGCTTGGGGAAATAGCCAGCACTTTTGGAAAGAATGGAGTCAGCTTATCATCTGTAATCCAAAAAGGTGAAGGAGAGGAATCGGTTCCGCTTGTATTCATTACACACAAAACTCGAGAGTCTGCTGTTCAAAAAACAATTCGTCAGATTCAGAAGTTTGATGCGGTTACGGAAGTTGCCAATCTTATTCGAGTGGAAGCATTATCATAACAGGGGTGGATGTCAATGAAAAAGATAAATGGGCGGAAAATGGGTAGAAAGCGATGATCCGTGTTAATGTTCCGGCAACCTCAGCTAATATGGGTCCGGGATTTGATTGTTTGGGAGTAGCCTTGGGGCTATATAATCGAATAGAAGTGGACAGACGAAAAGAAGGTCTTTTGATCGAGAATCTGGGTAAAGATGCTGAGGTGCTTCCGGTGGATGAAACGCATATGGTATATCAAAGCATGAAGCGAGTTTACGATGAAGTGGGTGAACCGTTAAAGGGGCTTCATATTAAGGTGTTTAATGAAATACCTGTTTCAAGGGGACTTGGCAGCAGTGCTGCCTGCATTGTGGGTGGAATGATGGCAGCGAATGAACTGCTGAATCAACCACTGGACCGGGAAAAAATTCTGGAATTGTCCGTAGAAGTGGAAGGTCATCCTGATAATGTAACACCAGCGCTATTGGGTGGGGTTGTGGTATCCACCAAGGGTGACGGCAAAACAGCCTATTTGCAATTTCCGATTTCCCCAAAATTGGAATGGACCATTGCGGTGCCCAACGTAAGCCTTAGCACGAAAGAAGCAAGGCTGGCACTGCCAAAAGTAGTGCCCTTTGAAAATGCGGTTAAGAATGTGGGAAACGCTTCCTTGTTGGTTGCGTCACTGCTAACCGAAGATTTCAGCGTGTTAAACAGCGCTTTGCGGGATTGTTTGCATCAGCCTTATAGGAGCAAACTGCTTCCGGAACTGGACTACATTTTTACGGAAGCGCAAAAAAAACAGGTAAACCAATTATATCTAAGCGGGGCAGGCCCGACATTGGCTTATCTGAACTGGCAGGAAAAAGACGAAGGAAGAGAAGCGTTCCTGCGTTTGCTCAAAAAAACGACGGAAATATGGGGGAGAAAATGGGATATATTAACGCTGAAAGGTGATAATAAAGGTGCTGAGATTATGTGAAATAACATTTTGATCTTTAATCAAAGGGAAGGGATGATGTACACCTTCTCTTTTTTTCTGCGGAGATGAATCATATTCCCATAATTTAGTGATAAAGTTCTGAAAGTGGGTAAAAAAACCGTAATACGATATTCATAAGGGGGAGTGAACATGAAAAAGCATGAGGTAATTGCTATGTTGCTGGCTGGCGGCCAAGGATCGCGTCTGGGGATTTTAACCAGAAAACTGGCGAAGCCGGCAGTTCCTTTTGGAGGTAAATATCGAATCATAGACTTTCCGTTAAGTAACTGCGCCAACTCTGGAATCTATACAGTAGGGGTCTTAACGCAGTATCAGCCGCTAATTCTGAATTCGTACATTGGGATCGGGAGTCATTGGGATCTTGATAAAAAGAATGCTGGAGTCACCGTACTGCCGCCTTATGTCCGTCATGACGGAGGGCACTGGTATCTGGGAACTGCCAATGCCGTCTATCAGAACATTGAATTTGTTGATCAATACGATCCGGAGTATATTTTAGTACTTTCCGGGGACCATATTTACAAAATGGATTATTCCAAGATGGTAGACTTTCACAAAGAAAAAGAAGCGGATGTCACCATTGCGGTGATTGAAGTGCCCTGGGAAGAAACTCATCGGTTTGGAATCATGAATACGGAGAAGGACAATCGAATTGTAGAATTTGAAGAAAAACCACTGGAGGCAAAGAACAACCTGGCTTCTATGGGCGTCTATGTCTTTGACTGGCAAAAACTTCGAAATGCTTTGATTGAAGATGATTTGGATTCTGGTTCTGATCACGATTTCGGAAAGAATGTCATCCCTAAAATGCTTGACGAAGGGAGAAAAGTATTTGCCTATCCATTTAAACACTATTGGAAAGATGTTGGAACGATTGAGAGCCTGTGGCAAGCGAACATGGATCTGATTGATGATAGTCCTGAACTGGACCTGTATGAAAGAGACTGGAAGATTTATTCCGTCAATCCGAATCAGCCGGTTCAATATATCGGAGCGGAAGCCTCTGTGAAGAAATCACTGGTCAATGAAGGATGTCAGGTTTATGGTTCCGTAGAACGATCCATTTTATTTCCTGGCGTCGTCGTTGGGAAAGGTAGTATTATCAGGGATTCTGTGATAATGTCAGATGTAACCATTGGAGAAAATGTTGTGATTGAAAGAAGTATTATTGGTGAGGAATGCACGGTTGAGGATCGTTGCCGGATAGGACAACCAGGAAAAGGCCAGGAAGGCATTACGGTACTGGGAGAAAACGTGGTTGCCAGCAAAGAGAAGAGCATTCCGGCTGGTGTTGAGATAAATATTGATAACTGCCATGAATTTGGGTGCTGCCCCAACGGTATTCATAATAGGGAGGTGGGGGAATGAAAAACGTTGTAGGTATTATTAACGACACAGACATAAAACAGAAACTGAAAGACCTGACCAGAGCCAGATCTACAGCGGCTGTCCCATTTGGAGGCCGATATCGGATTATTGATTTTGTGCTGTCAAATATGGCGAATTCCGGGATTAAAAATATTGGCATCCTAACTCAGAGCAACAATCGCTCCCTGCTGGATCATGTAGATTCCGGGAAGGAATGGGATCTGCTCAGCAAGCGGGACGGACTGTTTATTTTGCCGCCTATTTTTCGTTATGACCAGTTTACCGGTAACCTGGGAGATGTTGATCACTACTATAATCACATGGACTATCTAAACCGAAGCCGCCAGGAATACATTCTCATAAGCAACAGTAACATCATCTATAACATGGATTATCGTGAAATAGAAACCTTCTATCATAAAAAGAGAGCCGATGTTGTAATGGTTTATAAAAACGTTTCTGAAACTTATAAAACCAATCACCGGGTATTGTCTTTACTGCTGGACAATAATGAACGGGTACGGGATATGGCGGATGCCAGAGATAAAGCGCTAAGCCCTGCCGCAGCTCTTGAGATAGCCTTTATGAAAAAAAATCTCTTTATGCAGTTGATTGATGATTGTATTGCTCGTGGATATCGTGATTTTACCAAAGACGGGCTTATCAAAAATCTGGATCGATGTAAAATATTCGCCTATGAGCATAAAGGGCACGCGGCCAAGATTGATTCCATTAAAACCTACTTCCGGCATAGCATGGATCTACTTAAGCCAGAAGTCTGGAAAGATGTGTTCTTAAGCCACGGCAACATCAGCACCAAAGTCAAGGATGAGCCGCCAGCCAAATATCAGGAAAGTGCCCAGGTGAGCAATTCACTAATGGCTAACGGATGCCACATCGCTGGGACAGTGGAAAACAGTTTGCTTAGCAGAGGCGTTGTCATTCATGCGGGGGCTGTGGTGCGAAACAGTATCGTGATGCAAAAAGGACAGATTCACGAGGGTGCAGTGGTAGAGAATGCCATCCTGGACAAAGACGTGGTCATCACCTCCGGCAAGCAGATCATCGGTGATGCAGAATATCCAATGGTAGTGGAAAAACAAGCGGTTATTTAATGCATGTAAGGATGAAAGAGGTGCTGAATAATGTTAAAAGTGCTTATGGTTGCTTCGGAGGCGGCGCCCTTTGTTAAAACTGGCGGGCTGGGCGATGTGATTGGTTCGTTGCCGAAAGCATTGAAAAGAGATAACGTTGATGTTCGTGTTGTGATACCCAAATACCAGGAAATGCCGGAAGAATTGGAAGATCAGATTAAATGGCAGGAGAGTATTTATATTCCTGTTGGATGGCGACACCAGTTTTGCGGGCTCGAATATATGACGCACCAGGGTATTCCCTTCTATTTTTTAGATAATAAATACCATTTTAACCGGCCGGGGTATTATGGATATCCGGATGATGGAGAGCGTTTTTCCTTCTTTAATCGAGCTGTTTTGGAAATGCTTCCGTTTATCAATTTTTATCCAGATATCATTCATTGCCACGACTGGCAGACTGGTATGGTTGCTCCGTTGCTCAAAGCGTCTTTTCGACAAATGCCAGAATACCAAAAAATCAAAACGGTTTTCACCATACACAATCTTAAATATCAGGGCGTTTTCCCCAAAAGCGTTATGACAGACCTCTTAAATCTTGGAGAGGAACACTTTACCGTGGGCGGACTGGAATTTCACGGAAACATGAGCTTTCTAAAAGGCGGCATCAACTATTCAGACTTGGTGACAACGGTAAGTCCCACCTACGCCAAAGAAATTCAGACACCAGATTTCGGGGAAAAAATGGATGAACTGCTAAAAAGTCAGGCGCATAAATTGACAGGAGTGATTAATGGACTGGATTATGAAGAGTACGACCCGGCCAAGGATCCTCTTCTTCAATATGCTTATGATGTTCAAAATACAGAAGGAAAAAAAGAGAATAAAAAGAGTCTGCAAAAGGATCTGGGGCTTCCGCAAAAGGATGTTCCTTTAGTAGCGATGATCACCAGGCTGGTGCCTCAAAAAGGAATTGACTTGGTCATGCATGTTCTTCATGAAATGTTGGAATTGGATATGCAATTGGTGGTCATAGGAACGGGAGAGCATCATTATGAAGAACAATTGCGGGAAGTGGGTCATCGGTATCCTGAAAAGTGTTCTATGCAGCTCAAATTTGATAATAGGTTGGCACATCAACTTTACGCGGCATCTGATCTATTCCTGATGCCATCGCAATTTGAACCTTGTGGACTGGGACAGCTCATTGCCTTGCGGTATGGAAGCCTTCCCATTGCAAGAGAAACCGGCGGATTGAAAGACACAGTAATCCATTACAAAGATCCTTCCGGAGAAGGTTGCGGGTTTACATTCGAAGATTATAATGCTCATGACATGCTGTTTGCCATAAAAGAAGCCCTTGAACTCTACCATGACCCTCAGGAATGGAACGCGTTAATGGAAAAAGCAATGCGACAAGACAACAGCTGGAAAAAATCAGCCCGACGATATGAAGAAATATATGAGAGCCTTCAAGCTGCAAGTCGAAGGTAAAGGAGCGGTAGATAAATGAAACAAATGAATGGGAAGGAATTAAGTCAGGAAGAAGTGGTCCATCGCATGCGAGAGGATATCGAAATGAAGCTGCAAAGCTTATTTGCCAGAACCTTAAAAACAGCTACAGACGGTCAGATTTATAAAGCCATGGGCATGTTGTTGAGAGACCGTGTTATGGAAAAATGGGCATATTCAAAGGAAATAGAGCAAGAAGCCAACGGTCGACAGATGTACTATTTATCCATGGAGTTCTTAATGGGCCGTCTCTTTGGAAACAACTTGATGAATCTTGGATTGGACGAAGCGGTGGCCCAAGCCTGTCAAGAACTGAATATCGATTTGGATAAAGTTAGAAACAGCGAGCCGGATGCTGGTCTTGGCAATGGTGGCTTAGGGCGTCTTGCGGCTTGTTTTCTTGATTCTTTGGCTACGTTGGGGTTAGCAGGACATGGAAATGGAATTCGATATGAATACGGCCTTTTTAAACAGAAAATTGTAGACGGGTACCAGGTGGAGGTGCCGGATCCATGGCTTGAAGATGGAAACGTCTGGGAAGTGGCTAAGCCTGAAGAGCCTGAAATCATCTGTTTTGGAGGTGAAGTGGAACGGGTAATTAGAAAAGGGAAAGAGTATGTGATGCTCAAAAATGCACAATGTGTTAAGGCGATCCCCTATGATGTTCCGGTTGTGGGATATGATTCGGAAGTGGTTAACACATTGAGGCTTTGGGGTGTCAGGGCCTTAAAACCAATGGATATGGGTCTTTTCGGCCAGGGACGATATGTTGACTCAGTTGCGGAAAAGGAATTGGCAGAAGTCATTACAAAGGTACTGTATCCAGAGGATAATCATCCGGAAGGAAAGTCGTTGAGACTGAAACAACAGTACTTTTTTGTTTCTGCTTCTATTCAGAGCATTTACCGAAAATTTAAAGAAGCAGGTAATAATATCTTTGACTTTCATAAAAAAGTGGTTATCCATATTAACGACACCCATCCGGCGTTGGGAATACCGGAATTGATGAGAATCCTGATGGACAAAGAAGGGTTGGATTGGCATGATTCCTGGCGGATAACGCGCCAAACATTTGCCTATACGAATCATACCATCCTTCAGGAAGCTTTGGAGAAATGGCCGGAAGAACTGTTTAAGTCCTTACTGCCAAGGATTTATGAAATCGTAACTGAAATCAACGAAAATTTCTGCCAGGATTTATGGAACGAGTATCCAGGCGAGTGGGATAAAATTGGAGGGATGGCAATTATCTCTCACGCTGAAATTCATATGGCAAAATTGGCCATTGTGGGTTCTTTTTCTGTCAATGGTGTTGCCAAGCTGCATACGGATATTTTAAAAGAAGAGGTTTTTCATGAGTTCTACCAACTGGAACCGAAGAAATTTATGGCCATTACCAATGGCGTGACACATCGACGTTTTTTGGCGAAAGCAAACCCGAAATTGGCAGAATTACTGACGGATCATATTGGTGATGGATGGATGAAAGAGCCGCAGCAGTTGGAAAGATTCAAAAAATATGCAAAAGACAAAAAGGTTCAAAACGCCATTGCTGAGATTCGATTAATGAATAAAAAAAGCTTGGCAAGGCACATTGAGAGGAAATATAAAATAGAAATAAATCCGGAGTCCATTTTTGATGTTCATGTGAAGCGCCTTCATGAATATAAACGGCAGTTGATGAATGCGATGCACATTATGTATTTATATAACAAGATATTGGAAAATCCTGATTTTCCAATGCATCCCCGCACATTTATATTTGGTGCTAAAGCAGCACCGGGATATCATAATGCAAAAATGATCATTAAGCTGATTCATACCTTAGCGAAAAAAATCAATAATGATCCCCGGGCTCAGGACAAACTAAAAGTTGTTTTTATGGAAAATTATCGTGTCTCTTTGGCGGAAAGGATTATTCCGGCTTCGGACGTTAGTGAACAAATATCGACGGCCGGCAAGGAAGCCTCAGGAACGGGTAATATGAAGTTTATGTTTAATGGAGCGCTAACCATTGGAACCTTGGATGGAGCGAATGTGGAAATGAAAGAAGCCGTCGGTTCAGAAAACATGTATATTTTTGGGCTTACAGCGGAGGAAGTATCTCATTACTACAAGGAGGGACATTATTATCCCTATGAGCTATACGAAACAAGGCCTGAATTGAAGCAAATTCTGGATCAGTTTGTCAACGGATTTTTAGAATCCGAGCATCCGGATATGTTCCGGGGCCTCTACGAGGGATTGATTTATGGGAATTATGGAACGGCGGATCCATACTTTTTACTAAAAGACTTCGAACCATATTGTCATGCCCATAACAGACTGGGGCTGGAGTATAAAAAGCCGGAAATCTGGTGGGAAAAAGCAATTCTTAACATTGCGGCAGCCGGTTCTTTTTCCAGTGACAGAACCATCAGAGATTACAATGAACATGTATGGCGGCTACCGCTAATCAAGCCTAAGCAATAGTTTGAAAAGAATTGAGAAAGCGGGTGTCAGTATGAAAGATCACATTCTGTTTCATGACTCTCATGAAAAAACGTATCGCAGCCCCTTTGGAGCTCTTCCTTGTTCTGAACAGGTAACCTTAAGTCTTTCTGGTTTTTTGCTGCCCTCGGCACGGAACGTCTACCTAAGGGCATGGAGGGACCACCAAGGTGAAACTCTTTATGGTATGACATCGACGACAGAATCAAAAGATTTCTATCAGGTAAAATTGACAGGCGCTGAGGTTCCATGCCTAATGTGGTATTATTTTATAGTGGAAACAGCGGATGGGATTTACTACTATGGGAATAACGGCAAAAGACAGGGTGGGGTAGGCGAAATAAGGCGTGAAGTCCCGCTTTCTTATCAAATGACGGTATACCGGGAGTCGCCGATTCCTTCATGGTATATGGAAGGAGTCATGTACCAAATCTTCCCGGATCGATTTTTCAATGGCTTGGAAGACGGTAAAACACGTTCTCTTAAAAAAGACAGTGTTTTGCATGGAAGATGGGAAGACGACCCTATATATATAAAAGACCCATCAAAAGGCAATATTATGAAATGGGACTTCTATGGCGGAAACCTGGAGGGAATTATTCAGAAATTAGATTATCTGAAAGACTTAGGCATCGGTATCATTTATCTTAATCCTATTTTTGAAGCCGCCAGCAATCATCGTTACGATACTGGAGACTATATGAAAATCGATCCTTTGCTGGGAACAGAGGAGTTGTTCCAGGAACTTTGTGACGAGGCGGATAGAAAGGGAATGAAAATAATTCTGGACGGAGTTTTCAGCCATACCGGAAGCGACAGTCGATACTTTAATCGCGAAGAAAATTATGATAGTCTTGGAGCCTATCAATCCAAAAACTCGTTCTACTATCCTTGGTATCGCTTTCAGGAATATCCGCATGAGTATGATTGCTGGTGGGGAATTGACACCATGCCAAACACCAACGAATTGGAGCATTCCTTTAAAAAATACATCTATCAGAGCGAAGACAGTGTTGTTCGCTACTGGATGAACAAAGGGGCTGCAGGATGGCGTTTGGATGTGGCAGATGAACTTCCTTCAGAATTTATTAAAGAATTGAGATTAGCATTAAAAGAAGAAAATGAAGATGCTGTTTTAATTGGCGAGGTGTGGGAAGATGCATCCAACAAAGTAAGTCATGGTGAAAAACGAGAATACTTGCTGGGAGATGAGTTGGATGCGGTGATGAACTATCCATTTAGAACCATCTTACTGGATTTTCTCCTAAGGCAAAAAAACGGTTATGAAACCCATGCATCTCTAATGAGCTTGTATGAAAACTATCCAAAGACGCATTTCTATAGTTGTATGAATTTAATTGGAAGTCATGATCGCTCAAGAGTATTAACAAGATTGGGAGAAGCGCCGGACCCTGAATCGCTGACGGAGACTGATAAAATGCAGTTTAGGTTAACGAAACAAAAACGTGAGCTGGCGGTAGCCCGGTATAAAATGGCCAGTTTATTTCAAATGACTTTTCCTGGGGTGCCCTCGATTTACTATGGAGATGAAGCTGGTCTGGAAGGATTTCCGGATCCATTTAACAGAAGAACGTTTCCCTGGGGACAGGAAGATCAGGAGCTCATGGAATGGACAAAAAGAGTTATAGAATTAAGAAATCAATATCCGGCACTTCAAAAAGGCGAATGGGAATCATGGACAGCTGGAGAACACCATTATGGATTTAGAAGAAAAATCCAGGGGCAGGAAACGATCTTAACGGTGTTTAATACCTCTGATAAAGAAATAGAGGTAAAGGAAAAGATGAACGGCATTAATGCATCAAAAATAATCGAATTGATTCATCGTTTTGAAATTCCGATAAGGGATAACGTGATCCTATTAAAGATGGCACCTTTCTCGGGATTTGTTTTCTCAACATCGAAAAAATGAGAACACAAACAGAGGTGGTTCTGTGACATATAAGTCAAAATTAAAAGGTCCTTTCGTTGATGAGCTTTTCAAGGCTGTCCTGACACTCGAAACAGAAGAAGATTGCTATCGATTTTTTGAAGATATTTGCACCATCAAAGAAATCCAGTCCATTTCCCAAAGACTGGCAGTGGCAAAACTGCTTAAGGAAAAAAGGACCTATACAGAAATTGAAAAACAAACAGGAGCCAGCACAGCTACCATCAGCCGGGTGAATCGCTGTCTGATTTATGGAGCGGACGGATACCAGCGCATTTTAAAACGTCTGGAATGGTGATTGAAATTTCTTGTTATGAAGGTTAAAAAAGCGGTGGAGGTTTTGTACCGCTTTAGATGCTTCGTTTTCCCGGACTAGACAGGAAATGGTGGCATGAGAGTCGGAACTTTGAAGAATGCGAATGCCTTCTTCTGCCAAGGCAGAAAAGACCGTTGCCATGACTCCGGGAATACCAGTCATTCGATTGCCAATAACGGTTACTTTACTAAGGTCGGTAGTCACTTTAAACTTTACAGGATAATCCATCAATAAATGCTTTAAGGCAGAAACTTTCTCTTCATCAATGGTGAACATTTTACGTTCCGGCGAAAAATTGATCATATCAATGCTGATGCCTAGATCGGCCATTTTGGAAAAGAGGCGGCTTTCATCTTGAAGCCCCGTTTCCATTTTGAAAATAATGACCTGCGAAATGTTGTTTTTTTGTGTAACGGCAGTCAGGAGGTTCTGTGGATCCTTTGCGGCATAGCGCAGGTCGAAATGCTGCCGCTGGGAGCAGATCAAGGTTCCGGGATGATCCGAATGCGTATTTTTTATTCGCAGTGATAAGTTATTTTGACGTGCTATTTCAACGGCACGTGGATGAATAACTTTTGCACCCTGATCTGCCATTTGAAAAACTTCGTCATAATGAATCTCATCCAAAATACAGGCATCCTGAACAACTCGTGGGTCTGCAGTCATAATTCCATCTACATCTGTATATATTTCAACACACTCGGCAGACAGTGCTGCACCAAGGGCTGCTGCAGTGGTATCGGAACCTCCGCGACCCAAAGTCGTAATTTCACGGTTCATCGTCATGCCTTGAAAGCCCGTCACCACAGGAACGATATTTTTATCCAGATAAGATCGCAATACTTCCTTTTCAATAGATAATATTTCGGCACAACCAAAATGATCGTTGGTGACGATTCCGGCCTGCCAACCGGTTAGCGCCTCGGACTCATAACCTGTTTTTTGGAGTTTGCTGGAAAGGATCACTGCAGATATGACTTCTCCACAGCTTAATAATAAGTCCATATGCCGCGAGTCAGTCATGGTACCGTCGATGGATAATAAGTTTTTAAGTGTATCGGTGGCGTAGGGAGAACCATTTCGTCCCATGGCAGATACCACAACAACCGGTCTGTAACCATTTTTGATGGCGCTGACAATTTTATCTACCGCCATTTGTTGGTTTTCAGGTGTTGCCAGGGAAGTGCCACCGAATTTTTGCACGATGATCTTCATCGAATCCCTCTTTCTTTAATATAATCGCATAGTGACGATTTTATTTGTTCTTCACTTCTGTTATAATCCTACTACAAGATGCGTTATTTTTAAAGATATTTCGATTTTCTTTACTCAATTTATTAAGACGCTCAGCGCCTTTGTACTGTATTGGAGGAAGTAATATGAAGCTTATTGTGGATACCCATTGTCATACCATTGCCAGCGGCCATGCATACAGCACTGTTCAGGAAATGGCTCAACAGGCTTCTGAGCAGAAATTGAGCCTGATTGCAATGACAGACCATGGTCCGGCGATGCCTCATGCTGCATCTAAATTACATTTTCGAAACCTAAAAGTGCTGCCGTCTTCTATGTATGGGGTGGAAATTTTAAAAGGAGCAGAAGTGAATATTGTTGGAATGGATGGAAGTCTGGATTTGTCGGACAGCATATTACAGCAACTGGATCTTGTTATTGCCAGCTTTCACCTTCCATGCATCAAACCAGGAAGTGAAAAAGAGAATACCAGTGCTGTGATCCAAGTAATGAAAAACCCATATATACACATCCTTGGGCATACCGGCAATCCGGCTTATCCGGTTCAGATTGAAAGAATGGTGGAAGCCGCCGGGAAATATGGAAAACTGATCGAAATCAATAATAGTTCATTAACATCGCATAGCTTCCGGAAAGGAAGTTGGGATCGATGTATGAAAATACTTGAGACCTGCCTGGATTATAAAGTGCCGGTGGTCGTCGGGAGTGATGCCCATATTTCTTGGGATGTAGGAAAATTCGAAAAAGCCCATGAAATGTTTCGACAGTTAAATGTGCCGGAATCACTGGTATTATGCAGCGACCCTAAGAAGCTCAAGAAACATTTAGGAATTAAGGATAATGAATGACTTGCGGGATGTAAAGTTTGATGAAGAAATTGGATGAAAAAAATTGGATGAAAAAAAGGTTGACAGATAGTCGTGAGATGGTTATAATTATCCGTAATTACTGAAAATTTCCATAATCAAATCAAAGAAAGCTGTGTGAAGACATGTTGGCATTAATTGGAAAGAATCATAGAAATATCTTTGAAGCATATTCGTTTATCTATTTCTGGGGCTATTTTTATTTTAGCGCCGGAACTTTTGCATGGGTAAAAACTTCAAAGAAATATGTTCTTTCTAGGAACCAGTGGGATCTATCACCAGCATAGGCTGCAAGTGAATAGTCATTCTATGAATGATGATGGTGTACGCAAAGGGTGTCTCTTAGAAAGAGGCACTCTTTTTTTATTGATAAAATACAAGGAGGTAATCGCATGGTAATTGTGATGAAGTCTGGTGCACCCAGGGAAAAAGTGGAAAAGATTAAGAGGAAAATGATTAGCTTAGGTTGCGAAGTTCACGAATCACAGGGAACAAATCATGTTATTTTAGGATTGGTGGGGGATACTCGCCAGATTAATCCCGGTCAAATTGAAGCGAATGAGAACGTTGAACGGCTGATTCGAGTCTTGAATCCGTTCAAACTGGCATCAAGAGATTTTCATCCGGAGGATACGGTGGTAAAGGTAAACGGAACAAAAATAGGAAACGGAAGCTTGGTGGTCATTGCTGGTCCCTGCGCGGTGGAGAGTGAAGAACAATTGTTTGACATTGCCAAAAATGTAAAGGAAAGTGGAGCCAATATGATTCGTGGCGGAGCTTTCAAGCCCAGAACCTCTCCTTACAGCTTTCAGGGTTTAGGTGAAGAAGGACTTAAGCTGTTGAAAAAAGCAAAAGAAATGACAGGGTTATCCATTGTGACGGAAGTAATGGATCAGAACAACCTGGATATGGTGGCTGAATATGCTGATATTCTTCAAATTGGAGCCCGTAATATGCAAAATTATGCCCTCCTCAAGCAGGCAGGCCTTAGCAGCAAGCCAGTTATGCTAAAACGAGGACTTAGTGCTACCATCGAAGAATGGTTGATGTCGGCAGAATACATTCTCTCCAAGGGTAATCCCAATGTGATTTTATGTGAAAGAGGCATTCGAACCTTTGAAAAATACACCCGTAACACGCTGGATCTCAGTGCGATACCAGTAGTGAAGGAGCTTAGCCACTTGCCTGTTATCGTAGATCCCAGTCATGGTACTGGAAAATGGACATTAGTGGAATCAATGGCGAAAGCAGCCGTGGCGGCTGGAGCTGACGGATTGATGGTGGAGGTTCACAATCAACCAGAGGAGGCCATGTCAGACGGAGGGCAGTCACTGAAATATGATAATTTTAAGTTAATGATGAATACGATACAAAAAATTTACTCAGTTCGATAAGGCATCGGGGGTGGCGAGATGGACGACTTTAAAGAGATGGCACTGATTGGCACAGGATTAATGGGAGGCTCCTTTGCGCTGGCACTGAAAGAAAGGGACATTCCGTGTAAGATCATTGGATTTGATGCTAACAGGGAAGCTGTGTTGACGGCTAAAAGAATGGGTGTTATTGATGAAATCGGCGAATCGTTGTCAACAACAGTAAAACATGCAGATTTGATTATTTTGGCTGTGCCTGTTGGCCATTATGAAAAAATAATGAACACGATATCGGGATTTGTCCAAAAAGGAGCTATCATATCAGACCTGGGAAGTGTTAAAGAAGCAGCAGTAAAAGCTGCCGGTGTTCTTTCGGAGGATGTTCACTTTGTTGGCGGACATCCTTTGGCCGGCTCTGAAAAAGGTGGTGTGGAAGCTGCAAGTCCTTATTTGTTTGAAAATGCCTATTACTTTTTGACGCCGACAGTGGAAACGTCTGCTGCTGCTGTGGACAGATTAAAATCACTGGTATCCACCATTGGAGCTTTTCCTGTCATCATTAGCCCTGAAAAACATGATTATATTGTGGCGCGAACCAGTCATTTGCCACATTTCATGGCTTCCGTACTGACCTGCATGATGGAGGAAGAACAGGACAATGAGCTGAAAAACTTTGCTGGGAGCGGATTTCGTGATACGACGAGAATTGCCTCCGGAAACCCGGTGTTGTGGGAAGAAATATTCTTTTATAACCGACGGGAGTTGCTGGAAGGAATTGAGAAGCTGGAAAGAGTACTGAGTCATTTTCAGGAACACCTCAGCCAAGGGAAACGAAAAGAAGTGCTGGAACTGCTTCAAAAAGGAAAGAGGTACAGAGATTTTCTTCCGCAGGCCGGCAAAGATTATTTGCCGGAATGGTATCAGATCTATGTGGATATTAAAGACGAACCGGGTGCTTTGGCCCACATCACCAGTGTGGTTGGTGAGGCGCAGGTTAATATCAAAGAAATCGAAATACTGCATGCCAGAGAAGGTGAAAAAGGAGCCGTGCGGCTGGCATTTGCGGAAGCGGAAGAAGAAAGACGCGCCATGAAGGCGCTGGGAGAAGAAGGATTCGTTTTCACCCGCCAAAAAGGAGAGATCAACCATGTTAACCGTACATAGTGTGAAAAAATTAAACGGAAAATGCCGTGTTCCCGGCGATAAATCCATTAGCCATCGTGCTGTGATGCTGGCAGGAATCAGTGAAGGTAAAACCACCATTGATGGATTTTTGAAAGGAGAAGACTGCCTATCCACCATCAGATGCTTTGAGCAGATGGGTGTGCTGGTTCAGGAAGAAAAAGACCGGATATGCATTGTTGGTAAAGGTCATAAAGGTCTCAGTGAACCTAAAAATGTATTGGATGCTGGAAACTCAGGAACTACCATGAGGTTGATGGCTGGGATTCTAAGTGGTCAGAATTTTCATTCTGTGATCACAGGCGATGATTCTTTGCGTGGGAGGCCCATGGAGCGCATTGCAGTCCCGCTTAGAAAAATGGGCGCCATCATTGATGGTCGGGAAAATGGAAAGAAAGCGCCATTGGCAATTCGGGGCGGACAGTTAAAAGCAATTGAATATGAATTGCCGGTTGCCAGTGCGCAAATCAAGTCAGCTGTATTACTGGCAGGACTTTTTGCGGAAGGCACCACTCGTGTCATCGAGCCAAGAGCCAGCAGGGATCATACAGAACGTATGCTTGGATCCTTTGGTATAACTGTGGATACCGATGGGCTAAGCCGCACGGTTAAACCTGGTAAACTGAAAGGCACTCATATTGAAGTGCCAGGAGACATATCTTCCGCTGCTTTTTTGTTGGTCGCAGCTGCTTGTCTGGAAGGATCCGAGGTTACGTTGGAAAATGTAGGGATTAATCCGACAAGATCCGGAATTATAAAAGTGCTTCAGCAAATGGGCGCAGAAATAATGATAAATCATCAGAGGGAAGTTGGAGGAGAGCCGATAGCAGATCTTAACATCAGGGGAACGAAACTCAATGCCGTTGAGATCGGTGAAGAAATGATTCCAAGTCTGATCGATGAAATTCCCGTTCTGGCTGTTGCAGCTGCTTGTGCAAGAGGAACAACACGAATTACAGGTGCTTCGGAGCTTCGAGTCAAAGAGACGGACCGAATTAGCGCAATGGCAGAAGAGTTGGAAAAAGTAGGCATCGAAGTTACGACACTGGAAGATGGAATGGTAATTAATGGACCTCAAAAAATAAAGGGTGGACGTATAGACAGCCACGGCGATCATCGTATTGCAATGGCCATGGCAGTAGCCGGTTTATTATCAGAAGACATCGTTGAGATTAGCAATGAATCATGTATGGCAGTATCCTTTCCTGGGTTTATGGATATCATCAGAGAGTTGATAGATGGATAAACAGGATTTTTAGCTTCAGGTGGAGTTTTAACTCCATCTGAAGGTTAGAATGCGTTATCCAGGGACGTAGCACCGCTTATCTCCCTCTTGCAGAAGAGGGAGTCTTAGCGGTAGTAGTCATCGGATAAACAGGAATAGGTTCGAGGGAGATGAATTTATGGAGTGTGGATATTTGGGACCAAAAGGGTCTTACAGCTATCTGGCGTTGGCGGAGGCGTTTCCGGAACTGGAACCAGTTGCCTGTGAATCCTTTATAGAAGTATTAGAAAAAGTGGAGAAAGAAATTCTGCCCTATGGTCTTTTGCCGGTGGAAAATTCCACAGAGGGTGCTGTGACGGCGGTAATGGATAGCTTGCTGGATCTAAAAGATATTGTCATTCAGGGAGAGGTTACGTATCGCATCAGGCATCATTTATTCAATGCATCAGGAGATATCTCCAGAGTGAAATATGTCATTTCACATCCCCAGGCATTGGAGCAGTGTCGTCGGTTTTTTCGGAGAGAATACCCACATGTGAAATTAATTGGATCTGAAAGCACTTCTGCTGCATGTCTGATGGCTAAGGAAAAAGGGAGTCAATATGCCGCAGTTGCCAGCATGTGGGCCGGAGAGCATAATGGATTAAAAATGGCTTCCGTGGATATTCAGGATAATCGATTTAATCAAACAAGATTTGTTAAACTGGGGAGAGGAAAAAAAGCTCCGACAGGGATGGATAAAACAGCCGTTGCCTTTTCTTTTCAACAGGATCAACCGGGAAGTTTGTATCAGATATTGAAAATATTTGCAGATGAAAACATTAACCTATCTAGAATCGAGTCCAGACCGGCAAAGCAGGAGATGGGACAATATATTTTTTTTATTGACTTCCATGGACATCAGGAAGAAGAGGCAATTAGAGAAATTCTATTAAAGTTGAGAGAGAATACAAGGAAATTGTATATTTTTGGATCTTTTCCCAGATCTGAAAAACCACTTTAGAGGAGGAATAGCATGGTAAGGCTACTAACCGCCGGTGAGTCCCACGGTCAGGCTGTTGTTGGTGTTGTAGAAGGAGTGCCTGCAGGTGTTCCTATCTCAAAAGAAGTCATTGACCAGCATCTTTCCAGAAGGCAAATGGGATATGGAAGAGGCGACCGAATGAAAATAGAGAAAGACAAAATTCAGGTTTTGTCAGGCATTAGAGGTGGAATTACCTTAGGAAGCCCAATCGCTTTTACAATCCCCAACAAGGATTATGAAAACTGGAAACAGGGAATGGATCCTTTTGAAGGAGATCTTGACTATAAAAAAGTCAGCCATCCGAGGCCGGGGCATGCCGATTTAGCAGGTGCGATCAAATATGGTTTTGATGACATGCGGCACGTGCTGGAAAGAAGCAGCGCCAGAGAAACAACGGCCAGAGTAGCTGCCGGAAGCATTGTCGGACAACTATTATCTCAGTTCAATATCGAAGTGGCCAGCCATGTACGTAGCATTGGAAATGTTGCAATAGAAAACAATCCGGTGGCATTTGAACAGCTAAAAGATTCCGAAAATTCCCTCGTGCGGTGCATATGTGAAAAGACAGAAAGACTAATGATTAAAGCCATTGATGGAGCAAAGCTTGAAGGGGATACATTGGGAGGCGTTGTCGAAATTCAGGTAAAAGGTCTCCCGGTAGGCTTAGGGAGCTATGTTCAATGGGATCGAAAACTGGACGGAAAGCTAGCCGGCTCCTTAATGAGCATCCAGGGCATTAAGGGAGTGGAAGTGGGGGATGGTTTCGAGTCTGCCTTAAAACCCGGGTCCCATGTGCATGACGAAATATTTTACAATGATGCTGATGGGTTTTATCGAAAAACCAATCATGCCGGTGGTATTGAAGGTGGGATGACAAATGGCGAAACCCTTGTGCTTCGTTGTGCCATGAAACCAATTCCAACATTGATGAAACCTTTGAATACGGTGAATTTTGTTTCTAAAGAAGCACATCAGGCAGCGGTGGAAAGGAGCGATACCTGCGCAGTTCCTGCTGCAGCTGTTGTTGCTGAAGCGGTTGTCAAAATGACATTGACAGAGGTATTCCTCGAGTCTTTTGGGGCGGATTCGCTAAAGGAGATGAAGCGAAGATGGAACGAGTAGTGGCGGATTTTCAGGGAAGGGCTTATCCAATTTTGATTCAGCCAAACGTACTCAGCGATCCATTTTTGCCAGAGATGGAAGAGATGCTGAAAGAACGGCGCTGGGTTTTGATTACAGATGACCATGTTTCCACCGCCCTGGCTTCGCTGGTGGAAACACTTAAGGGATATACTTATTTGAAAATTGAAATCCAACCTGGCGAAAAAAGCAAAAATTTTCGGCAGGTTGAAGAAATCATGGAGATGATGGCGGAAGCAGGGATCAACCGATACGATGGAATCATTGCTTTAGGCGGCGGCGTCGTTGGCGACTTGGCTGGGTTTTGCGCTTCAATTTATATGCGGGGGATTTCGTGGATACAGATACCAACAACGCTCTTATCTCAGGTTGACAGCAGTGTTGGGGGTAAAACCGGCGTAAACCTGGAGGCTGGCAAAAATCTTGTTGGAAGCTTTTACCAGCCTCAGGCCGTCTGGATCGACCCATTTGTTTTGGAGACATTGCCAAACAAAGAATACTGGGGTGGATGTGCGGAAGTCATCAAATATGCCATTATTCAAGGCAGCGAAATGAGTGAATGGATCCGTGAGAACTGGCAGGATGTGATGCATAAAAAACCAGATGTTATGACGCAGCTCATCAAGCGTTGCATTGCATGCAAAAACACAATTGTAATGGCAGATGAGCGGGAAAAAGGACTCAGAAAAGTGTTAAATTTTGGCCACACGGCTGGCCATGCAAGAGAAAAGCTGTCAAACTATACGATTTCTCACGGCGAGGCAGTAAGGTGGGGAATGCTTTACGAACTGGAACTTGCCTGCAGGCTTCACTGGATTCTTCCTGAAAAATGCAGCGAATACAAAGAACTGGTTCATTTGATTCCTGTTGAAGATGAAAATGAAAACTTCTCAGGGGAAGTTTTCATGAAAGCAATGGCCAGTGATAAAAAGAATCGTGATAACCGGATTTCTTTTGTTCTTCCAAAAGAGCCGGATCTTATGGAAGAGATTTTGCTGTCGCCGAAGGAAATTCAACGGTTGATGACATAAAAAGGCAAAACCCATGAAAAACGGGTTTTGCCTTTTGTCTTGTTAATAATTGATCACATGCTTAGAAGCGATCCAATCCTTCTTCTTCCAGCTTCTTCATAAAGAGGTTGGTGATGTAATGTGTGTAAACAGGTTCCTGGAATAAAGGTGCATCTGGTACTGTCTGCAATTTTGCCTTCTTCGATTCAAAACCGAAGCCATCCGTGTAAAGTACCGGAGACTGTCCAAGCGGCCAGAAAACAGGTTCGCCATTCATATGCTGTAGGCCCTGGTATCCAGTGACATTAATAGCCATATCTGTTGTCACGTCTTCCGTTGTTTCATATCC
>SLLE01000072.1 GCA_007134225.1 Tindallia sp.
GCAGCATGGCGACGATGCCGGCGCCAATGCTGCCAGTAAAACCAAGGTGGGTAAAAAACTGCATGACCTCCTGTCCGGAGGCGAAGCCGGCACCAACAACGGATCCCATGATGGCGCCGCCAAATAAAAATACTCTTTTCCATTGGATGCTTTGTGTCACGAATAGTGCCTCCCAACTGCTTTTGAACCTATTGAAGCATTTCCTTCATGAAAATACCAACGCCTTTACCCAGCTCCACTGGTTGTCCTGAACGATAAAGGGCCCGTTCGATGGTGGCTAATGTCGCCACCAGATCATGCATGTCCACATTGCCCATGTGTCCCAATCGGAACATTTTGCCTGCATAAGCAGCCAGCCCGCCGGCCACAATGATGCCTTCTTCATAAAGGAGACCGCGGAATTTGGCGTCATCGATCCCCTCTGGATAGATGACATTGGAAAGGGTGGAAGCCCGGTGATTTTTATCGGCTAAAATGGAAAATCCGAGTCCTTCCAGGGCGGCTTGCATGGCTTTCCCCGTTCTTTGATGCCGAGCATAACGTGCTTCTGTGCCTTCTTCCTTAATGATGTTGACGGATTCCTTCAGAGCCCAAACCATGTTGATGGCTGGTGTGGCAAAATACTTGGAAGGGTCGTGCATAATCGGCAGCCATTTGTCAAAGTCAACATAGTACTCCGGAATGGTGCCCAAGCTTTTACGCCGCTCCATGGCTTTGGGTCCGGCCCAGAGGATGGCCAAACCTGGCGGCACGCCGAAAGCTTTTTGGGTTCCGGTCAGGAGCACGTCTATATTCATGTCATCCACATACTCTTTTTCACCGGCCGTGGCACAAACACCGTCCACGATCAGGAGGGTATCCTGGAACTGCTCCATCATTTTGCCGATTTCTTCCACCGGGGCACATACACCGGTAGAGGTATCCACATGGCTGACGGTAACGGCCTGGTAGGTTTTTTCTTTCAACTTGCTTTCGATTTCAGCTACCGGAACAATTTGTCCCCATTCACTGGAAAGAACGTCTACGGTGATGCCTTTCCGTTCCGCAAGGTCAATAAAACGGTCACCAAAAAATCCGTGGGAGACGATAAGCAAATTGTCTCCTTTTTTCAATGTGTTGGCGATGGCCATTTCCATGGCCATGGTACCGGTGCCGGCGACAACAAATACTTCGCCTTCTGTTCTCCAAAGGGTTTTCAAATCGCTGATTAGTTCTTTATAATCCTGCACAAAGGCTGGGTCGCCAAAGGCGGCAACCTCTCTGCCCATTTGATCCTGAATGGATCGGGTGACGGGGGTGGGTCCTGGAATCATGACTAAACGTTTGTTCTTCATGTGATCACTCCTTATGTTCTAAGTATTTTTCTGCTTCTACCGCGGCAATGGCGCCATCGGCCGTTGCGGTTACCACCTGGCGCAGGGTTTTGACCCGAACGTCTCCGGCGACAAAGACACCTTCCACATTGGTGCGCATGCGGGAATCCGCAATGATATAACCAATTTCGTCCGTATCAATGCAGCCAAGGAATACCTTTGAAACCGGCACATAGCCAACCAGAACGAAAACCCCAAAGGTGCCATCTTCTTCGGCGGCTTTAATTTCTAAGGTTTCACCGGTGTCATTATTATGGAAAACGGCAGAATCCACGATTCCGTCTCCTTTAATATCCACAATAACGGAATTCCACATAATATCAATTTTAGGATTCTCAAAGGCTTTTTCCTGCAGGTACTTCGCTGCACGCAATTTGTCACGCCGATGGACGATGGTTACTTTGCGGGCGAATTTTGTCAGGTAGAGGGCTTCTTCCACGGCAGTGTCTCCGCCGCCAACCACAAAAACTTCAAGATCCTGGAAAAAGTCGGCATCGCAGGTGGCGCAGTAGGAAACGCCTTTACCCGTCAGTTCCACCTCTCCCGGGCATCCGATTCTTCTTGGATTGGCTCCGGTGGCAATAATCACGCTGCGGCCTTTGTACTCGTCTTTTTCGCCTTTGACGATTTTGATCTCCCTTTTAAAGTCGGTGCCTGTGGCAGAATCCGGAACCATTTCTGCTCCGAATTGTTTGGCCTGTTCCACCATTCTGGCGGTTAGTGTGGGGCCGGTGGCATCCGACATGGATCCGGGATAATTATCAACTTCGCTGGTGATGGCGATTTGCCCTCCAACCTTGGTGCCTTCCAGCACTAAAGTCTTCAGTTTGGCCCTGCCGGCATAGAGCGCGGCAGAGAGTCCGGCGGGGCCGGCGCCGATAATAATCACGTCATAAATCTTTTCCATAAAACAACCTCCCGCTTATTGGATTCTGTACCTATTATAACAGAAGTTGGAGGGGCATTACAAAACAAAAAAGGCCCGCCTTGCAGCGGGGCCTTAATTAAGCCTGATTCAGTTTTAGTCTGCGTAATCGTTGATTTCTGTGATGCTGTTGAAAGGTACATAGGATGGAACAACCAAACCGATGCGAGCGCCTTCGTAGTTGGTACTTACTTCGACAACGTCATCTCCAAACTCTTCCATGTAAGCACCATGGGTTCCCGGCAACCAGGCGGTTGTCATAAAGTCGGCATCACCTTCGGCGATGGAAGACCACATAACGCCAGCGTCAACAGGTGTCATGCTGACGTCGTAACCGGCTTCCCGAAGGATGGCTGCCATTACGTTGGTGCTGGCCAGAGCACAGTCCCAGTTAACCAGCAGGATTTCGATTTCTTCGCCATTTCCTTCCAGACCTTCCGGAATCCACTCATCTACGACGTCTCTGTTTTCGCCGATCCAAGCGTCTGCATTGGCTTCAAAGTTGTCGTCCTGTGCGTTCATATCCATCACAGCACCAATCTCATCGTCAGTCCAGCTGAAGTTTTGCAGCAACTCAAAGACAGCGGGATGATCTTCTTCCAGTCCTTGTCTTGCCACGTTTGCGATGTACTCTTCACCACCAAAAACTTCTTCCGGATCTTCCAGGTACTTCAGATCCCAGGCAGCAAATTTCCAGTGCGGAGACCAACCAGTTACGATAATCCATTCTTCGTTGGCAATGGCGGCATCCAATTCTGCTGTCATGGCAGCATCGCTGGCTTCCAGCAGACCAACGTTCAGGCCGTAAACTTCGATGGCTTCCTCAGTAGCCGCCATGATGCCGGCACCAGGGTCAATTCCTGTAATCATTGAGATGCTCTTCTCTGGCTCTTCCACGTCGGTTGGTTCTTCCACGTCGACTGGTTCTTCCACTTCAGCCGGCTCATCTGCAGGTCCGCAACCGGAAAGCACCAGTGCGAAAGCGGTCAACAAAATTAATGTTACGATCATCAGTTTGTTCTTAGACAAACTAATCCCTCCTTTTTTCTTTCCTCTTTTTTTGTTACTAAAAGTTATTTATGATCAATGGCCTTATTCATTCGCATCTTTACTTCTTTGAGTGATGCGATCAAGAATAATGGCCAGGATCACTACAGATACGCCACCTTCAAATCCAAGGCCCAGGTCTACACGCTGAATCCCTCTAAGCACAACAGCTCCAAGGCCGCCAGCACCGATCATCGCGGCAATAACAACCATGGACAATGCCAGCATGATGCACTGATTAACGCCGGCCATAATCGTTGGCATCGCCAGCGGAAGCTGGACTTTTGTGAGTTTTTGCCAGTCGGTTGTTCCAAAGGCGGTAGCGGCTTCAATCATATCTTCCGGTACCAGTCGTATTCCCAGTCCTGTTAGTCGGATTACCGGTGGTACCGAGAAAACGACGGTGGCGATCATAGCGGATACGACGCCCAAGCGGAAAAAGAAGATCGCTGGGATCAGGTAAACAAAGGCCGGCATGGTCTGCATAAAGTCAAGAATCGGCCAGACAATTTTGTGAACCAGTTCATATCGGGTAGACAGAATTCCTGTTGGCAGACCGATTAGCAATGATATGAAAACGGCAACAAGAATCATGGTGATGGTGATAATGGATTCTTCCCATAAGCCAATGTTGTAAATCAAGCTTAGCCCAAGAAAACTAAAGGCAGCAACTCGCTGGCTCGCCAGCTTCCAGGCGATAGCACTGATGATCAGAATTAACAGGAAAGGTGGAATTAAAATCAACACATCTGACATCAATCCCATCATTCCACTTAGGAAAGCTGATATAATACGGGTTATCGGACCGATTAAACCTCGAAGTGACTGAATAAAGCCATCCACCCAATTACCGATGGGTATTTGCGGGATAAAATCAAGGGGATTTAGAATACTACTCGTCATCATGAGAATACTCCTCCTTTACCAGACCGGATAACAGAGATCCTCTGATGATCAGGCCTTTGAACTTGTTGTTTTCATCAACGACCGCTACAGGGATGCTGGCCGTCGCCATTAGTTCAAACAGTTCATTCAAGGTTTTATCCGGGGAGGTGGTGACGAGATCTCGTTCCAAAATATTTTCGACATCTTTTTGATCCGCCTCAACGGCTTTTTTTGCATTATCCGCATTGATATAGCCGATGAGCTCATCGTCACGGCTGACCATAAAAATACCGGAAATGCCTGCTTCCCTCATTTTTCGAAGCACCATTCGCGGGCCGTCCTTTGGCCGGGCCACGGCTTTGGCTTTTACCATAACGCCTTCGGCTGTCAGTACTTTGGACAGATCCACATCTTCAACGAAACGGGCAACATATTCCGTTTTCGGATTGCGAAGGATATCTTCCGGTGCATCGATCTGTTCGATGATCCCATCTTTCATGATGGCAACACGATCCCCCAGTTTCAGTGCTTCGTCAAGATCGTGCGTGATAAAGACGATGGTTTTGTTCATTTTGGATTGAAGTGCCAGCAACTCGTCCTGCATGTCTTTGCGGATTAAAGGATCCAATGCGCTGAAGGCCTCATCCATAAATAAGATTTCCGGGTCCACGGCTAAGCATCTGGCCAGGCCGACACGTTGCTGCATTCCTCCGCTCAGTTGTCCCGGTTTTTGATTGGCGTAACCTTTCAGTCCCACCAAATCCAGTGCTTCCAGCGCTTTTTCCATCCGCTCCTCTTCGCCGAGTCCCTGAATTTCTAAGCCGAAAGAAACATTTTCGGCTACGGTTTTATGAGGAAACAGGGCGAACTTCTGAAAGACCATTGCCTGCTTATGACGGCGAAAGTTACGCAATTCTTCAGGTTTCATTTTGGTGATGTTATCCTCGCCTACCCATACCTCTCCTGAAGTTGGCTCAATAAGTCGGTTCATACAACGAATCAATGTTGACTTCCCACTTCCGGAAAGCCCCATGATGACAAAGGTTTCGCCTTCGGCGATTTCAAATGAAGCGTTATTGACCCCTACTGTATTTCTGGTTTTTTCGAGTATTTCATCTTTGGAAATGCCTTCTTTCAACATTTCCAATGCTTCTTTGGGTCGATTCCCAAAAATCTTGGTAATATTTTCTACCTTAATTGTTGCCATTAATTCGGCTCCCTTCTTTGGGAATGATCTTATTCAATGGATCATATACCCATTGTTTCTCATGCGTACCCATTTAAACATGCATATAAACAGAATTCATAGCTTCGGTAAAGTATTAACATGACTGGGTCTTTAACACTATGCATTTTACCATGACCCATAAAAAAATGCAAATGCACCAAGCCTAAAAGGGTTGAAAAACCACGAAAGGGTAACCGTATACGGGCTCAATATTGAAATTTTAAATCAGATAAACGATTTTTTGTTGACAATACCGGGACACTATTATAATCTATATATAATAGAACGGCGTTCCAAAAAACATTATAAAGACGTGTTTTGGTTGCATAAGCATGGTGAATAAGGTAGTTAAGAGTTGACGGCGGCATTGACGAAATAATGACGCTGTTGATGATAAATTATGTTGTATAAGCATGCATCGCTCTATGCAAAGCATGCATGTGTATGGAAGAAAAATTTTAAGGAGGCGTTGTAGAACATGAAAACCGATATCCAAATTGCCCAGGAAGCGATCCCAAAAGACATCCGGGAAATCGCAGAACAGCTAAGATTAACCGAAGACGATCTGGACCTCTACGGCAAGTACAAAGCCAAAGTATCCGGCGAGCACGTAAAAAAAGCCAAAGAAACCAAGAAAGCCAAACTGATCCTGACCACCGCCATTAATCCAACCCCGGCAGGTGAAGGCAAAACCACCACCACCATCGGCGTGGCCGATGCCCTGAGCTACTTAGGCAAGAAAACCATCGTGGCCCTGAGAGAACCATCCCTCGGCCCGGTCTTCGGCGTCAAAGGCGGTGCCGCCGGCGGCGGATACTCCCAGGTTATTCCCATGGAAGACATCAACCTTCACTTTACCGGCGACATCCACGCTGTGGGCGCCGCCAATAACCTTTTGGCCGCCCTGATCGACAACCACA
>SLLE01000015.1 GCA_007134225.1 Tindallia sp.
GGCGGCGCCATCATGGGATCCGTTGTTGGTGCCGGCTTCGCCTCCGGACAGGAGGTCATGCAGTTTTTTACCCACCTTGGTTTTACTGGCAGCATTGGCGCCGGCATCGTCGCCATGCTGCTTCTTTCATGGGTTTTTATGACCATCCTGGAAGACGGACGAAAATATCAATTTTCCAACACCAATGAGATTTTTGCCCATTACTGCGGGAAAAAAATCGGTCTTTTTTTCGAATGGTTTGTTCCCATTCTCATGTTTTTGGTGTACTCCATCATGATCTCTGCTGCCGGCGCCACCGTCAACGAACATTATGGCCTGAGCCCTGCCGTCGGGCGCATTGGCATGGCGGCAATGACACTCTCTACGGTATTATTAGGCCTGAAAAGGCTGGCCCGTATTGTAGGTTCTGTTGCACCTATGTTTATCGGCCTCACCATTTTCATCGGTTTAACCAGTATTATCAAAAATCCGGAAGGCATCGCCAACTCCGGTCAGGTTCTGTCAACAATTCAGGTGCCCTATGCCTACTCTCACTGGCTGGTTTCCGGGATTATGTATGCCGCATTTCTTTTGGTGGGATTCATGCCCTTTACCGCAGGCGTGGGAAGGCTGACCCGCAATCATAAGGAAACCATGCTTAGCGGCCTCTTTGCAGGCATCTTTTTTCTAACCGGCGCCATGATCCTTAGCACCGGTCTTTTAGTCAACATCGGGCAGGTATATGACCGGCAGATCCCATCGCTCTTTGTTGCTTCTGCCCATTTTCCCATCGTCGCTTCCCTTTTCGCCCTGCTCATGCTGGCCGGCACCTACACCTCTTCCGTCGCCATGCTTTGGACCGCCGTTAACCGGGTGGAAAGAAACGACCAAACCCCTCGCTATCGAGTTGCCGCTCTGGTGATGACCCTTTTCGCCTTTATCGGAGGTCATCTTCCCTTCGCCACCATGGTGGGCATCATCTACCCAACCATCGGATACCTGGGCCTGGTGCTGGTGGCCGGGATGGTTTATACGAGTGCTGGAAAGGGAACGGAGTAACTTCCGACAAATCATTTTATCCTTTATATCGAATTCTTCTTCCAGGCCTTGCCTCTGTTCGTAACCCTTCCCGCACCACTACTTCGCCATTAACGAGTACCGTTTCCACCCGTTCCTTTTCCAAGTCCATGACTACCACATCGGCAAAGGCCCCGATATTCAGTGTGCCACGACTAATCTGAAGAATTTTTGCCGGATTCACCGTCAGCTTTCGGATCAATTTACTCATCAATTTTATCTTGACATGTTCCAATGCCACGGAATTAACTAAGCGAAAGAAATTTTTAAGCATGATCTGCGCGCGGATTCCATCTCCAAGTTCATCACTTTCAATGGCTTCTACTCGATCCGACAAGGCACAAATAATATTGTTTTCCAGTAAATTACGTTTGTTGTAATAAAATGGCGGCATGGCCGTTGTCAGATCTTCCGGCACCTCCACCTGAAAACTTTCCGGGTGAATCTTCACCACTTCACCCCGTTTGAAATAATCCACCACCAACTCACTGTTACGACTGGTGCTGCCAGCCACTTCTGACAGGTGCGTATCCGTTGTAATATTAGGATGGTCTTCCAGCAAGGCCAGCGCTTTATGGATACTGTCCTGAGAACAAGTGCTGCCAACGTGACAAAGATGCATGTCCCTTCCACCGGCAACCTCAACAGCTCGTCGGATTCCCTCAAATCCAAGCCCGGTATGAACCAGAGCCGGCATTTCAAAACGGTTCGCTTCTATCAGTAATGCATCCAAAAACGCTTCACTCATGTCACTGCCTATATGAGCAATGCCTCCCAGCGGCAGTACAATTTCTCCAATTGCCGTCACGCCCAAATCAATCAGCTCTTCAATTCGTTTTCCCAAAGCGTTGATTGGAACCGTCAACTGAATATAGGATTCATGTCCCCGGGTGTCCGGGGGCTCAATGGAAATCGCCGTTGCGATATTCGCTCGATGGCCTTCACAAAAATCCAGCATTTTCTTTAATCCCCCATAATGCTGAATAATGGGGACTCCATCATAAGTATTGCATGGCATCATCAATGGCGTCGTAATGCCATACAACGGAAGCCTGTCAGAAATATACTCAATGGTATTGCCTGGATTAACCTGTAAATCAACAAAGCCCGGCACGACATACTTGCCTTTAGCATCTAAAACCTGATCGCCTTCCGAAATTGCGATATCCTTTTCTACCAATGTGATTTGATCCGCTTCAATCATCAGATCATAAAGACCTTCCCGCCCACTGCCTGGATCAATCAAATAGCCATTTTTTATGATTGTACGTTTCATATGGCCGCTCCTTTACGACGCTCCAGATCTTGTCTCCTAGAGAAACAGATCAAACTCTTCCATCTGTTCCATATTGGCTTTAAGTTTCTGGTATACGTGTTCTTTATTCTTTTCCAAGATCTGAATCAGTAGTACATTGCATAGCTCCATTGGAACAACATAAGAATTGAAATAACTCACATTCTGTGTTTTCACCACTAAGACCCGGTTGCTTTGTGCTGCCAGTTCTGTCAATTCATTATCCGTAATCGTCACTACCTGAGCACCTTTTTTTCTTCCCATCCGGATCGCATTCATGGAATCCCGTGAGTATCGAGGGAAGGTTGCTATCAGCAGGAGATCCTTTTCATCCATCGAAGCAAGTTTATCCATTAAGATGAGTCCACCCTCACGAATAGCTGTTACTGAAAATCCCATCCGCCGTAAATGGTATGAAAGAAAATCCACAATGATGGAACTGGTGCCAAGACCCACCAGGTAGATGGTCTTCGCTTTCATCAGATCATCCACCACCAGGTTAATCTGATTCATGTTTAAGTTGAGGATATACTCTTCCAGGTTTTGTAAATCCGTTTTACAGTTGTTGCTTAACAGACCATCCTGATTTTGAAAATTCTTGATGCTTTTTAAAAGCTTAATATCCGGCGACTCCTGATGATTTAGCTGTTCCTGGATTGACTTTCGAAAATCTGCATACCCCTCAAAGCCTAGAATTTGAGCAAAACGGATCACCGTCGCATCGCTGCAGGCTACTTTTTCGCCCAGTTCAACTGCCGATAAAAAGGCAACTTCACGGTAATTTTCAATAATATAAGCTGTCAGCTTTTTCTGACTTTCAGTCATTTTCGAGTAATGGTTATCAAAATATTCTTTAATCTCATTTTTTTTCATGGTATCAACCCTTTTCGATTGTTATTAGGCTCCCTGCGACGACTGCTGGCAAATGCAGGGAGCAGAAAAGGAGGCATTATTTTTATACTTTGTGACAGGCAACAAAGTGATCCGGTACTATTTCTCGAAGTTTTGGCTCTTCTAATATACAAATTTCTCCAACAATCGGGCATCGTGTACAGAAGCGACAACCAATCGGTGGATCTGAAGGGCTCGGCACATCACCTTCCAGAATAATTTCATCCTTCTTTGCATTGACTTTGGGTACTGGTATAGCCGATAAAAGCGCTTTCGTATAAGGATGCAATGGATTGGTGTACAATTCTTCTTTTTCGGCCATCTCCATAAATTTTCCTAAATACATGACCGCTACTCTGTCACTAATATAGCGAACCACACTTAGATCGTGCGAGATAAAGATGTAGGTCAGGCCAAATTCCTTTTGGAGATCCTTTAAAAGGTTCAGCACCTGCGACTGAATGGACACGTCCAAAGCCGATACCGGTTCATCACAGATGATAAGCTTTGGATTAAGGGATAAAGCCCTGGCAATACCAATTCGCTGCCGCTGTCCTCCACTAAATTCGTGGGGATACTTCTCTGCATGAGAGGCGTTTAGTCCCACTACTTCCAAGAGTTCCGTCACTTTATCATCTTGTTCTTTCCTGGTGCCGATTTTGTTAACAATCATCGGCTCTTTGATAATATAAGATACTTTCATTCTCCCATTTAAGGATGCGTATGGATCCTGAAAGATAATTTGCATATCACGCCGAAGTTTTCTCAGTTTTTCCTTGCTTAAATGGCTGATGTCCTGACCCTGAAACTGGATCATTCCATCTGATGGCTCCAATAGATGAAGGATGACGCGGCCCAGGGTGCTTTTTCCGCAACCGCTTTCGCCGACAACCCCAAAGGTTTCACCCTCTCTGATCGAAAAAGAAACGCCGTCCACCGCTTTAACACTCTGCTTATTTCCACCGAAGAATCCTCCACCCAGAGGAAAGTGTTTTTTCAGGTCTTTAACTTCCAGCAATGGCTCCATTACTCTTTCACCTCCTCGGGCATTCGAAGCCAGCAGCGAACAAAGTGATTGGGCTCCGTTTCTGTCAACTCAGGGGCTTTTTCACGGCAAAGATCGATGGCATAGGGGCAACGCGGATTGAAGGAACATCCCTTCGGCAGCCTCAATGGATGGGGGACAGACCCTTTAATCACATGCAGTTTTTCCTCGTCCTGGTCAACACTGGGAATTGATTTTAATAATCCCTCTGTATACGGGTGCAGTGGATTCTCGAAAATGGCTTCCACCTGGCCTTGTTCCACCACTTTTCCACCGTACATGACAAGCACTCGCTGTGCCATTTCAGCTACCACCCCCAGGTCATGGGTAATCAGAATAATCGCGGTTCCCAGCTCATCTTTCAACGCTCCCATTATTTTAAGAATCTGCGCCTGTATGGTAACATCCAAGGCCGTCGTTGGCTCATCTGCAATCAAAACCTGCGGATTACAGGCCAATGACATGGCAATCATGACTCGCTGACGCATTCCACCGGAAAGCTGATGCGGATACTCTTTTACCCGTTTTTCCGGAGATGGTATTCGAACCATTCTTAATGCTTCCACTGCCTTTTTCATGGCCGCCTGTTTATCAATTTTCTGGTGAATCATAATGGCCTCCACCAACTGATTCCCAATGGTATACACCGGGTTTAGCGATGTCATTGGCTCCTGGAAGATCATGGATATTTCCTTGCCCCGGATCCCCCTCATTTCTTTTTCACTTTTTTGCAAGAGATCCTGTCCTTTAAAATGAATAGAACCGCTTCGAATCTTTCCGGAATAAGGCAGCAAACCCATGATCGACAGGGCTGTCACACTTTTCCCACAGCCACTTTCCCCCACTATTCCAAGGGTTTCACCGCTGTCAAGCGAAAAGGAAACGTCATTTAACGCTGGAATAATTCCTTCCTCAGTATGAAATTCAGTACGCAAATTGCGTAGTTCCAGTAATGGCTTAGACATGATTTCCCTCACCCCTGTCAGTTTTGTTTCTTTCTCATTTTAGGATCAAGGATATCTCTCAACCCATCCCCAAACATATTTAATGCCAACACACATAACGAAATGGCTATGCCAGGAAATGTGATCATCCAGGGTGCCCTGCGGATAAACACACGTCCTTCTTCAAGAATATTACCCCAGCTTGGTATATCTGGCGGTACGCCGACACCCAAAAAACTGAGGGATGCCTCTGCCAACACAGAGTAAGCAAAAATCATCGTCGCCTGAATAATAATGGGAGCCATGCAATTTGGCAAAATATGCAAAATCGTGATGCGAAAATCATTGGAACCAATGGATCTCGCTGCCTCGACATACTGCTGCTCTTTTTGCACTAACACGGCACTCCGAACAACTCGGGCCATTCGAGGGATGTAAACAATGGACAAGGCTATGACCACGTTAATGAATCTGGCCCCCAATACCGCCATAATGGCAATTTGCAGTATGATGGCCGGAAAAGCCATCAAACCGTCCAAAATTCGCATCAGGATATTATCGACGGTCCGATAAAATCCAGCCAATAAACCTATCGCAATTCCTACCACCGTCGTAATGATCACCACACTGATACCAGCTGCCATGGAGATGCGCGTCCCATAAATGACTCGACTGAAGACATCTCGACCAAACCCATCTGTTCCAAAATAGTTATCTGCTCCAGGAGGTTGCAACCTGTTCTCCGGTAACATGACATCGGGAGCATGAGACGCAATGATTGGTGCAAAAATTGCTACCAGAACAATGCTAAGAAAAACCGTGGCACCTATCAACGCACTTTTATTACGGGACAACAATCGAAACCAATACCGCGCACCCGTAACAGGCACCGGCAATACTGCTTCGTTACTCATGAGTAGATTCACCTCCTATAGCTTGATTCTCGGATCGAATTTGACATAGATAATATCAATGAGCAAATTAATAATCACATACGCTGCTGCCACATACAGAACAATCCCGGAAATCAGTGGATAATCCCTCCGAAATACGGAAGTAATCAAAAGCCTGCCAATACCAGGAATGGAGAAAATTTGCTCCGTTACCACCGCAC
>SLLE01000040.1 GCA_007134225.1 Tindallia sp.
AAACTGAAACGAAAACCTTATGAAAAAGAGCTGCAAAAATTGCAGGTGG
This sequence comes from Tindallia sp., assembly GCA_007134225.1. Taxonomy (GTDB): domain Bacteria; phylum Bacillota; class Clostridia; order Peptostreptococcales; family Tindalliaceae; genus Tindallia. The sequence goes on from SLLE01000040.1 coordinate 50, forward strand.
AGCTGGTGAAGCTTCAGGAATGGATTAAGCATGAAGGGTTGAAAGTGGTGGTGATTTTTGAAGGACGGGATGCTGCCGGAAAAGGCGGCGTCATCAAACGGATCATGGATAGCCTCAATCCCAGGATTTGTCGCGTGGAAGCCCTTGGGACGCCAACAGAGCGGGAAAAAACCCAGTGGTACTTTCAACGGTATGTCAATCGCCTGCCGGCAGCCGGCGAAATGGTTCTTTTCGACCGAAGCTGGTATAACCGGGCCGGCGTGGAAAAAGTGATGGGGTTTTGTACGGAGGAAGAGCATCGGGAATTTCTCAGATCCTGCCCGGAATTTGAACGGATGCTGGTTCGTTCCGGCATCATTCTTATCAAATACTGGTTTTCGGTGTCGGATGAAGAGCAGGAGCGTCGTTTCCAGGCGAGGATTGAAGACTCTACGAAACGCTGGAAACTAAGCCCCATGGATCTGGAGTCACGAAAACGATGGATGGAATACTCCAAAGCCAAGGATGAAATGTTTGCTCACACGGATATCAAGCAGGCACCCTGGTATGTGGTAGACGCAGATATCAAGCGCCATGCACGGCTTAACTGCATCCATCACCTATTGGACAATATCCCTTATCAGGATCTGACGCCGGAACCCATCGAGCTGCCACCCCGGCAGGATGATCTGGCCTATGTCCGGCCGCCCATTACGGACCAGACCTTTGTTCCGGACTACTATGGCGGTGTTGTTGAGTAAGCGATCATAATTCGTTTTGATCCGGAGTTGGTTGCCATGATGACAAATCTTCTGTAGAATGAAAGAGACGGAAATTTCAAATCTTTCAACGAAAGGTTCTGATAGTGATGGCTCTGCCAACGGAAACGATCCTTGGTCTTCCCCCTACCACCATCCTGATTGTGGGAGGGCTCTTTCTCCTGTCTGCTTTTGCTCCCACGATCCTGGCGATTTATCTGAAGAGGAAGGGAGCCTGGAAGGATGAATAGTTCACTGACCTATCTCGTTTACTTCACCCTCTACACCATTGTATTGTTGTTTTTTGGAAAAGGCGGCTTTAAACGGACACAAAATATTCGTGATTTTTTTGTGGCCGTCAGTAGTCTTGGATTGCTCTTAAGCATGGCCACGTTCACGGCAACCTGGTTCAGCGCCGCTTCCATGCTGGGGGTATCCGGCTCCATTTATGCCGATGGTTATAATACAGTGCTGTACGCCATTGTCCCCTGGTTTACCGGTGCCACGTTAATGGTGTTTCTGGCAACCCGCCTGAAAAACTATGATGTGGTAACGGTGCCGGAATACTTTTACCTCCGGTATGGAAGTAAATTCCTGCAGGCAATGGGCGGACTGGTAATTGTCATTACATACGTACTCTACATTATTATCCAGATCCGCGGGTTTGGTATTGTGGTTTCTCAATTCCTGGACATCGATTACACCTTCGCCACGATACTTATATATTTATTCATTATGTACACCACCTTTGGCGGCCTTTTTTCTGTTGCCAGGACGGATGGGCTAAACACCTTTCTGATCATAACAGGTGCTGCTGTGGCGGCTGTTCTCGTCCTGACGCAGGTCGGAGGCATCACCCTCATGCATGAACAAGCGTCGGCCATTTCAAGCCGGCCTTTTCCCGGATATTCCCATGTGACGAAAGAAGGTGCATTGCTGCACCCCTTTTCCATGGGCATCTATCCGCCGCTGTTAACCTTCACGTCGTTTTTTGGATGGGGGCTGGGATTGGCTACCAATCCCCAGTATGCCATTCGAATTGCCTCTGCCAAGGATACCAAAACCGCCGTAAAAATGATCTGTTACTCCGTCTTTCTGCTGGCCTTTGTCTATCTTTGCATGATGGTTATTGGGATTGGCGGACGAGTGCTGCAGCCTGAAATTGCCGGCATCCATTCCGTGGACGAAGTATTTCCTTACCTGATCAATCACGTGATTTATTCCAGGTACAGTGGATTGATTTTTATCAGTATTATTGCCGCTGCCATCTCTACGGCTAATTCTCAGCTGCTGGTAGCTGCCAGTGGGTTTACTTATGATATTTACAGAAACTTGATCAATCCTGACATTTCAGATGAAAAAATGCTGACCATGAGCCGTGTGTTTATTTTTGTTGCCGGAACCGCCTCTTTACTTCTGTCTTTGAATCCACCGGAAAGCCTGCTGATCTATGGCGGATACATCTGGGGTGTTTTCACGGTTACGTTTCTGCTGCCGCTTTATGGCGGCCTGTTATGGAAAAGAGCATCTGCATCGGCGGCCCTGTTTTCTTTTCTGGCTGGTCTCACGGTCATGGCTGTCTTTACCGTCTACAGCATCGAAACAGGGTTTTCTCTGCATCATAGGATTCATCCGGCTTTTCCCGGTTTTCTGACAGCCTTGCTGGTATTCCTGCTGGTCAGTTTTGTGGAACCAAACAAGGCCAGTGAATGATCCTTCACTCATCATCCATCCAGTAAAGGAATGAATGCGTTGAAACTTGACATTGAAAATAAAATTCTGATCCCTTTTGTCATCTTGCTGATTATCTCCATCGTAACACTGGGAGCCGTCTCCTATTGGAATGGTTATCAGATGCTCTTAAATAATGAAATCGAAAACATGCAGCGTCACGTGGAAGATTCCATGATTTACATGAATGACCTGAATTACCAAGCTTCTCTTGGATTTCTTAACATGGAATCCGCACGGCTGACGGCCATTGAGTATTATATGGAAAACGGACGGGAAGGCGGGTTTATTGTAACAAATCAACGCGCCTTTCTGTTCAACAACTATGAATCCGACAGCCAATGGATGTCGAAACTGTTGGAACGTATTGAAGAAACCCCTCAGGGAATCCTGCATCTGGATCGGGATGTTTTTGTCTATGAAACCTACGAAAACTGGGGGTGGACAGTGGGGTTTGGCATCAGCAAAGAGATCTTCAGCCAGGAGGTTATGGAAAGCCAGAAATACATGATCCTTCTGGCCATTGTGTCTTTGGTATTTTCTATGCAGGCAGCAATTTTTATTGCCTTTCATATATCCAAGCCCATTCGACAGCTGGCAGATCAGTGCGGTGAAATAGGTAAAGGCAATCGGGACAGTAAAATACAACTGAACAGGACGGATGAAATTGGCATTCTGGCGGATGCTGTCAATGAGATGGTGGATAACCTGGAGCGTAACCGAATGAAATTGATGGAAATGACGCGCTTAAACGAAGACATTCTACGAAACATTTCAACAGGAATTATGACAGCAGACCGGGAAGGCCGGTTGTTGTCACTCAATCCGGCAGCCCGTACGATGCTCCAGAGCACAGGACTAACTCTGGAGCAAGGAAAATTCCTGAGAGAAGTGCTGCAGGAGCAGATTTTAGAAACATTGAGCCGCAAGGAATATAAAAATGAAATCTACCAGTTTCAAACCAATGGCGAAGTGGATTTTCAGTATTTTGATGTCACTACTTCCTTGATTGCGGAAGAACAGGATCAGATCAGAGGAGTGATTTGCAGCTTTAGGGACATCACTCAGCGAAAACAAATTGAAAACCGAATGGAAATCCTGGATCGACTTTCTTCAGTGGGTCAGCTGGCTGCAGGCATGGCTCATGAAATTCGCAATCCTCTGGCGGGGATGAAAACCAGTCTTCAAGTGCTGAAAAACCGCTTGGTTACAGAAGAAGAAAGCGTCAACATGAGGCTTTTCCAGGGAACCATCTATGAAATTGATCGGATCAATCAAATCATCACAGATCTTTTGGATTATGCAAGACCAAAGAAGCCTCGTTATGAAAAGGCGGATTTACGAGAAATTCTTCAAAGAGCGTTAGACCTGACAGAGAAGAATATATGGGAGAAGAAAATTCAGGTGGAACTGATTGTTAGAATAAAAGAGCCACTGGTGGAAGTGGACCAGGGGCAGATTGAACAAGTATTTTTGAATCTCATCAAAAATGCCATTAATGCCATGGAACCAGGTGGAAAACTTCAAATACTGATGGAAAAAAAAATAAAACGATTTGGACAAACCATTCATATTGATTTCGCGGATAATGGAAAAGGCATTCCTCCGGATGTTCTGGAGAAAATCTTTGATCCGTTTTTCACAACAGATCCGCAGGGAACTGGGCTCGGGCTGTCAGTGGTTCATGAGCTGATCAAAGAAAATAAAGGAAATATTGAAGTGAAGAGCCGGGTTGGAAGAGGAAGCCGGTTTCGCATGATCCTGCCGGCTTATGGTGGCAATGAATCTCGAAAAAATAGCGAACCATGGACAAATAAAGGAGTATCTCAATGAACAGGAAATTACTAGTGATTGATGATGAACAAACGATCCGATTGTCGTTGCAGGAAGGTTTGAGTGACCTTGGATATCAGGTGGAAACCGCCCGGGATGGAAAAAGCGGCCTGGCCGGGGCCAAGAAGAAAAAACCACACGCCGTCATGCTGGATCTTAGACTTCCGGATATCAACGGGCTTGAAATGATTGACCGGCTTCGTGAGATTGATCCCACCGTTGAAATTCTCATGATGACCGCCTACGGAGATATTCCAACGGCCGTCAGTGCTATCCGTAAAGGGGCTTGGGACTATATCCATAAACCTTTTGATCTGGATGAGGTAAAAGCAATTCTGCAGCATATTTTTTCCAGTCTGAAAATGAAGCGAAAAATTTATCTAATGGAACAAAATTTGAAAAATGAACAGGAAAAATTGATTGGAAACCATCCTTCCATGATAGAAGTCTGCGAAAAGATCAACGTGTTGGCTCAGAATGATGAAGTCACAGTTCTCATCCGGGGTGAAACCGGTACGGGAAAAGAATTGGTTGCTTCCGCCATTCATCATGGCAGCCCCCGAAAAGAGGCACCTTTGCTGAGAATTAACTGCGCTGCCATACCGGCTCAACTCATTGAGAGCGAATTATTTGGCCATGAAAAAAACGCTTTTACTGGTGCGGGCGAACGAAAAAAGGGACTGTTGGAGATCGCAGACGGCGGAACGGTGTTTCTGGATGAGATAGGAGAAATTCCAATGGACCTCCAGACAAAGCTGTTGCGTGTGCTGGAAGAACATAAGTTTAAACGAATAGGTGGATTGGAAGACATTGAAGTAGATCTGCGAATCATTGCTGCCACCAATAAAAACCTGGAAAAAGCGATCGAAGACAATCAGTTCAGAGAGGATCTTTATTATCGTCTTAACGTGGTGCCGGTAGATTTGCCGGCCCTTAGGCAACGGGGAAGCGATATTCTGTTGTTGGCGGATTATTTTGTAGCCTTTTACAATCAAAAATTTAATAAAAACGTCCAGGCATTAAGCGACGCAGTAAAAGAAAAATTTCTGTCCTATGAATGGAAGGGTAATATTCGGGAGCTGAGAAATGTATTGGAAAGAATGATGATTTTAAAGCCTGAAAAGGATGAAGTGTTGACCTTGGATGAGCTGCCGCCGGAAATCAGAAAAGAAGCTGTTTCCAGAGAACCTGAAATGATTGCTGTTGATGAGGTGGGGCTAACCATTCCGCCAGCTTTTTCCCTGGAGGATTATCTGGGAAGCCTTGAAATGAAATACATCCAAAAAGCATTGAAGGAATGCGGCGACAACCATACAAAGGCGGGTGAAATGCTTGGTATAAGTCGATTTGCATTAAAAAGAAAACTGGAAAAGCATGAGAAGGAGCAATAATCTTAATAGAAAGAACGAGCGGAAAAGCCCGAAAGAGCGAAACCGCTCTTTTTTTTGTTGTGTGAAACAACCTGTCGACAGGAGCATGATGATTTTTAAATCCCAAATGCGAGTGAATGCAATGAAAACGAACAAAATGATCAATATAATAAATGTTGGCGCTATTCTTGCAAGATAGATAAGGTTGGATTGATCTTACTGTTATTGACAGTCCTGGAAGAATTACTGAAAGTGGAATTAAACACAGACGTGCGAAATCGCGCATACAGACCAAGGAGGTGGTGGGCGAAATCTGTGGTAAACGCGTCATAGGGAATTTAGGATCATAAATGAAATGGGAGGTTTGATGTAAAATGAAACAATCAAAATGGATAAAACTGTTGGCGTTACTGATGGTAGCTACTTTGGCCTTTGCAGGATGCGGCGGTCAGGAACCGGCTGAGGAAGCACCGGAAACCAACGGGGAAGAAACAACGGAAGCGCCTGATGAAGATCTGGTATCCGTGGAATGGATTGCCAATTCTGTATGGCCGCAAAACAATCATCACAGTGTCGGCCT
>SLLE01000091.1 GCA_007134225.1 Tindallia sp.
CCGTAGGTAAAAGCAAACGCAACCCCGGCCTTTAACAGCGTTCCGGCTCCTGCCGGAATTTTTCCCAGGAGTTGCGTTGCGAAAATTTGAGCCCCTTTTGCGCCGCCCAGCATGATCAGTATTTCTGGCACTAATCGAAATGGGTTCACTTTTCTCCCGCTGATGCTGGCTAAAATAAAGGTCATCCTCAATTCATTCAGTGTCATCACACTAAAGTCGGAGGCCGATTCTAACGGTGCGTAAAGAAGTAAATGCGGTCCCGGCGCAATGTTCGGAATCGAAGTACCCGCAGCCCATGCGGCATTCTGCTTCGAAACCTGTATCATGGTTTCTCTCGCTACTGTACTTCGGAATGCAGGAAAATGGTAGCATAAAGCTTGTTTTAAGTGAGGCTTCTCCGTTAAGATTCTCTCCAGGATGGCACTTTCTTTGTCCGTGGAAAAGATGTATACCTGAGAATAAGCGTTGGTTAGCTGTGTGTAATACTGTTGGTCCACAATAATGATGTCCGCATTTTTTATGATGTTGACACATTCGATTTCATCTTCTATGAGTACCTCTATCATTAACGTTTCGGCGTCACTTGAGAGTGGAATCTTTCTTTTGTGCTTACGATTCATAAAATCATACGTTGTTGTTTCGAGAGAATCCCTTACTTTCTCAAAGGTTCTTTCGTCTCCAATTATGACGACTAAAAAAGCTTTCAGTGCTTCATTATTAATGTTTCTCCAGTCAATTTTCTGTACTTCTTTCCAAAGGGTTGCCATAAAATCCTTGTTTTCTTTGAACTTTTTTACCATCTAATCAGTTCCTCTCAACTCTGCGCCTGCTTCCATTATTTGACCAGGATATTCAGGCTTTTCGCATCTTCAAGCACATCAATCCCATAATTCACAGTGCTGGGGAGTACCATCATCTCCCCAGCGGACAAAACTTTTTCTTCATTCTGTCGATAGCGGATCTTCAGTTTGCCCTGGTATACATAAATAATACTGTCTTCTTCCTGGAATTCCTTACTGATGCTTTCCCCTTTTGCATAGGAGAAAAAGCGAATATCCGTATGATCCGTACTGCAAATGGCTTTGCTGGCAATGGAATTTTCACTGTTTTCAACGATTTGATCAATGCGAATGGGTAACAATGGTTCAATGTTTTTAACCACTTTCATGACCTTATTTCTCCTCTCTGACCACCATCAGAAGCATTTTCATATCTTCCTCAGCCTTGACCTGATGAGAGATTCCGGAAGGCATAAGCACCATCTGGCCCTTAACCGCTTCCTGGGTTTCGTCTCCAATGGTAACGCTTGCCACGCCATCGTGGATATAGATTAACGCATCTCCGTTGGCAGTATGGGGACCTACTCCTTCACCTTTACCAAATGCCAGCAGGGTTATGCCCACACCCTTTTCCTGTGCCAGGGTTTTGCTTTCAATTTGTCCCGTTTTGCAACTTACCATTTGATCAAAGTCAACAGCTTTGGCTTTAGCAATGTTTTTAATCAGTTCCATCATAATCCTCCTAACACGCTTTTGTTGATATTCATTATCAATCACTTCTATCTAATTTATACCCTTTGCTTTTCTATGAAAACAGTGGTGCGTAGCCGAATCGGACCTCCTATGCGACTAAATCCCCCCGAACTCTGGCGTTTTGTGATGCGAAAAGGCTGGTTCGTTCCGGAGATTGAAAGGCCACGTCTTCCTTTTGCAATTCACTCGAAAATTTCTCTCCATCTACGGAAATTGCAAATGACCTAAGCTGCTGTTATAATTGAAGATATTGCTCATAGTGCCCACAACACTTCTTTTGACTCATTTTGAAAGGATGAACTTCATATGATTGATTCTGAAAACATTCGTTATTCCATCGATTCAGGCATTGGATGGATCCTCCTCGACAGACCCAAAGCTTACAATGCCTTAACCACCAATATGATTCAAAAAATTTATTCCCTTCTCAAAGAATGGGAGAACCATGCTAACGTGCATCTGATTTGCATTGAAGGCTCTGGCGAAAAAGCTTTTTGCGCAGGCGGTGACGTATCTGCACTGTATCATCAGAGAAATCAAAATTTGCATGATTTTGCTTTCCGCTATTTCGGTTTCGAATACCGTTTAAATCTTTTATTGCATCAGTATAGCAAACCGGTTATCGCATACCTGGACGGTTATGTCTTGGGCGGGGGCGTAGGGATCAGCATCGGAGCTTCCCACAGAATCGTCACCGAAAACAGCAAATGGGCGATGCCCGAAATGCGGATTGGTTTTTACCCGGATGTGGGCAGCAGCCACTTTTTATCCAGAATGAAAAGGAACATCGGAATCTATCTGGCGCTTACGGCCCGTTCAATATCCAGCGAAGACATTCTGGAATGCGGCGCAGCCGACGTGCTGATTGCCAGTGAGCAGTGGCCCTCTTTAAAAAAGGATCTAAAAGAAACAGATTGGAAAGCCCTGTCTGTCCATTCAGAACTTGATCGGTTAATAGGCAGTTATCACACAGATCCCCAAAAAGTTTCTGCTTTAAGAAACCATCAGGATGAAATCAGCCACCACTTCAGTTTCGACACAATGGAATCTGTCCTGGCTTCGCTGGAGCATTCCGATACGGCCTGGGCAGAAAAAACACTGCAGGATATTCTTAAAGGCTCCCCCACCTCACATAAAGTAACCCTGAAGCAGTTGCTTACTGGCAAAAACAAAAATCTTTTGTCCTGCTTCGAAATGGAATTAACGCTGAGCATGAACTTTATGCAGTGCGATGATTTTTTTGAAGGTGTCCGGGCAACCCTCATTGATAAAGACCATGCTCCCAACTGGTCTCCCCGAACCCATCTTGAACTGACACCGGAATATATTGAATCCTTTTTTTCATATCCATGGAAATCCAGTGAAAACCCTCTTTTAACAATCGATCCTCTTCATTCAGATCTGTCCCTGACTTCATTTGTTGATTCAGGCAATTCATCTTCTTTTTAGTCAGGCACGAGCTATTCGTCTTTTGAAGCTGAATTAAAAAAGCACAAAAGGGTAACCATTATAATAGAGGTTGATAAGAATCCCGTCTATAAACAGGATTCCTAGCTTCTGGTGGAGTTTTTACTCCATCAGAAGGTTAGAATGCGTTATCCAGGGACGTAGCACCGCTTATCTCCCTCTTGCAGAAGAAGGGAGTCTTAGCGGTGGTAGTCATCGGATAAATCAGCCGTCATAGTCCGATTAGTCAGTGAACCAAAAAAGGAGTGGTTTTAATGAAAATGCTGGTTTGTATTGATGGATCAGAGCAAAGTCAAAAGGCTATGAATAAAGCCATTGAATTGGCTAAGGCTTATGGAATCAATAAGGTGTCTTTGATTCATGTTTATGAAAGCACTCAGAGAAACTATTGGTTGGCTTCTGGAGAAGGCTACTATCCCAGTCAGGAAGATATCGAAAGACTTCAGAGAATGCAGACAGAAATCTTGGATCAGCATAAAAAAATGATGGACGAGGCAGCCGTAGCATTTGAAAAAAATGGAATTGATGTAGAAGTGATTCTTGAAGAAGGCCACCCATCCCATACAATTGCCAAAGTTGCCAACGACGGAAACTACGACGTGGTAGTTCTGGGTAACCGTGGTCTGGGCGGTTTAAAAAAACTTTTCCTTGGAAGTGTCAGTAACGCCGTGATTCAGGAAGTCAAAGCCAGTGTTTTGGTTGTTAAGTAATTCAACTGAAGTTGAAGGGCACATGGTAAAGGCTGGTTCGTAACAGAACCAGCCTTTTGTTCGCGAATCTATTTACAGCTCATCTGAAGCCGTTCGGATCGAAATCAAACTGTTTCCCCGCATTTTTGGAGCAATGCTTCCCACTTTCGGTCCACTTCTGCCTGAAGCTCTTCTATTCTATGTTCATTCTCCTTCGTAAACAGATGCTTAAACCGACCCTGGGGTTTCAAGAATTCTTCAATGGGTTTCTTGTCCTTCGGCTTGTAGGAAAGGGACCAGACGCCGTTTTTCACTTCAAACAAAGGCCAGTAGCAGGTGTCCACGGCCAGCTTGCATATTTCCATCAGGTCTTCCGTTTCATAGCGCCATCCTCTGGGGCAGGGAGCCAGTATATTCAAGAATGCGGGTCCTTCCGTGTAAATGGCTGTTTCCGCTTTTTCATGCAGATCCTTAAAGTTGCTGATAAAGGTGGTTTGCGCCACATAAGGTATTTCATGGGCTGCCATCACCTGAGCAATATCCTTTCGGTACTCGGCTTTCCCCTGTCCGTGAGTGCCCACCGGCGTGGTGGTAGTGTCCGCATACTTAGGGGTTGCCGAGGAACGCTGAATGCCGGTATTCATGTAAGCACCGTTATCGTAGCAGACGTACACCATGTCGTGGCCTCTTTCCATGGCGCCGGAAAGGGACTGAAACCCGATGTCGTAGGTGCCGCCATCGCCGCCAAAGGCAATAAATTTATAAGTGTCGTCGATTTTTCCTTTTTTCTTCAATACCCGGTAAGCCGTCTCCGCACCCGACAGGGTGGCGCCGGCGTTTTCGAAAGCATTGTGGATATAAGCGTCTTTCCAGGAAGTATAGGGGTAGGTGAAGGAAGACACTTCCAGGCATCCGGTGGCGTTGGCAACAACAGCCTGATCGGTTTCTTTCAGGGATCTCATCACGCCCCGCACAGCAAGCGGAGCGCCACAGCCGGCACACATTCGATGCCCGCCGGTGAATCGTTCGGGTTTGTTCATTGTCTCTTTAAATGCATAGGCCATTGGGTTTCACTCCTATTCTCTAAGGCCAAGGTAGCGATATTCCTGGCCGGTTTCGTTGGTGGTCTGGATTTCTTCCAGGTCCGCATAAACACTTTCAATATGGTCGATGGTTACGTCTCGTCCACCCAACCCATAAATGTAGTTCACTGCCAGGGGTCGTTCTTTTAGTGGATAAAGGGCGGCTCTTATTTCTGCAAAGAGGGGACCTCCAATGGACGAAAAGCTTTCGCTGCGGTCCAGAATTGCAAGGGCTTTCACCTTGGACAGGGCCGCTGAAATCTGCTCATGCGGGAAGGGTCTGAAAACCCTGATTTTGATCAGGCCTGCTTTTTTACCCTGGTTCCGCAGCCGATCAACGGCTTCTTTGGCGGTCCCCGCCGCTGAATTTACAATGACGATGGCTAATTCGGCATCCTCCATTCGGTAACTTTCAAAGAGGTCATATTTTCGGCCTGAAAGTTTCTCAAAGGATTCTGCCACTTCCAGTATGGCTGGAAGTGAATTTTTCATGGCTTCCGCCTGCTGTCGTTTATGTTCCATATAGTAGGCGGGTGAATCGTAGGGGCCGACGGCAGCATATTCTTCAGCACTTAAAAGGCTGAATGCCGGGGTATATTCCGAAACAAACGTTTGAACGCTTTCATCTTCCAGCAGTTCAATGTTTTCGATGGAATGGGAGGTAATAAACCCATCCTGACAGACCATTACCGGTAGTTGCACCTCCGGATGTTCTCCAATTCGGACGGCCTGAATATAGTTGTCGTAGGCTTCCTGATTGTTTTCGCTGTAAATCTGTATCCAGCCGGAATCCCGGGCCCCCATGGAATCACTGTGGTCCGCATTGATGTTAATGGGGCCGGACAGGGCTCGATTCACAACGGCCATGGTGATAGGCAGACGGTTGGAAGCCGCCACATACAGCATTTCCCACATCAGTGCCAGCCCGGCTGAGGAAGTGGCTGTCATGGTCCGGGCACCGGCAGACTGGGACCCAATACAGGCAGACATGGCACTGTGTTCGGATTCTACCAGAATCAGCTCAGAATCCACCAGCTGATCGGAAACGTACTGAGAAAAAATTTGAGGTATTTCCGTGGACGGTGTAATGGGAAAAGCCGCCAGCACATCCGGATTTATCTGCTTCATGGCCAGTGCTACCGCTTCATTTCCTGACATTCGATCTCGTATCGGCATAAATGATCCCTCCAGCTTTTGTGGTTATTTCGTTTCCTTTGCAAATTCAATGGCTTCAAAAGGGCAGGCCTTGAAGCATACACCGCAGCCTTTGCAGTGGTCATAATCAAATTCTTCCCGCTGTTTGTTTTCCACCGGGATGGACGAATCCGGGCAAACCGGTGCACATAAAAGACACTGCTTGCATTTATTCTGAATCCATTCGGGTCGCATGGTTCGCCAGTCACCGGTTTTAAACTCATGGGCACTTCCGGAAACGTTAATGACGCCGCCTGGGGTGATGTCTTTCCAATTGATTTTTTCGTTGATATGACTTACGGTTTTATTCTTCATATTTGACGACCTCCTGA
>SLLE01000013.1 GCA_007134225.1 Tindallia sp.
AGAATGCGTTATCCATAAGTAGATGGCCCAAATGTACCATTTGGTGGCAGATGCTTAGTTTGTTCACCTAGGGACGTAGCACCGCTTATCTCCCTCTTGCAGAAGAGGGAGTCTTAGCGGTTGGTAGTCATCGGATAAAAACTCTTTCTGAAAAAATGCGCGTCAATACGGTACTTAGCATTCCATCTTGTAAGGTAGAACTTCGAGACATCTTGTCTCGATACATATCAGTATCAGCCTCATTAAAAGTCTCTTCTAAAGTTATAGTGGGTTCCTTTGCTGTCGAACAGCCCATTGAAACACTTAGTGGAAATTTTGCAAGGGTACTTCCTCCTTCTATTATAGCTCTTTCTATTCTCTCCATAACTTGATCAGCTTCCTTGGCTCCGGTTTTGGGTAATATAAGTGCAAACTCATCTCCGCCTATTCGAGCTAAAACATCATTATTTCTTATAGATTTTTGTAATGCCTTAGCGCAGTTTATTAACAACGCATCCCCAGCTTTATGACCTAGACTGTCATTAATCAGTTTCAACTTATCCACATCAAGAACAATAATACTGACAGGGTATTGCCTTCCCCCGGTCAGTCGGTTCATCTCCTCTTCAAAGAATGCTCTATTGTATAAGCCTGTCATTTTATCATGAAAACTTAAATATTGAAGATTCTCGACTTGTTCCGCTGTTAAAGTGATCACCCCTTGGTTGGTTTGATTTAACTCTTTATTAGTTTGATGGAGTTCTTCCTCTCGATGCTGAATCTGATCCATGGCCTGCATTAACTCCTTATTTTTCCGATAGATTTCTTCCATCAGTGTACTAGAAGGATACTGGGCTACTTGATGTGCTATGTCAAGGCATTGCTGATGTGTCAGAAAAAAATTGTCAGGAAAATGTTTTTGTAAGATAACTACAGTATCACCTTCAGGGGATGTATTAGCAGTAAAGTCATCAACCAATTGGGCAACACAATTGACTTGTTCACTCGTTTTTATAAATGAATTTTCCATCATAGCCATATCAGCTTTGTTTCCTCTAACCTGCACTACCAAGGATTGGGATATACCATTGTTTTCAACAACAAAATATTCTATGCATTTTTCTTTGCTGCCCTTTAAGGCGCATCTAAAAACCTCGGAAATAGCCGTGGACAGTTGGACCTGATTGTATTCGTTAAAACCAACAAATGCAGAAATATCCATTCCCAAACGACAAGCCAGAACAATGTCAACATCCGTATCAAGTTTCATTTTTAATAGTTCGTGCATGTAAATGCTACCCCCTATCAAATTTTAAGTGCTACCACTGTGACATCATCCTGACCCCTATAATAATCACGATATAATAATCCTGTCTATTACTTTTGTATTTTAGTATAATCAAGATAGAAAAAACTTTTTTGGGGTAATTGCCATGATTTTAGGGGTAATTGCCGATTTTTTTCTTATTTTATTGTGGATAAGATCAATGGGCATTGAGCATAACCTGTGTGATGTATTTCCGTTCACTACTGAGAAGCCTACCGTACTGTCGTAACGTTATTCATAGAATAATCGGGTATGGACAAACTGGTCTTCAATCTGATAATCCTTCCGGCGGAAAAGCGTCAGGCAGGCATCCACCACATCTGCCTCAAACTCTCTGCCCCGTTTGGTCTCGATTTCCTTCAGTGCGGTCTCAAGGCCAAGACCTGGCCGGTACGGCCGATGAGAAGTCATGGCTTCCACCACATCCGCCACGGCTAAAATGCTGGATTCCATCAGTATCTGTTCCTTTTTCAGTCCCCTGGGGTATCCGCTGCCGTCAATCCGCTCATGGTGCTGCCAGACAACTTCTGCTACCGGGATGGACAGGCCAATATTCTGGAGCAGCAACCGGCCTGAATTGGTATGTTCTTTTACCATATCAAATTCCAAACGGGTCAATTTCGAAGGTTTTATCAGTATTTCCAGTGGAACGGCAATCTTGCCGATGTCGTGCAGGTATCCGGTTACCCTGATCCCATCAATCACCCGATCCGTCATACCTATTTCCCGGGCGATGGTTGCTGCCATATTTCCCACTTTCCGCTGGTGGCCAGCCGTGTAGGGATCCCTGAGTTCCATCATGCAACTCATCACGCTGATGGTGCTTTGAATGGTTTTCACCAGTGCCTCGGTTCGTTTGCTGACCACGGCTTCCAGGTGGTGCTGATAAATCTGATTCTCCTCCTCAAGACGCTTTTTGTGTTCCATCAGCCCCCGCACATGCATCGCCTCATTCACTACTTTCAGCAGGATTGCTTTGGTCAAGGGCTTTCTCACATAATCAAAAGCTCCCGCCTTTACCGCCGTGATCGCCGTGTCCACAGTCGGTTCACCGGTCATGATGATAACCGGGACATCCACCGCTCGATGTCTTAGCTTTTCAAGCAGTTCAACACCCGTGACTTTTGGCATGATAATATCTGTCAAGACCAGGTCATAGGCATTCTGATCAAAAAGATCCAGTGCCACAACAGTGTTTTCTGCCGTATCCACGACATACCCTTCCCGTTCTAAAAATATTTTTAAAGTGGTGCGAATGCTCTTTTCATCGTCTACAATTAAGATTTGTCCCATTTCATCACCCTTTCAGAGGAAAATGTCTCAACCTACCCGTCTATTTTTCCAGATCCCATCCGTTGTCCACGGGCAGCGTCAGATGGAATCGGGTAAACTCGCCTTCCTCGGTTTCGAAACTTAGCTTCCCGTGATGCTCCTTCATAATGCCGTAGCTGATGGGCAATCCCAGTCCGGTGCCCAGTTCTTTGGGCTTTGTGGTGAAGAAGGGATCGAAAAGACGATCCTGAATTTTTTTGGGAATTCCGTTGCCATGATCTTCCACGGTCAGCCGAATCCAGCGGCGAGCGGCTTCAGTATACAGATAGCCTGATATATAGATCACTTTATCCTCGTGATAGCCGGGGTATTTTTCGTTCAGGGCATCCCGGGCATTGATGAGCAGATTCATCAGCACCTGCTGAATCTGCTGGCTTCGGCATTTCAGCGGTGGCAAATCCTCCGGCAGATTCAGCTGAATCTCAATCTGGTACTTCCGCATCTGGGCTCTCAACAGTGATAAGGTGCGGTTTACAATATCTCCAATGTCCGCCCGGCTGTGAGTCTGCTTTTCATGCCGGGAGAAATGGAGCAAATCCCTGACAATGTCGGAGATGCGCTGACTTTCATTAATAATCTCATGGGCGTACTCAAAACCTGGGCAGGATTGATCTGCGCCGTCAAGAATCAACTGGGCATAGTTCATAATCCCGGTGACCGGATTATTAATTTCATGAGCCACCCCGCTGGCCAGGGTTCCGATGGCCTCCAGCTTCTGTTGTTGGCGCTGCTGCTGGAGCTCTTCCATTCGTTCCCGTTCCGCTCTTTTGCGTTTGGTGATGTCCCTCACATATACCAGGGCACCGTCTTTTCCATTGTAACGGATTGGCACCGCACTGACTTCCACATCCACTTCGGTTCCGTCAGGCCGAACATAAACCTGTTCCATAGCTGGTACTGGAAGTTTTTCCTCCAGCAGCAGGCGGTAACGCTCTTCCACCTCACTCCGATAATCCGGGCGAAGCCAACGCATCACGGGCATATCAATTATTGCTTCCAGATTTTCGGCGCCCACGAGACGGGCGGCCGACTGGTTGGCAAATGCCAGTTTCCTGTCGGCATAAACAAAAATGCCGTCCGGGGCGGTTTCCACCAGCAGCCGGAACCGTTCTTCACTTTCTTGTAACGCCTGTTCCCGTTTCTTTCGTTCATTGATGACTTCCGTATAAATGATCAGACCGCCGATCGTTCCGTCGGCCTCATACCAGGGCCGGGCTTCCCAGCGGGTATAATCAACGGTACCATCAGACCGGTAGTAGGGGTCATCCTCCGCCGATTCCACCGCCCCTGCCAGCACACGCTGGTGCACTTTTCGCCACTTCTCCGGCAGGTCCGGAAACACCTCATAATGATGTTTCCCGATGATATCCGTTTCTTTCACCTGATATTGCTCCAGATAATTCCTGCTGACATACAGGTAGTATAGGTCTTTATCGTGCACTGCAATGGCATTCGGACTATGTTCAATAATGTACTGCGTCAGGCGCTGCCATTCCTGCAGCCGTTTCTCGGCAAACCGTCTTTCGTATGCATTTTCAAACACCTTGGTCATTATCTGCAGCATTGCCAGGGGCTTTTCCTCCCAATGGCGCTTCCGGCGAACATCTTCAAAACCCCAGGCGGCGATCACCTGTTGATTGACAGTGATCGGCAGCATCAGCAGAGACTTTACCTGCTGTTCTGTCAGTGTCTGCCGATCTCTTTCCGCTTCCGGCGGCAGCTTCGACACATCGTTTACCTGTATCATTCGGTCTTCCAGTGCCTGCCGGTACACCCAGGGAAGCCTGTCCACCGGCATATTTTCCGTCTGCTCCATCAGTGACGGCACTCCTTCTTTGAGCCATTCATATTCAACAATTCTTATATCACGATCATTGGAAAAACAGACCAGGCAACCCCGATCCACTCCCGTTGATTTGGCACAGGCTTCAACTGCTTCATGGATAATCTCATCCACTTCATCCGCCGATGCCTCAATCAGTTTCGAAGAAACATCCGCAATGATCTCCTGAAAAACCTGTTTTTGGGATAAGGCATGCATCGCTTTTTTTCGTTGTCGGTTAAGCCGCAGCAGGGTAAGGGTGCTGATCAGGAGACCCAGTGCTGCCAGAGCGGTCAGAATCAGCGTGGATTGCTGGCGTTCCTGCAGCTCCTGTTCCAAGGCCATTTTGTCGGTGATATCGGTGACCATCGAAAAAAGGAGCGGCTGGTTCTGATGTCGCACCGGATAGGAATGTACCTCCACCGTCCGGATGTCGCCGCTGGCCAGGCGGTGACGAAAAACGAAATAGTTCCGTTCCTCCCGGGAAGCCGCCATCCGTTCCTGAGCTGTTTCTTCCGGGGTAAGGGTGTTGATCTGCTGGATGGCCATGGATTCAAGCTCTTCCAGGGTATAACCATAAAATGCAGCGGCGGCATGATTCGCATGCAAAATAGCCCCTGATTCCGGCTCAATCAGGAGCATCACAGAACCGTGTTCGTGAAACAGATCTTGGTAGAACCTGTCATCAAAATCAATGTTGGGGTGTGCGCCTGCTTGGGCGCTGGAAAGGGCCAATATGATCAGCAGTGGCAGTATGAAGATGACCGGCCGGGCAGAGAGAGTGTGTGTCATATCTTATACCTCTACCTCCTGAATGTGTCGACTCATAAAAAAGATCAGCCAAAATATTTTTTACGGTTGCAGCACACTGCAATTGAAATGAGTCTTTGGGGATTGGAAAATGAAAACCGGCACCGTGTTCAATTTGATTTCCTGGCGCGGAGGTATTCATCCCTTCGAAAATAATCAAACTGATTTTTTCCTTTACGCTTTGCCCGGTACATGGCAAAATCAGCGTAATCAATCAGTTCAAAGATATTGTCCGTATCCTGTCCATAAACCGCCATTCCGACACTGATGGAAATGGGCAGCTGTCCAGCGGAGGTCCGGATGGGACGATTCAGTACCCGTTTTTGAATCAGCTGCCACATCTGCGCCATCTCCGTCTCATCCACCTGTTCAAATCCGCAGGTAAAGATGCCGAACTCATCGCCGGCGATCCGCATTTTGACATCATTGTCAAACGGGAGCTTCTGCAGCCTCCGGGAAAAGGCCACCAGGTACTCGTCTCCCACCCCATGACCATGGGTATCGTTGATGGATTTGAAGGAATCAATATCTATAAACATGAAAACGCCCAGTTTGCCGGGGTGTTCATTCAGGCGCAGCTGAATTTCTTCACGGTACTGGTAACGGCTCACAAGGCCTGTCAAAGCATCCTTCACCAGCCGGTTGTTCATCTCCTCATTCATCACACTAAGCTGTGCATTGGCTTTTTCAACCATTCGCTTTGTATTGATGAGTTCATTGTTCAAGGCCTGGATCTGCTCAAACTGCATACGGGTTGATTCGGTTTTCTGATCCTCAATCTGCCTGGCATACTCTTTGATAACTTTCATAAAACGGTGGGTACTATCGGACGGCTCCTGGGGCTTGCCATCCTGCAATGAGATAATCTGTTCCCCATAGACCAGGATGGTGGATTCCAGCGCAAGAAAACACAGCTTTATCTGCTCCCCGGAATCAGCCAGAGGAATTGATTTTTCAAAGGGGAAAGGATGTTTTTCCCGGA
>SLLE01000014.1 GCA_007134225.1 Tindallia sp.
CGAAAGGTGTCTCTGTTACATGTGAAGCAGCACCTCACCATTTTTCGCTGACGGAGGAAACGATTCTGACTCGGGGATCCATGGCGAAGATGAGCCCTCCCCTTAGGACGGAAGTGGATGTGAAGGCAGTTCGACAGGGCCTGAAAGATGGAACCATTGATGTTATTGCAACGGATCATGCACCGCACCTGGAATCGGATAAAACCGAAGATTTAGTTCAGTCCGCCAACGGGATCGTTGGGCTGGAGACAGCTTTCGCTGTCGGAGTTACTTATCTGATGGATTGCAAAATCCTGAATCTGCAGGAGTTGGTGAAAAGAATGAGCACCTATCCGGCCAGATTGTTGGGGTTAAATACGAAAGGAACATTGAAGCCGGGGATGGATGCGGATTTAGTGCTGGTGGATTTGGACCGCCGCTGGACGGTAGATCGAGAAGCGTTCTTTTCCAAAGGGCGGAATACACCATATCATGCTATGGGACTTCGCGGGAAGATTATGAAGACCATCGTGGGTGGTGAAATACGCTATGTTGGCGAAAAAGACTGATGTTTGATATAATTAGATAAGTGTTTTGAAACATTGAGGGAGGAAGGGGATGCAGGTGGGGCGCAAAAAAAATATTACAGAAAAGCAGCAGACGATATTACGTTTTTATCAGAGAGGAAAAAACACACACATACTAATAAATGGCGTATTCAGTTGGGGACTTTTAACAGGATTTTTGTTTTTGACCATTCAAAGCTTCTGGAATCATGGACTTTCCATTAACGCCTGGAGAAATGAAGTTTTTTCAGGTGCCGGTCTTGTTACGATGATCATTTTTATGACCGCAGGAAGTCTTTGGGGTCTTTGGACCTGGAAGCAAATTGAAAAAAATGTGGCAGAAATAGACAAGAACCGAAGAAAAGGCAAACCCAAAAAACAAACGAATTAAAAGAACTCAGGAACAGGAGGAAAAAAGATGATTATTTCTCATGTGCAGGAAGCAGAAAAAAAGAAGGTAGACCATCCTGAAGCCAGCGAAGCCTCCATGAAGGCTTTGATATCTCCGAAAGAAGGCTGGGAAGGTCACGTGATGAGGTTGGTTGAACTGAAGCCGGGAGGATATACACCGCGTCATCAGCATCCCTGGCCCCATATTAATTTTATGGTAAATGGCCATGGAACCCTCTTTCTTGAAGGGAAAGAACATCCGGTAAAAGAGGGTTCATATGCGTACGTACCGGCTGGAAAAGAACATCAATTCAGAAATGAAGGCAGTGAACCATTTGAATTTATATGCATTGTGCCGGAGGAAGGACATCAATAAATTGAAAAACAATGAAAAATCATCTCAAATCCAATTGATGGCGACGGCGGCTTTCGGTCTGGAAGCCGTTGTTTCCAGGGAGATTAAAGCCCTTGGCTATGACGTGCTGGAAACTGAAAACGGCCGCGTGACCTTTACTGGTCCGCCGGAGGCCATCTGCAGAAGCAATCTTTGGTTAAGAACCGCAGAACGAGTGCTGTTAAAGGTGGGCGAATTTCATGCCAGCACCTTTGATGAATTGTTTGAAAAAACCAAGGCACTGGATTGGAGCCGGTGGATTCCGGTTAACGGTCGGTTTCCGGTAACGGGAAAGTCCGTCAAATCACAGCTAGGGAGCGTTCCTGACTGTCAGGCCATTGTTAAAAAAGCAGTGGTGGAAAGCCTCAAAAAGACTTATCGGAAAGAATGGTTTGAAGAAAATGAGGGCGATTATAAGATTGAAGTAGCGCTGTTGAAAGACAAAGCAACATTGACCATTGATACAAGCGGAGAAGGACTCCATAAGCGCGGCTATCGAAAAAGCACTCATCAGGCACCGCTTAAGGAAACGCTGGCTTCCGCATTGGTACAGCTCAGCTTTTGGAAACCGGAGCGCGTACTGATCGATCCTTTTTGCGGCTCGGGAACCATTCCCATTGAAGCTGCAATGATTGGGAAAAATCTCGCACCGGGGATGAACCGGGAATTTGTTTCAGAATTATGGCCCTGGATTCAGGCCAGTGACTGGCGTCAGGCAAGGAAAGAAACCCATGACGTGGCCCGCTATGAAGAACCTGTTCAAATACAGGGTTTTGACGTTGATGAGCGAGCCCTTCGTTCTGCAAGGCATTATTCGCAGGAAGCATTTCTGGAAGACGAGATACACTTTGAAGCCCGTGATTTCCGTGAGCTCAGATCCCGGTACTATTATGGATGCGTCATTACGAATCCACCCTATGGGGAACGAATGAGCGACGAAGAAGAAGTGAAAAAAATATACACGGAATTTGGAAAGGCATTACAAAATCTGGAGACATGGTCCAAATACATTTTAACAGCCTACCCGGATTTGGAAACCGACTTTGGAAAAAAAGCCGATCGAAGAAGAAAGCTTTATAACGGAAGGATCATGTGCCAGTACTATCAATACCAGGGACCACGTCCACCGAGGAAAAAGGAAAATCAAGAGGATGCAGCGGTAAAACATAATTCAGTAAGCGCCGAATAATCGGCATAAACGCTCTAAATTAGGCGGTGATTCCTTGGATAGTTTGTTGAATAAAGAGGATATGGAAACGGTACTGGATATTCTGGATGAAGGCATTCAGGTGGTGAATTGCGACGGCGTCATCGTCTATTGCAACGAAGCGGCGGCTGACCTGGACAGTCTGAAAAAAGAAGAAGTCATAGGAAGTCATATTTTGGAAATTTATCCTTCTCTGACAAAAGAAACCAGTACTTTGCTGGAAGTATTAAAAACCGGAAAAGCCATCTATCACTACCAGCAAGACTTTCTGAATTACAAGGGAAGTAAAATCACTACCATCAACAGTACGATTCCCCTAAATAAAAATGGATTGCTGGTAGGCGCACTGGAACTATCCCGTAATATTACACAGGTTAGGGAACTATCCGAGCGCCTGGTGGATCTGCAGGAAAAAATGTATGCTCAAAAGGCAGCTGGGCCTCAGGCGGTGAAAGGAACAGCCCGGTATGTGTTTGATGATATCATTGGTGAAAGTCCGGAAATATACGAGCTAAAACATAAAGCCATGAAAGCGGCCGATACAAATTCTTCTGTGATTGTGTACGGAAACACTGGAACAGGAAAAGAACTAGTGGTACAGGCTATTCATAACACCAGTGGTCGCAGGGATCACCCCTTTATTGCCCAAAACTGTGCCGCGATTCCAACGGCGTTGCTGGAGAGTATCCTTTTCGGAACGGTTAAGGGAAGCTTCACCGGTGCGGACCATCGGCCCGGTCTGTTTGAACTGGCAAATAATGGGACGTTGTTTCTTGATGAAATAAACTCCATGCCGATGGAGTTGCAGGCAAAGTTGCTGCGCGTGCTGGAGGAAAAATTTATCCGGCGGGTGGGTGATATTAAAACGAGGGCAATCGATGTGCGAATTATTGCTGCGATGAACATGGATCCTTTCCAGGCAGTGCAGGAAAAAAAGCTAAGGGAAGACCTGTTTTATCGGCTTAACGTTGTTTCGCTTCGGCTACCGGATTTAATGGAGCGAAAGAAGGATTTTCCGGTGCTTTTGGCGCATTTTATTGATAAATTCAATCGAAAATTGGACAAAAAAGTGGTTGGTGTGTGCCAAGAAGCGCTTGATTATCTCCGTAATCATTCCTGGCCAGGAAACGTAAGGGAACTTGAAAACATTATTGAAGGCACAATGAATGTTATGGACGGCCAGTGGATTCAGGTGGAAGATTTGCCTTATTACCTTCAAAAAAGAAAGAAATGTAAAGAAGAATTGCTGGCAGAAATACCAGATGGAGAGCGTTTTTCATTTAAAGAACTAATGAGCACCATGGAAAGAAAGGTAATAACCAAGGTCTATCATCGGACCGGAGGAAATATCACTAAAACAGCAGATAGGCTATCCATGCCCAGGCAAACGCTTCAATATCGTCTGGCAAAATTGGGTATTGCAACAGAGGACAAAGAAGAATAGGAAAAAACCGCCGAAAAACTGGCGGTTTTTCAATGTCTGGATACCATTTTTCATGATGCTATGATGAACTGCTTTGACTCTCTCATGATAAAGAATTGAATTCAAGAGATGAAACCATTGGAATTGACTGTTTTGTTAAGGCGGAGCGTCATGATCGTATTTGTAAAGGCAATCAAAAAAAGATGGCATAATCCTTGCAATGTATTATTAGGTAAATGTGTTTTCATGGTGTCTATAACACCTAAACTTTAAAAGGAGGAATGTTAGAATGAAAAGAATGGGATGTCCGTACGGTACACACAGGGTAATTGAGCCAAAAGGGGTATTGCCACAGCCGGCTCAGAAGATTGACAACAGTATGGAAATTTATGATAATGAGATTCTGCTGGATGTTCAAACGTTGAATGTTGATTCTGCCAGCTTTACACAGATAAAGGAACAGGCGGGCGGTGATCTGGATAAAATAAAAGAGATTATGAAAGGAATTGTGGCCGAGAGAGGAAAACATCATAACCCGGTAACCGGATCTGGCGGCATGATGATTGCAAAAGTTGCAAAAATCGGAGAAGCACTGAAAGACAAGACAGATCTTAAGGTCGGCGATAAGTTGGCCACTTTGGTTTCGCTTTCCTTAACGCCACTTGTCATCGAAGAGATACAAGAGATCCGCAAAGACATTGATCAAGTTGATATAAAAGGACAGGCGATTCTGTTTGAAAGTGGGATTTATGCCGTTCTCCCCAAGGATCTTCCGGAAAATCTGGCTTTATCTGTGCTGGATGTAGCCGGAGCCCCGGCTCAAACAGCCAAATTGGTCAAGCCCGGCGATACGGTTGTCGTCATTGGCGGATATGGAAAATCCGGAATGCTCTGTTTATATGAAGCGAAAAAAAGAGCCGGTGTGACTGGAAAAGTAATTTGTGTCGGACGCCGTCAGGAAGGAATTGACAGTATTAAGGACCTGAAATTGGCCGATGAATATGTGTTGGCGGATTCAACCAATGCGGTCGAACTCATGAATTCCGTCAAGGAAGCAACCAATGGCGAAATGGCCGATATTGTGATCAACTGTGTTAATATTCCCAATACGGAAATGGGCAGCATTCTTGCAGCTAAAGACACAGGGCTGATTTACTTCTTCAGTATGGCCACCAGCTTTACGAAAGCCGCTCTGGGTGCCGAGGGAATCGGACGAGATACAACAATGCTGATTGGTAACGGCTATACGAAAGGTCATGCGGAAATATCGCTGCAAATTATTAAGGAAAGCGATGTCCTGCGTAAAAGATTTGAAGAACTCTATGCGTAATGAAGGAAAAGAACTCCGATTAACCTTGAAACGGAAATTCGGAGTTCTTCATTAATCAATAAAGGGGAGTAAAAAGGTTATGCGCGATTATCATGAAATAGATCTTTGGAAAGATGTCACGGAAAAACAATGGAACAGTTGGGAATGGCAGGTTCAGAACCGTATTTCCACTGTAGAAGACTTGAAAAAAGTAGTTAATCTAAAAGATGGAGAAGAGGAAGGGATCGAAAAATGCCTGAAAAAGCTGCGGATGGGCATTACACCTTATTATGCTTCTTTAATGGACCCGGACGATGAAAGCTGTCCTGTAAGAATGCAGGCTGTCCCTCAATCAGCAGAACTGCATCAAGGTGAATCGGACATGGATGATCCGCTCCATGAAGATGTCGATTCTCCGGTGGAAGGCTTAACCCACCGATATCCGGACCGGGTGCTGCTTCTTATTACCGATATGTGTTCCATGTATTGTCGCCACTGCACTAGGCGGCGGTTTGCCGGCCAGCAGGATACGGGACTGCCAATGGATCGCATCAATGCAGCGGTGGAGTATATTCGAAACACGCCACAGGTTCGGGACGTGCTTCTTTCCGGCGGAGACTGCTTGTTGGTATCCGATGAACGTTTGGAAACTATTATCAGGAAGCTGAGAGAAATTCCTCATGTGGAAATTATCAGGCTGGGTAGTCGCACACCCGTTGTCATGCCCCAGCGCATTACAGATTCACTGGTGAATATGTTGAAAAAATACCATCCCATCTGGCTGAACACACATTTCAATCATAGTAAGGAGCTGACACCTGAAGCCAGGGAAGCGCTGGCTAAGTTGGCCAATGCTGGAATTCCTCTCGGTAATCAATCCGTACTGTTAAAAGGAATTAATGACTGTGTTCCTGTTATGAAAGAACTGG
The DNA here is from genome assembly GCA_007134225.1 of Tindallia sp. Taxonomy (GTDB): domain Bacteria; phylum Bacillota; class Clostridia; order Peptostreptococcales; family Tindalliaceae; genus Tindallia. The sequence goes on from SLLE01000014.1 coordinate 6,198, forward strand.
TTCATGAATTGGTAAAAGAGAGAGTGCGGCCATACTATATTTATCAGTGCGATCTATCCGTTGGCATTGAACACTTTCGAACCACTGTAGCCAAGGGAATTGAAATTATTGAAGGACTCCGTGGTCACACATCCGGGTACGCTGTGCCGACCTTTGTGGTGGATGCACCTGGTGGTGGCGGCAAAATACCGGTCATGCCAACTTATATGATTTCTCAGGGAGCCGGAAAGGTGGTGCTGCGAAACTATGAAGGTGTGATTTCCACCTATTCGGAACCCAGCGGCTACCATCAAAAAGATGCATGTAAAGCAGACGAAGATAAGCGAAACCAGAAACTTGGAGGAGTGGCAGGGTTGATAAACGGAGAAAAAACGGCCATTGAACCGGCTGATCTGGAGCGCCACCAAAGAAGCAAAAAATGATGCTAAGAGACCTAATTCCGGAAAATTGTCGGCGCATTGCCGTTGTGGGAATGGCGAAAAATGCTGGTAAAACGGTGGTGTTAAATCGTTTGATTGCTGAAATGGCAGGATCGAAAGAGGTATTAGGGATTACCTCAACCGGTCGTGATGGCGAAGAACAGGATTTAGTAACTCTGACGGAAAAACCGAGAATCCATGTACCGGCGGGGACACTGCTGGGAACAACGGAGGTGTGCCTGGAACATGGTAATGCCAGAGTGGAAATTCTGGAAACCACCAGTGAATATACACCTATGGGACAAGTGGTATTGGTTCGGGTCAGGCAGGCGGGATATATTCAAATAGCTGGTCCTGATACGAATAAGGGCGTTTTGAGGATAGCGAGAGCCCTGGAAAGAAATGGAGCCTCGAAGGTTTTGGTGGATGGCGCCATCGATCGAAAAGCCAGTGCTTCGCCGGCGATCACGGATGGTTGTATTCTGGCTACCGGAGCAGTGCTGCATCGTGATCCGGAAGTTGCTGTGGAAATGACGAGGCATCAGGTTGAGATGTTTTCCATACCGGAAACGCAGGATGCCGCAGTGAGGCAACAATGGAATCGGCTACTGGAACGGGGAAATGTGGGTGTCGTTGGTCGTAATGGTGAAATGCGGGTGATTCCGGTTGCTTCTGCCATCAATAACGGTCGCGATCTGGGAAACGCATTGAAAAAAGAGGACCGCTGCTTGTTGATAAACGGAAGTTTGACGGCCAAAACCGTAAAAGAACTAACGCAGGTAACTTCTCTGTATAAAGAAATCCCAGTCATCGTTTCGGATGCAACAAAAGTATTTATCACAGAAAAAGAATGGAAAATATGGAAACACATGGGTATTCTGTTGCAAGTCATCTATTCTGTAAAGCTTCTGGCTGTCGCGATCAATCCTTTATCACCTGAAGGGTACGAATTTGACAAGAAAAGCTTTAAGAAAAAGATGCAGCAGGCCCTCGGTGAAATACCTGTAGTGGATGCAATGGAGGAAGGTGGACTGGATTGAATTATTTTATGAATCCGGATACCCCGGAACAGATCGGACTGAATGATTTTTTAACAAAGCTTCCGGTTGAAACAGAATATGGTCGCAAACGAAAAGAAATACTAGTTCCTGTTGGCGAAGAAGGTCGTCTAATACTGGAACAGTCTTATCAGGAAATTGGAAAAATTATGGAGGAGCATGACCGGCATCCGGGGCTCATAAAAGAGCTTCGAAAACTAATCCATGGCCAGAAAAACATTCGAAAATCATTGGAGAACTCGATGGATGAACAGACACTATCGGATGTGGAGCTCTTCGAAATTAAAAAACAGGCTTTTGCCATGGAAAGAGTCATCGGGTATCTTGACAGGCACAAAGCGGTCCGGTTTTCTTCCATCACCCTTCATCCTGTTAAATGGCTGATAGAGCTTCTGGATCCAGAAGCGACGGGAATTGAAACATTCTATGTATACGATGAATATGATCCGAAGCTTAAAAAGTTGAGAAGCAGAAAAGCGAAAGTCAAGGAACAAGTGCTGGCGGAAGAAAAACAGAAGGAAAAACAGGTTATTGAAAAATTGGATGTGAAACCGCTCTGGAACAAAGAAGTTCACATTCCGAAGGATCAGCCGGAAAAGCAGGAAAAACTCCAGCAAATGGGGATGTATCTGCTGGCCAACGAAACAAAAAGTCACTGGATTTACAGGCCAATTAAGCATGAACTGGAAGAAACATTAAGCGGCTTATTTGGGGAAGAAGAGGTACTGGAGCAAAAGATCCGGGAACGCCTAAGTCACTGCATTGGTGAAAAGGGTGAAGAACTGCTTCAAAATACGGAAGCCCTGGGATATTTGGATATTTTGTTGGGAAAAGTGACGGTAGCCATCAAATATCAATGCTGTGAACCTGAGATCATCGATAAACCAATGCTTCGGATCACGGAAGGAAGACATCCTGGTCTGGAAGAAAAACTGAAGAAAGAAGGACTCCGCTATATGCCGGTGGATATAGAGGCGTCAAAGGGTGTAACGCTGATCACTGGAGCGAATATGGGCGGAAAGACCATGTCTTTGAAAATGACGGCGTTGATGGTCTCTCTGGCACAACTTGGTTTTTGGGTGCCGGCGAAAGAATTTTCTTTTCAGCCAATGGAATACATCTACTTTTCCACTGGAGATCAACAATCACACGAGCTTGGACTTTCGACTTTTGGAGCCGAAGTGTACGGATTAAAAAAAGTCTTGAAGGTCGCAGGAAAAAAAGGAATGATACTGCTGGATGAATTAGCCAGCGGGACAAATCCGAAAGAAGGGTATGGCATTTCAAAGGCGATTGTAAGACATCTGAGTCAGGAATCGGCCATTTCCATTGTCACCACTCACTACGACGGCATTGGTGATTTGCCGGAAATCAGACATTTGCAGGTTGTCGGATTAAGAGATGGGCACCTGGATGAGATCAAAGATGAACTGGAAAACGTTGATGATCCGTCGGGTGTTTTTGAAAAATTCATGGACTATCGACTGAAGCCAAAGGACCGTAATGACCCGGTTCCAAGAGATGCGATTCGAGTAGCGGAACTAATGGGACTTCCGGAAAATATTTTGGAGAATGCTCGAGGGTATTTGGCAGAAAATGACCGGGAAAAGGAGGAATGAAGATGGAGAGTAAGTTAAATCTCGATGTGTCCGTCATTGAAGAGGCAAGACGAGCTTCCAGAGCTGTTGCGGAAGAGGTTCAGCCTTTCATTGATGAACATACCACTGTCAGTGTGGAAAGAACCATAGCTCGCCTGTTGGGTATCGATGGAATCGATGAAGTGGATCGGCCGCTGCCCAATATTATTGTGAAGCATGTCAGGGAAAACGGTGGGCTTAGTGAAGGAATTGCCTACTGGATCGGAAATGCAATGGTTGAAACCGGAAAAACACCTCAGGAAATAGCAGAAGCGGTGAGCCGTGAAGAGATAGTATTAACGGAAATTCCCGCACAGAATCGGGAAGACGTTGTTCGGGCGATTACAACGAAAGCCGAGCAAATGGTCGAAAAAATTAAAGCGAATCGACAGCATCGGGAAGAAATGATTGACACCTTGGGTGAGGGAAGAAAACCGCTTCTCTATCTGATCGTTGCCTCTGGAAATATTTATGAAGACGTGGTGCAGGCACAGGCAGCTGTAAGGCAGGGTGCGGACATTATTGCCGTTATCCGTAGCACGGCCCAGAGCCTGTTGGACTACGTGCCTTATGGACCGACAACGGAAGGTTTTGGGGGTACTTATGCCACCCAGGAGAATTTCCGAATCATGCGTAAGGCTTTGGACGAAGTGGGAGAAAAAGTAGATCGGTACATTCGTCTCTGCAACTATTGCAGTGGTCTGTGCATGCCGGAAATAGCGGCAATGGGGGCGATTGAAAGACTGGATGTGATGCTGAACGATGCATTGTACGGAATTCTGTTTAGAGACATCAATATGAAGCGAACCTTTGTCGATCAATATTTTTCCAGAATGATTAATGGATTTGCCGGGATTATCATTAATACCGGAGAAGATAATTACCTGACAACAGCTGATGCAGTGGAAGAAGCTCATACGGTGGTGGCTTCACAATTCATTAACGAACAATTTGCGCTGAAAGCCGGATTGCCGGAAGAGCAAATGGCACTGGGTCATGCCTTTGAAATGGACCCGGAGATGACGAATGGGTTCTTGCTGGAGTTGGCACAAGCACAAATGGCACGGGAAATCTTTCCGAAAGCACCACTGAAGTATATGCCACCGACTAAGTTTATGACTGGGAATATCTTTAAGGGACATATCCAGGACGCCATGTTTAATCTGGCTGCCATATGGACCCAGCAGGGAATCCAGCTGCTTGGAATGATGACGGAAGCTAACCATACGCCACATCTTCATGATAGGGCTCTGTCCATTGAGAATGCCAAGTATATTTTCAATAACTGCAAAGACATAGGGGATGAGATTGAATTTAAGAAAGATGGTATTATTCAACAACGAGCTCAGAAAGTGTTAGGCGACGCTGTTGATCTGCTGGATCAAATCGAGGAAGATGGCATTTTTAAAACCATCGAAGAAGGAAGATTTGGTGGTGTAAAGCGGTCACAAACCGGTGGGAAAGGCTTGGATGGTGTGTTTGAAAAGTCGGAAACATACTTCAATCCGTTTATTGACCTCATGATGGGAGGTGACCAATAATGGCTGTTGAAAAAGTGGATCTTGCAAACGTAAAACCTTACGGGGATACTTTGAACGATGGAATGATTCAGCTTAGTTTTACCCTTCCGCTACCATATGGCGAAGAAGCAAAAGAAGCAGCCCGGCGCCTGATGCTAAAAATGGGGCTGGAAGAGCCGAGGGTGGATAACGCCATGGACTTGGGAATTGGGTATACTTACTTCATCGTATACGCAAAGAGCAGCCACTCCATTAATTATAACGCGATTAAAGTACCAAAGGTGGAAGTGGAGCGGATGTCCAAGGAAGAAGTAGAAGAATTCATCGACAAGAAGATCAAGCGGGAGGTGGTCATTTTAGGTGCCTGTACCGGTTCGGATGCTCACACAGTCGGAATTGATGCCATAATAAATATGAAGGGCTACCAAGGCCACTATGGACTTGAACGATATAAAGGGATTGAAGCCTATAACCTGGGAAGTCAGGTGGAAAATGAAGAGCTCATCGCTAAAGCCATTGAAATGAAAGCGGATGCGTTATTGGTGTCGCAGGTGGTCACACAAAAAGATGTCCACATCAATAACCTGACAAATCTGATTGAGTTGCTGGAAGCTGAAAATCTGAGGGATAAAATGATTGTGGTTTGTGGCGGTCCCCGGATATCTCATGAACTGGCAAAAGAACTGGGATACGATGCGGGATTTGGTACCAATACGTATGCAGAGGACGTAGCAGCCTTTGTGATTCACGAAATGCTGGAACGAAATATGGTCTAAAATATGCTCTGACCGATAAACAAGCTTGTTTTGCATGTATTGGAATGAAGATGCGAAACAGGCTTTTTTTATGTTATGAGTATGGTACAATAAGGATGGATTCAGAAATGAAAAGAGGGTAAGAAATGACGGAATCCATTATAAATAGGATAAAAGAAACAAAATTTGTTGATGGTGGAGACTCTATACTGATCGGTTTTTCGGGAGGTCCGGATTCTGTATGCCTGCTTCATGCACTGCATCAGTTATCGGAACCCTTATCCTTGAAATTGTATGCAGCTCATCTGAATCATCATTTAAGAGGAATGGATTCTAATGAAGATGCAGCTTTTGCTGTGAATTTTTCAAGGGAGCGAGAGATTGTCTGTTTGGTAAAGAGTGTGGATGTAGTGAAATACGCAGAAAAGCATGGAATGTCCCTGGAAACAGCGGGAAGAGCTTGTCGCTATCAGTTCTTTGAAGAAGTGGCAGTAAAAGTGAAAGCAGACAAAATTGCCCTGGGTCATCATAGGAATGACCAGGCAGAAACGCTTTTGATGAATTTAATAAGGGGAACAGGACTGGAAGGTTTGACTGGTATGCCGCCTGTTCGCGGAAAGATCATTCGGCCGCTCATTAGATGCAGTCGGAAGGAAATTGAAGACTATTGTCACCGTCTTGCCTTACCTTACCGGGTGGATCATACGAATAAGGAAACAGCGTATTTTCGAAACAAAGTGCGAATCCACCTGATACCTCAACTTGAGACCTATCAGCCCAAAGTGCTGGAATCCATCGGCAAGACGGCAGAGCTGCTGGAACAGGATAAAGCGTACTTTGAAGAAGTTGTATCGCGAAAATTTCAGGAAATAGTGGTGAAAACCAATAGAGATCACATAAAGCTGGATCGGACAAAACTCGAGGGTTGCCATCCGGCTATTTTGTCCAGAGTTCTTCGGAAGGCATATTACTCTCTGGAAAAGAGTGGCCAAACCCTTCAATATGATCAGCTTATAGGAATTATAGAAGGATTAAGCAAGGGGAAAACAGAAAAAACGTACCAGTTGCCTGGAAAAATCGCCGTCTTATTGCGGAGGCAGGAAGTTTATTTCACAGGAGAAGCATTTCACCCTTCGGATCATGATCATGCAAAAAAGACAGGAGAGATGCAACCGATATCATTGAAAATACCTGGTATTACGAATTTACCATCAAAAAAAGGGAGTATTCACTGCGAAGTGCTTAATGTGGAAAAGGTAACAAAGACATCCAGAGATCCTTTTTGTCAAATGTTTGACATGGACCTGTTGCCTATAAACACGGTATTGCGAAATCGGAGGGAAGGAGACTGGATCAAGCCTCTGGGTATGACAGGAACAAAAAAGCTGAAAGATTTTTTAATTGATCAAAAAATCCCGCTGGATGAGAGGAATAAAACGCTCCTTCTGGCCTGCGGACAGGAAATTTTATGGATCGTAGGACATCGAATCAGTGAGTCGATAAAAATATCAAAAAAAACCAGGAAAGTGGTCAGGATGCATTATCGGCCACATAGAGAGAAAGAAGGTCTTGAATAGGTTATTTGAAGGTTGTCTATCAACCTGTTGTGTGGTACAATTGTGTAATGTGAAAATGACTTTGTTGGAAGGAGGAACACAGGTTGAGGAAAATGTTCCGCGGTGCCAGTTTCTATATCATCATTTTTATCGTGCTGCTGATTCTGGTACAGCAATTTGTACAACCACCGCAGGAATCCGTTGAAATACCTTTTTCCGAGTTATACCAGGAACTGATCAATGGAAATGTGGAAGAAATTAGTATTGTCGACAGATCGGTCGAAGGAATTCTGTTGCGAGACGGAGAATCTGTCAGTTTTGAGTCTTTTATACCGGCTGTTTTCAGCGACGAACGAATAACGACCATTTTGGAAAGCAACATGGTTGATACAGGGGCGGAGGTAAAAGGAGCTCCACCACCATCGACTCCGTGGTTTATTCAGCTACTGCCCTCGGTGTTTATGATTCTTATTTTCGTGGTGATCTGGTTTGTATTTATGCAGCAGTCCCAGGGTGGCGGAAATAAGGTGATGTCTTTTGGGAAAAGCAAAGCGAAACTTCATAAAGAAGACGAAAAAAGCAAGATCAACTTTGATGATATTGCCGGTCTGGATGAAGAGAAAGAGGAATTACAGGAACTGGTAGATTTTTTAAAGAATCCTCGTAAATTTGTGGATCTTGGAGCCAGAATACCAAAAGGTATATTAATGATTGGCCCGCCTGGAACGGGTAAAACATATCTGACAAAGGCAGTGGCCGGAGAAGCCGGGGTTCCCTTTTACAGCATCAGTGGTTCCGACTTTGTAGAAATGTTTGTTGGTGTAGGAGCATCAAGGGTGAGAGACCTCTTTGATCAAGCGAAAAAAAGTGCACCCTGCATCATTTTTATCGATGAAATTGACGCTGTTGGGCGCCGTCGTGGAGCTGGTTTAGGTGGCGGACATGATGAGCGGGAACAGACATTGAACCAGTTGCTGGTTGAAATGGACGGTTTTGGCATTAACGAAGGTGTTATTGTGGTCGCTGCCACAAACCGGGCTGATATTTTGGACCCGGCACTGCTGAGGCCTGGCCGGTTTGACCGACAGGTAGCCGTAGGACTTCCTGATTTAAAAGGCCGAGAGGCGATTCTAAAAGTGCATGCCAGAGGCAAACCTATCGATGAGTCGGTTGATCTTCGGGTGTTGGCCAGAAGGACGCCAGGATTTACGCCTGCAGATATTGAAAACCTCATGAATGAAGCAGCCTTGTTAACGGCCAGAAAAAATCAGAAAAAAATCATGATGGATACCATTGAGGAATCCATTACAAAGGTTATTGCCGGAATGGAAAAGAAAAGCCGGGTGATTAGCGAAAAAGAAAGAATTCTGACAGCATTCCATGAGGCGGGTCATGCACTGGTGGCTTCTATGCTGCCGAATACGGATCCGGTTCATCAAATCAGCATCATACCAAGAGGCAGAGCCGGAGGCTTTACCATGATTCTTCCAAAGGAAGATAAGTATTACGCCACCAAAACTGAAATGGAAGAACACATCATACACTTGCTGGGTGGCAGAGTGGCTGAAAAACTGGTACTTTCCGATATCAGCACCGGAGCACAAAATGATCTGCAGCGGGTAACAGCCATCGCAAGAGGGATGGTAACAAAATATGGGATGAGTGAGAAGCTGGGTCCCATGACCTTTGGAAGCGACGAAGATGAAGTGTTTCTTGGCAGAGACATGACTTCACGCAGAAATTATTCCGAGGAAGTGGCGGCACAAATTGACGATGAAATTCGCCGAATTGTTGATGAAGCATATCATCGTACAGAAATGCTGTTAAAAGAAAACTCGGAAAAACTACATTCCATTGCGAATGCTTTATTAAAGCTGGAGACCCTCAATGCGGATGAATACAAAAGAATTTTTGATGGTGAAATCATTATTGAAGAAGAAGACGATATTGACACCATTAAGAATAAAATTGCATCTGTCCAGTTGAAGGAGATCGGCTCGGATATACCAAAAGAGGCTCATTCTGATGGAGAGCCAGAGGAAAACGAATCTGAAGATGTTGAAAAAGAGTTAGAGCAAACTAAGGGATCAGACAGGAAAGAAGCGGTACAAGAAGGATATGAACCGGTTCGACGCGAGAATATAGAGTCGGAAAATTAGAGGGAGATGTAGCCTTGCAGTTGAATATGCTGCAGGGCTTTTTCCGTAGAATTGAAAATAATGTGTCAGAAAAATGCAATGATAAAAATGTGTTCTTCGTTAAAATAACATTAATAAGTTTGATCCCTTCAAATTAATTAGAAAAAAAGAAAGATTTTCAATCTGCGAAGGAAATCGGTTGCACCAAGCAAAAAAAAAATGTAGAATAAGATTGGCAGTTTGCTCTTCATTTCGAAAATAGAATGCAAGCCAACTGCCAAATTATTACACTGATTTCTTATGAGTGATGAGACTGACAAAAATATAAAGATATGACAAAGGCTGAATGAGGGAAATGAATTGAAAAGGGAGGAAGAATGATGGCTGGAAAAGAAAAAATGGAACAATTAAAAGCTGCCCAGCAGAAATGGTCTGAAAAAACAGACGAATCGGTCCAAAAAAGGCCCGAAAGGAAAGAAACGTTTGTTACTGGTTCGAACCACGAGGTGGAGAGATTATACACTCCGGTGGATCTAGAGGGCATGGATTATGAGGAAGCGCTCGGTTTTCCTGGAGAATACCCATATACCAGAGGTGTACAGCCCAATATGTATCGGGGTCGTTTTTGGACCATGCGACAATATGCGGGTTTTGCAACGGCTGAAGAATCCAACAAGCGATACAAATACCTGCTGGATCAGGGGCAGACAGGGCTGTCTGTAGCTTTTGATTTGCCTACGCAAATTGGATATGATTCCGATCATGCACTGTCAGAAGGAGAAGTTGGAAAAGTGGGAGTAGCCATTGACTCCTTAAAAGACATGGAAATTCTTTTTGATGGCATTCCGCTTGATCAGGTCAGCACCTCCATGACGATTAATGCGCCGGCTTCCGTCTTACTGGCTATGTACATTGCTGTGGCAGAGAAGCAAGGCGTTTCCCCGGATAAGCTTACCGGAACGATCCAAAACGATATTCTTAAGGAATATATCGCTCGTGGTACCTATATTTTTCCGGTGGAACCTTCAATGCGTTTGATTACGAATATTTTTGAATATTGCTCTGAAGAAACACCAAAATGGAATACAATCAGCATTTCAGGCTACCATATCAGGGAGGCCGGTTCTTCCGCTGTTCAGGAAGTGGCCTTTACACTGGCTGACGGTATTGCGTACGTAGAAGCAGCGATTAAAGCGGGTCTTGAGGTTGATAAATTTGCTCCAAGGTTGTCCTTTTTCTTTAATTCTCACAATGATCTACTGGAAGAAGTGGCTAAATTTAGAGCAGCCAGAAGAATCTGGGCTAAAATCATGAAAGATAAATTCGGAGCAAAAAATCCTAAATCCATGCAACTTAAATTCCATACACAGACTGGTGGATCTACCCTGACAGCACAGCAGCCGGATAACAATATTGTTCGTGTCGCCATTCAGACCTTGGCAGCCGTTCTGGGAGGGACTCAGTCACTTCACACCAACTCAAAAGATGAAGCGATGGCGCTTCCGACTGAAGATTCTGTGCGTGTCGCATTAAGAACACAGCAAATTGTCGCTCACGAAAGTGGTGTTGCCGAAACGGTTGACCCGCTGGCTGGATCCTACTATGTGGAAAGCCTGACGAACGAAATTGAAGAAAAGGCAATGGAGTATATTGATAGAATCGTTGATATGGGTGGAGCACCTAGTGCCATTGAAAAAGGTTATATTCAGAAAGAGATTATGGACAGTGCCTATGAATATCAAAAACAGATTGAAAGCAACGAGCGAATCGTCGTTGGTGTTAATAAGTTCCAGACAAATGAACAACCACCACAGGGACTGCTGCGTGTTGATCCAACCGTTGGAGAACTTCAAATGAAAAAAATTGATGAACTGAAAGAAGAACGAGATAATGATCAGGTAGCTCAAAAATTGGCAGAATTGAAGAAGGCTGCCCAAACAGATCAAAATTTGATGCCTCTCATCCTGGACGCTGTCAAAGCTTATGCAACCCTGGGAGAAATCTGCGGTTCACTCAGGGATGTTTTTGGTGAATACCAGCAGACCGTTGTGCTGTAAAATCTGAAAACCATTTAAGGAGGAACTGTTATGGATCGACCCATTAGAGTATTAGTTGCGAAGCCGGGCCTGGATGGTCATGATCGGGGAGCGAAAGTAATTGCCCGTGCACTCAGAGATGCGGGAATGGAAGTTATTTACACTGGATTAAGACTGACGCCGGATCAAATTGTTCAGGCAGCCTTACAGGAAGACGTGGATGTTGTGGCCTTGAGCATTTTGTCGGGGGCTCATGGCCACTTGCTGCCCAAAGTGGTGGATAAATTAAAGGAAGAAGGCATCTATGATGAAGTTTTAGTGCTTGGCGGAGGGGTGATTCCGGAAGACGACATTCCTGAACTGAAAAAAGCGGGAGTGGCCGAAATTTTCACACCGGGAACACCGACAGGCGTTACCATTGATTTCATTAAAAACAATCTGAAAAGAAGTCTTTAATTTTGATGGAATACACGATATAATGACTTTTAATGCATTACACTGAACTGAGCGGCGAAAGGATGTGTTCCCATGGAACTGGGCAAAAGACTTCTGGAAGGAGACAAGCGGGCAGCAGCTCGACTGATAAGCATGATTGAAAATGATGATCCGGAAGCAGTTGCCATCCTTTCGGCCTATTTTTCTCATACCGGCAATGCAAGGGTGATTGGTATCACAGGACCACCCGGAGCCGGAAAAAGTACCTTGGTGGACAAACTGGCCAAACTTCTCCGAAAAAAGGATGCGAAGGTTGGAGTACTCGCGGTGGATCCGACAAGTCCCTTTTCAGGAGGCTCCATACTGGGGGATCGAATCAGGATGTCAGACTTAAACCTTGATCCTGGGGTGTTCATTCGGAGCATGGGGACAAGGGGTCAGCTGGGGGGACTTTCCAAGTCAACACTGGGAGCGGTAAAAATTCTGGATATAATGGGGATGGACTACATACTGATCGAAACGGTAGGTGTAGGTCAGTCGGAAGTGGACATCGTCAAAGCAGCAGATTCGGTACTAATGGTGATGGTGCCGGGACTGGGCGATGATATTCAGGCACTGAAGGCTGGCATCATGGAAATTGGCGACGTTTTTGTTATCAACAAGGCTGACAGAGATGGTGCTGATCGAACAAAAACAGAAATAGAAATGATGCTGGATTTCAGTCACGGTGACTGGCGCCCGCCTGTATCCCAGGCGGTCGCCGTTAACAATATTGGAATTGAAGAATTGACAGACAACCTTGATAAACATTGGAGTTTCATGAAAGACAGCGGAAAACTGATTGAGAAAAGAGTTAACAACAGTGAATTGGAAATAATCGATTTGACACAGTCCGCCATTCTAAAAAAAATGATGGGGAATGATGATAATCGAAACCGTATCCGTGAATTGGCTAAAAAAGTGGCCATTCGTGAACGGGATCCATATAGTATCAGCCAAATGGTCCTAAAAGAAATGATTGTTGGTGAAGAAGGAGGCGTAAAAGATTGAAAACATTAAAAGTGGATCATATAGGAATAGCGGTAAAAAATCTCGAAGAAACATTGAAATTTTATGAAGATGTGCTGGGTATGGAATGTACCGGCAAAGAAGAAGTTGATGAGCAGAAGGTTCGGGTAGCTTTCCTCCCGGTCGGCGATTCAGAGGTTGAACTTCTGGAATCAACTGATCCGGAAGGTCCCATTGCCAAATACATTGATAAGAAGGGGGAAGGCATTCAACACATTGCGTTTCGTGTCGACAACATTGAACAGGCCATCGAAACCATGAAAGAAAAAGGGATACGCATGATCGATGAAAAGCCCCGTTATGGCGCAGGCGGAGCAAAAATCGCTTTTTGCCATCCTAAGAGCACGGGCGGTGTCCTGGTAGAATTGAGTGAGCGGGAAAACGACTAAGCCATTAATATGTTTCGGGTTCACCGAAAGAAAGTAGGAGGGTAAAGGATGACGGTAAAAAAACTTGAAGAAATGCAGCAAAGCAAAGCGAAAATCCAACAGGGTGGCGGCGAAAAGAAGATCGCCAGTCAGCATGAAAAAGGAAAACTGACCGCCCGGGAAAGACTTAATCTTCTTTTTGATGAAAGTTCTTTTGTCGAATTAGATGCATTTGTAAAGCATCGATGTGTGAACTTCGGTATGGAAAAAGTTGAAGCTCCTGGTGAAGGTGTGGTAACTGGTTATGGACAGGTAGATGGCAGACTGGTATATGCTTATGCCCAGGACTTTACAGTAGTTGGTGGTTCTCTGGGAGAAATGCATGCGAAAAAAATATGTAAGGCACAAGACATGGCCTTGAAAATGGGAGCGCCCATTGTTGGCATGAACGACTCCGGCGGAGCCAGAATTCAGGAAGGCGTGGATGCTCTCTCCGGCTATGGACACATCTTTTTCCGCAACACCATCTCTTCCGGTGTGATTCCTCAGATCACCGCTATTATGGGCCCCTGCGCCGGTGGAGCGGTGTATTCGCCGGCCTTGACAGATTTTGTATTTATGGTGGATAAGACAAGCCAGATGTTCATTACAGGTCCGCAGGTCATTAAGACAGTAACAGGAGAAGAGGTTTCAGCCGAAGCACTGGGTGGAGCGATGACGCACAACCGAACCAGTGGTGTGGCACATTTTAAATCTGCTAATGACGAGGCATGTATTCAGGAAATTCGTCGATTACTAAGTTTCCTGCCGTCCAATAATCAGGAAACCCCACCTGTCTTCCAAACCTCGGATGATTTAAATCGTATCATCCCGGAATTGGATACCATGGTACCGGAGAATCCCAATAAACCATACGACATGAAAGATATTATCAAGGCCATCGCTGATGAAGGAGACTTTTTGGAAGTTGGTCAGTATTACGCTACCAATATGATCACTGGATATATTCGAATCAATGGACAATCTGTAGGTGTTATTGCGAATCAACCCAAAGTACTGGCCGGATGTCTGGACATTAATGCTTCCGACAAGGCTGGTCGTTTTATACGAACCTGTGATTGCTATAACATTCCGATTCTAAACCTGGTAGACGTACCTGGATTCTTGCCGGGAACCAGCCAGGAATATGGCGGAATCATTCGTCATGGGGCTAAAATGCTTTATGCCTATAGCGAAGCAACAGTTCCTAAGATTACGTTGATTGTCCGAAAAGCCTATGGTGGCGCCTACATCGGAATGTGTAATAAAGAATTAGGAGCCGATATGGTACTGGCATGGCCTTCTGCAGAAATTGCGGTTATGGGTCCGGAAGGAGCCGCCAATATTATTTTCCGCAAAGAAATCACAGAATCTGATGATCCTCAGTTAACCCGAACCGAGTTGATTGATCATTATAAGCGGGAATTTGCCACTCCTTATAAAGCGGCAGAACGCGGCTATGTTGATGACGTGATTGAACCTTCAGCGACACGTCCTCGATTAATCGATGCACTCAACATGCTGGCAAGCAAACGGGAAACCAGACCTCCTAAAAAACATGGAAACCTGCCC
>SLLE01000031.1 GCA_007134225.1 Tindallia sp.
ATTTCAAAGGTGATGGTGACATAGCGCGGTGTGATAAGAAAAATGATGGCACCAATAGTGATCATGACATGGATAAAGCCGTGAAGCATTCCGGCGCGATAAGCCGGAGACAGAATTGGAATGATAATCCGGGTGAAAGTGGTCCAAGCCGTGGCCCCCAGGTCGCGGGAAGCTTCTTCCAGATTGGAGGCCACCTGCTTTAAAACCGCCTTGGCACTATTATAGCTGATAGGAAGCTCGCGGACAATGCAAATGATGATAATAACGACAGCCGTTCCCGTAAGCTGGATAGGCGGTCGATGGAAGGCCATGACATAGCTGATGCCCATAACCGTCCCGGGAACAGCGAAAGGAACCAGGGCCAGGAAATTCATCAGGCTTTTCCAGAGCCCCCGGCTTCGCTGATGAAAATAAGCGGCGGTGATGCCCAAAAGCGGACCGATCAGTGCGACCCGAATAGCAAAGTAAAGGCTGTTATTCAGACTGCTGGCAATCTGGCTGCCGGCCTTATGAAAATGGCGGAGACTCAGCGAATAGTCATAGCCCCAGACCGTGGTAAAGGCGCCGGCGGTAAGGGCGGCAAACTGTACCAGGACCAGCAGGGCGAAAAGAGACGCCCCTCCCACTACCAGCGGCAGAAAGGGAAGTTTGCGCTGCCAGGTGCCTTCCTGATCCTTCACCCTTTCAGCCACATTGGTGGAAAAATAAAGCTTTTGCCTTAACAATACCCGTTCCACCGTAAAGATCCAAATGCTGAGGAAGAGCAGCACCACGCTCAGCGCAGCGGCATAGCCCAAATTATAATTGGAAAGGATTTGAATGTAGGCTTCGCTGGCCAGCACCCGATAACCGCCGCCAACGAGAATGGGGGTGCCAAAATCCGCCAGAACATTGGCAAAAACTAAAGAACCGGCGGCTGCCAGTCCTGGAGTGAGCAGGGGCAAGGTGATGGTAAAGAAAACCCTGGTTGGAGAAGCACCCAAGTCCATGGCGCTGTGCTCCAGATTTTGATCCAGACCCATCAAAACATTGGAAATCACCAGATAAGCGATGCTGGCATTGCCCAGCATCTGCAAAATGACAATCATTTGAGGGCCCACCAGGCTGACGCTTAAGCCCAGGAGCTGGTTTGTGATCAGCCCCCGTCTGCCAAAAAGCATGATGAAAACAATGGCGCTGACAAAAGGCGGGGAAATCATGTTCAGCACCGCCGTATAATGAAATAAGCGGCGAAAAGGAACACGACTGCGGTGAACGGCAAGTGAAATCAGGAGCCCCAGAAAAACCGCCAGCATTGAGGAGCTGAAGGTAATCATCAGCGTGTTTTTCAGCAAATGAAGATGGCGTCCACTCAGCAACTGTTGAAAATAGGTAAAATCAACGGCACCCTGGCGGTAAACGCTTGTAAGAAGTACGCTGGCCAAGGGGTAGAGAACAAAAACCAGCAAAAATGCAGGGATGGCGACAGCGATCCCTGCAAACAATAGCCGATTTAATTTTTTTTTAATTTCCGTAACGCTCTGTCCATTCATCGACAATCCGATCCCTTTCCTGTGCGGCCCAGGCAAAGTCATAATCAACCAGATTCAACTCATCAAGTGTTGGAATGTCCTCCGGTAACGGAACGTTGGGACGCGTACTGGGGCGAGGGCTGACTTCGGCAAGAAATGCCTGCCCTTCTTCTGTCAGTGTCCAGTCTACAAATTTCTGTGCTGCCTCTACATTCTCTGTTCCTTCAATAATGGCGACAGGAGAGTGCCACCAGGGAGTTCCGTCTTCCGGATAAACCACTTCAACCGGATATCCTTCCCGTTGGGAATTAACGCCATCCGGGCTGATGCCCACCAGAACTTCTCCCAACGAAGCCTGTTGTGGCGGCTCGCTGCCACGTTCAGCATAATAGGGAACGTTGGCATCCAGGGCATCCAGGTAAGCCCAGCCATCTTCCTCGCCCAGCATTTGAAGCATGGAGGCAACGGCTGTGTAAGCCGTGCCGGAAATGCCCGGATTCGGCATGGAAATTTCCCCCTCATACATGGAGTCCGTCAAGGCTTCCCAGGTCATGGGAATTGGAACGTTCAGATCCTCGGCCAGAGGCTGATTCACCACATAAGTAACCAGAACAATGGAAACACCGGTCCAGTAGCCATCCGGATCTTTAAACCGGTCTTCAATGGCTTCTGCCTCTGGAGACTGGTATGGATGCAACAGCCCTTCTTCAGCAGCAACCATAAAGCTGTCGATGCCACCGCCAAACCATACATCCCCCAGGGCTCTGCCTTCCTCCGCTCTCATGCGGGATAGCACTTCGCCGGAAGACATGCTGAGCATTTCCACAGGAATGCCGGTTTCCGCTTCAAACTTCTGTGCAATTTCATCCAGGCCACCGTAAGCGGCATAGATTTGCAGGGCTTCACCGGTATAGGCTTCGGTTTCTTCTTTGACTCCAGTTGTTTCTTCAACAGGCTCTTCCGCCGGATCCGGATCGCCGGAAGGCTGGCAGCCGGCCAGCGTCACAACCATCATCAGTACAATGAGTAGCGCAATGAATCTTTTTTTTGAAAACATGAATAATCCCCCTCTACATTCTTACTCGCAACTCAACTACATTCTTACTCGCAAATCAACTACATTCAAAATCTTGAGAATAAATCAATCATGCTGAGAACAAATCAATCATAACAGAATCCTCAAAAAAGAGTAAATTGAAAATTTCGATCAAATGTCGAAAACAGATTGAAAGATTCTATCATACGATGAAGTGCGGGATTAAGAATATCGAGAAACCCAATTTTTGAGAGGAAAAAACAGGGGGTTTGTTCACGATTCAATGAATTGGGTATGAAATATAGAAGGATTTTGATAGGAGGAATTCAATGTGATTCGAGAAAACACGTCAATAGAAAGAATTCAAAAGCTATTGGATCAGTTGCCGAAAGAAACCGTCATTGGAGAATTTGCCGGCCGGGACAGCGTGGCGGCTATGATGGAAGCCTTGAAGCAATCAGACGTTAATCACATTCTTCCTGTGGTGACCTTTGCACCAACGGAATATGGCAGTGAAAAGGAACTGGAAGTGAACAACGCTAAAATGATGGAGCAGGTGCAACAACGTTACGGCGAAGAAAAGAAAATCTATCCATTAATCTATTATAGCTCATTGCCCTTGTGGCGAATGCTGAACGGCCGATTTGTCATGGCGCTGCAGGAAGCGTTTGGGTTTTACACCCCTTGCATGGGATGCCATGCCTACTTTCATCTGGCAAGAATTCCACTGGCAGCGAAACTGGGCAAAAAAATCATTGCCGGGGAAAGGGAAAGTCATGGCGGCAAGATAAAAGTGAACCAGCTGGATCTTTGCCTTGACAGCTATCAGCGGATCCTGAAAGCTCTGGGAATGGATCTTTTACTGCCTATCCGTTCCGTGGAGAGCGGGGATGCGGTGGAGAAACTTATTGGATGGAACTGGGCGGCGGAAGAAGAACAGCCGGTCTGTCTCTTTAGTGGCAATTACAGGGATTCTCAGGGAAAAGCCATTTACGACCTTGAAAAAATTCAACGTTTTCTGACAGAGTTCCTGGAGCCTCTGTCCATTCATCTGGGAAAACACTATCTGGAAAATCCGGAGATGACAGAAGAAGAAATGAAAGCCATTACCGAAGCTTGGGAGGCGAACCGATGAAGACTATTCTAGTGTTGCTGGACGGCCTGGCAGATCGGCCACAAAAGGAATTAAATGGAAAAACACCGCTGCAGGCGGCTCATACCCCCAACATGGATGCCATAGCAGCCCTGTCGGAAACCGGCACCATGATCCCCTGGAAGCCGGGAATTCCCCTGGGAACGGAAGCGGCACATTTTGGACTCATGGGGTACCCCATGGAAAGCTTTCCGGGAAGAGGGATTATCAGCGCCTTAACCCTGGAAGATGAGCTGGAGGAAGAGACTTTATACCTTATGAAAACCTGGGCTCATCTGGAAAAAACACCGGAAGGCTACCGAGTGCTGCAGCGGGATTTGAATGATTTGGCAACGGAAGAAATTCTGTCCCTCAGCCAGTGCCTGCCGAAAGAAATGGAAGGTATTTCTGTCAGGTGGACACAGCAGGAAGGGTCCCACAGCCTGTTGCTGCTCAACGGAGAGGATCTGGACCACCGGGTATCCGACAGCGATCCTTTTTATCCCAATGGCTGGTTGCATCGGGTACTTCCCTTCGAAACAGATGAGGCATCCGCAGGAAAAACAGCGGATTTTTTAAATCGTTATCTATTGCAGGTAATGAAGGAGCTGGAAAACCATCCGGTGAATCATAGAAGAATAGAACAGGGACAAGCGCCGGCCAACGGAATCTTAACCAAATGGGCCGGACGAAGAACTAAGGTGGAACCTTTCTCTCGGCGCTACGGCATGAAAGGGATTATGGTGGCCGGCACCAAGCTGCTAAAAGGCGTGGCGAACCTTGTAGGAATGGACTATGTGCGTTATGCCACCTTTCAGGAAGGCGTTCAATGGGCCCTGGAGGATGAAACCTACGATTACGTTCATCTTCATAATAAAAAGCCGGATGACGCTTCGCATAGCACGGGACCGGTTGCGAAAAAAGAAATCATTGAAGCCATTGACCGGGAGCTGGGAGAATTAATCGAAGCGGCGAAAAAGAGAGATATCCTGCTGGTGATTACCAGTGATCACACCACTGCCAGCGACGGCACCATGATCCATACCGGCGATCCGGTACCCATCCTTTTTCACGGAAGGACCGTGCGGCCGGATGGCGTGACCCAGTTTGATGAGACCAGCTGCACCTGCGGCAGCATCCGAATGTCGGGAGCGGACTTAATGCCGATGATCATGAATTACACAGAACGAACTCTATTCTACAGTTACCGCATGGGCAGCCGAGAAGTGCGCTATGTTCCTTCCCATGTGCCTAGATTATTAGAGTAATTCTTGTGTTAACCCGTCAGATGAATTATGATAATCATAGACAGTTTTTTTCTTTCTTAAAGGGTTTCTTAACGCCCTTGACGGAAAACTGGATTGAGTTGATGAAAGGCGGTTTTCATGCAAAAACAAATGAACCAATCAATACAGGAAAAACACGCGAAGCTTTTGGACATACTAAAAGAACTCCAATCCGTTGCCGTGGCATTTTCCGGCGGCGTGGACAGCACTTTTTTGATGAATGCGGCCAAAGAAGCCCTGGGTGAAAAGGTGATGGCCATCACCGTGATGGCTTCCATGGTGCCGGAGCATGAACAGCAGCGAGCCGTTCAGATGGCTAAGGAGAGGGGCATCTACCATAAACTGATGCCAGGGAAGGAAGAAGCCGAACCCCGAATTGCGGAAAATGGACCTGAGAGATGCTACTATTGTAAAAAGCATCTATTCACCATGATGAAAAAACTGGCGGAGGAAGAAGGCTACGATCATTTGGTGGATGGAACCAATATCGATGACGCCAGCGACTATCGACCCGGACGAAAAGCATTAAAAGAACTCCAAATCAGAAGCCCCCTGGAGGAAGCCGGACTGACAAAGAAAGAAATTCGACAGCTTTCAAAAGAAGCCGGCCTTTCCACCTGGAACCTGCCGGCTATGGCCTGTCTGGCCTCCCGAATTCCCTACGGCACCCGGATCACAAAAGAAAAACTGAAGCGCATCGAATCCTGCGAAGCCTTGCTGCTGGAACTTGGCTATCGGGAATTCCGGGTAAGGGATCATGAAGAGGTGGCCCGTATTGAGCTGAGTCATCGGGAAATGCCTGGATTTTTTAGGTCTGGTCATCAGGAAGAAATCATCCGGCATTTTAAAGCCGCCGGATTCAATTATATAACCCTGGATCTGGAAGGCTACCGAACCGGGAGCTTGAATGAAAGCATAGAATCAGGTCACAGGGAATAGGTGACAGGCTGCAGTTTAATCCTTCTCACCTACTGGAGACGGAGCACAGAGGGGACAGAGTTGCTGTGTCCCAGATGCGTTGACACAGTCACCTGCCGTCCCCCGGTGCTCTGTTTTCTACCCACGGGGCACAGGCTGACCAACGCCCTAAAGGTTTCAGTCTGATTCTGTCAAGAGGAGCTGAACCAGTGCTTTAGCAGACAATGGTTGAGCGATTCAATCTTTAAGCCGGGTTCATCCCGGCGTTGGTTAACCGTCTGCATAAGCACCTGGTCAGCCCTCGAGACCAACTGGCCAACACCCTAAATAAAGGGTGCAGGCAAACCAACTAATAAGACGCTCAGCGTCTTGAATCGAAAGGACTATAAATAATGAAAGAAAAAGAACTAACGCAGTTATTGGAAGAATACAAAGACAACCAAGTGCCATTGGATCAGGTGTTAAAGGAGTTGAAAAAAGCTCCTTTTGCCAATTTGGGCTATGCCCGCATTGACCATCACCGGAGTCTTCGAAACGGCGCCAGCGAAGTGATATACTGCCAGGGAAAATCCCTGGAGCATATTCAGGGAATTACCCTGCATATGCTGGAAAATGGTGGCGTAAATATTCTGGGAACCAGGGCTAATCAGGAAATGGCAGAAGCCGTTAAGAAGGTGACGGATACGGTGGAATACCATGAAGAAGCCCGCATTTTTGTGGTGAACCGACAGCAGGAGAAAGAGACGAGCAATAAAATACTGGTGGTTACCGGTGGAACGGCGGATATTCCTGTGGCGGAAGAAGCCGCCATTACGGCAGAGGTGCTGGGGAACAAAGTGGAACGACTCTATGATGTTGGTGTGGCAGGACTTCACCGGCTAACATCGAATCTGGATATTATTCTCGAAGCGAATGTCTTAATCGCTGTTGCCGGAATGGAAGGAGCTCTCGCCAGTGTGGTGGGCGGACTGGTGGACAAGCCGGTGATTGCTGTTCCCACCAGTGTTGGATATGGTGCCAGCTTCGGCGGCGTATCCGCTCTTCTGACCATGCTGAATTCCTGTGCTTCCGGGGTCAGCGTGGTGAACATTGATAATGGTTTTGGAGCGGCCTACCTGGCCAGCATGATTAACCACATGACAGAAAAATAACCACCGTTTGTATGAAGGAGGAAAATTATGAAAACACTATACTTGGACTGTTTTGCCGGCATCAGCGGCGATATGACATTGGGTGCTTTTCTGGATCTGGGTGTCAGTGAAAAAGCCCTGCGGGATGGATTTGCGCAGTTGAAAGAGGTTAGCGGCTACGAATTAAAAGTTGAGAAAGCCATCAAAAACGGCATTGCCGGAACGAAGGTCGATATTGTCCTGGATCAGGAAAAAAAGCATCATCATGATGATCACGGTCATGAGCACGATCACGGACACGATCACGACCATGGACATTCCCATGATCACAGCCATGAACACTCCCCAGAGCATACGTATTCCTGCAACCATGATCACGCTCATGACCACAGCCATGATGTGAATTTAGCAGCGGTGGAAAGAATAATAGATGCCAGCGGTCTGGCGGAGGAAGTCAAAGCCCTCAGCAAAAAAATCTTTCATCATGTGGCCGTGGCAGAAGCCAACGTTCATGGAAAACCTGTCGAAGAGGTACACTTCCATGAAGTAGGTGCGGTAGACTCCATTCTGGATATTGTGGGAACCGCCATCTGCTTTCATGAATTGGAGATCGATAAAGTCGTGGCATCCCCTCTTCATACCGGCACAGGCTTTGTGAATTGCCAGCACGGCATGATTCCCGTACCGGTACCGGCAACCCTGGAAATTCTGAAAGAGAGCAACATCCCCTTCTATAGCACCGGCATCCGCCGGGAGCTGGTAACGCCTACAGGAGCGGCCATTATTGCTGGTCTGGCAGATGAATTTGGACCCATGCCGGAGATGGAAGCGGCGTCCATTGGTTACGGCGCTGGTACCCGGGATCTGGAAATTCCCAATATGCTGCGCATGGTAGTGGGTGAAAAAAAAAAGACCATGATCGAGTTTTGATTATGGAAGCGAATATAGACGATATGTCCGGGGAGCTTCTGGGCCATACCATGGAACGGCTTTTGGAAGCCGGCGCCCGGGACGTGTTTTTCACGCCTATTTTCATGAAAAAAAATCGGCCGGCTACCAAGCTGGAAGTGATTTGCGATGAAGCCCATCAGGAGCTACTGCAGGAAATATTACTGGCAGAAACCTCCACCATTGGCATCCGTATGCATGAGGTGAATCGGTTGGTGATGCAGCGGGAAAGCCTGATGGTGAAAACGGAATATGGTGTTCTGAGGGTCAAGAAAGCCACCTGGCAGCACATTACCAAACATGCTCCGGAGTACGAAGACTGTCAGAAAGCAGCGTTGAAATATGGTGTATCCCTTCGGGAAGTATATCAAGCGGTACAGAATGGTTACCAAAAAGAACAGGAGGATGAAGAATGACGGCAGAATTGGTACATGCATCCAGAAACAGTTTCGTTGAAAATATTTACCGCGGCGATGTGGTGGTGGTAGACCAGGAGGGAAATACTCTTTTCAAACTGGGAGACGCAAAAAAGCCCACCTATTGGCGTTCCTCGGCAAAGCCGTTTCAGATTCTGCCCTTCGTGGAAGCTGGCGGTCTGGAGGCCCATGATATAACCGGCGAAGAACTGGCTCTGATGTGTGCCTCCCACGGCGGTGAGCCAGAGCACATCCGTGCCGTGGGTAAGCTTCTTCATAAGATCAATTTTTCAGAGGATGACTTGAGATGTGGTGCCGCCGCTCCTATGTATCAGCCTGCCGCCAACGATATTCTGAAGCAACAAAAAGAATGGACACAGCTCCATAACTGCTGTTCCGGCAAGCATAGTGGCATGCTGGCCATTGCATCCATGAAAGGGTATCCTATAGACGAATATGAGAACATAGAACATCCGGTTCAGCAGGAAGCCTTACAGATTGCCTCTGAATTTACGGAAGTACCTGTGGACCAGATCGGTATCGGTGTGGACGGTTGCGGAGCTCCTATCTTCTACCTGCCGCTGAATCAAATGGCGAAAGCCTATGCCATGCTCTCCAGGCCTGAGGTTCTGCCGGATCCAAAACGGGCTGATGCCCTGAAAACCATTGGAAAAGCCATGACGGATCATCCCTGGTTTGTAGCAGGAACCGGGCGGCTGGATACCATCCTCATGGAGGTGAGCCAGGGAAGACTCCTGGCAAAACTGGGAGCAGACGGCGTTTACTGCGTCAGTGTCATGGGAGAAGGCATCGGAATCGCCCTGAAAATTGAATGTGGAGTGATCCGGGCCATTGAACCGGTAATCGTGGAACTGCTTCGACGCATGTACTTCATCAGCGATGCGGAGGCCCAGGAGATGGGCCGTCAGCTGGATTTTTCCATCTACAATCATCGGAAAGAAGTTATTGGCGTCATGAAAACCGTATTTTAACTGATTTTTTTCTTGTCCATGATGAAGAATTTCTTCGGGAGGTTCTTATATGTTGATAAAACCCTTACTTGAACCGGTGCTGATGGAAGATGAATCCGGTGCCCATGCTATTCAGCTGTATCAGGAAAGCGATCTGCCCTTTGTGGCGATTATTAATGAACAGCAACAGTATAAAGGTGTGTTTGACAAACATTCCATGATTAAAATGTTTCGAAATCAATTAATTCATCAGGAATCGGTTAAGGAAGTGATGAATAAGAATTTTCCAACAGTCTATGTCAATGAACTGCCGGAACTTTTTTCCCTGAACAGCGATTCCTATACCCTTGTACTGGAAGAAAATAGGCGGATTGCCGGATTTATTACGCCTTTTGAAAGCAAGGACTTTTTCAGTCTTTTGAATATTCCCTTTTTTGACCGCTTGATGGAATCGATTTCAGACGGGATCTTAATCTGTGACAGTGAACTGGTGGTTCACAAAGTTAATCAGGCTTACACCCGTCTCACCGGAGTTTTTGCAGATGAAATTGAAGGTCGGGTGGTTACGGAAATTCGAAAAGGAGCAACCATTCCAAAGGCGGTCCACTCCGGGCAAATTATGAAAAATATTTACCGGAAGGAAGGAGACCGGGAATATTTTGTGGACCTGTACCCAATAAAGGTCAATGACGAGGTGGTCGGAGGCATGGTGTTGGCGAAGGATATTACGGAGATACAGAACCTGACCCATAAGGTGGCTGAATGGGAAAGCAAGTTTTCCAAGTTGAAAAGCCGGATTAACCAACACCATAGAGCCTCTATCACTTTTGAGGATATCGTGGTTCGAAATGCCAGGATGATGGAATCTGTTGAAATGGCCAAAAAAATTGCCAGCAATGACTCGGCGATTATGATCCGGGGAGAGAGCGGCACCGGAAAAGAAGTGTTTGCCCAGGCCATTCATAATTACAGCTATCGAAAGGAAAACCCCTTTGTGGCCGTTAACTGTGCCGCCATCGAACCCACCCTGATTCACAGCGAGCTTTTTGGATACGAAGACGGCGCCTTTACCGGAGCGGCCAAAGGGGGGAAAATGGGTCTTTTTGAAGTGGCGCATAAAGGCACCTTGTTTCTGGACGAAATCGGAGATATGGATTTTGAATTGCAGTCAAAGCTGCTTAGGGTTCTGGAAACCGGAGAAATCAACAGAGTTGGCGGTAATAAGAATATCAAGGTGGATGTAAGGATCATATCCGCCACCAACGTGGATTTGGAAAAAAACGTTGAGGAAAAAAAATTCAGGGCGGATCTATATTTTCGGCTCAACGTAATACCCATTGACTTGTTACCGCTCAGAAAACGTAAAGAAGACATTCCACCGCTGGTGGAAGTGATGCTGGAAAATCTGCGCCAGAAGATTAGAAAGCCTTTGAACCTGGAGCCGGAAGTGATGGAAGCTTTTACGCAATACAATTGGCCGGGAAATATCCGAGAACTTCAGAATGTGCTGACCTTCGCCGCTAACATGCAAAACGAAGGGACTATCACAATGGAGCACATTCCGCAAAAAATGGTTGTAAGGAAGGAAAGTAAATCATTGACGCAGGAATTTTCTCCGAAAACGTCGGAACCAAAGGAGCCACCTATGCATCCGGAACCTTATCCGATGAACCTTTCTGAAACCGAAGAGCTGCGGTCAGCTATGCATCGGTCGGAGCGGGACAAGGTGATCCAGTCTCTGAAAACTTACGGCAGCAATGTGGAAGGCAAGAAAAAAGCGGCGGAGGCCCTGGGGATCTCCGTCGCTACATTGTACAATCGGATTAATCAATACGGACTCAAAGGAATCCGATTCTAAAAGCTGAACGTTTTCAGTTCGTCCGCCGGCACATCAAAGACCAGGCCGTTATTGGGCAGAGCTTCATTTCTGAAATAGGAAGGCAGGTCGTTGGCTTCGTCGGAAATTCCCGCCAGCCGGTTAAAGGCTATTTCTGCATTAAGGGTTTCGGAGGCTTGGTGCGTCAGCTCTTCCGGAGTGACAAGTTTTCCTGTGTGGGCGGATACCAAAGAAGCGAAGGTCGGTAAATTTTCATCCATCGGACCCACAAAGATGCAGACACCTATCGTATCGCAAATCATGCTGTTAAGTTGCAGACTCTTCGAGAGGCCGGTCTGTCCTTCGGGCTTGGAACAATCCACACCGCCTCTTCCAGGCAAGGCATTGCCGGCGGTATGATCACCGCCCATCGGCGTCGTGGCATAAGTAACACCGGTGCCTTTTAATGAACGGGGATCGTAGGCAGCAATGGTCTGGTTTTTGACCACTGGCACCCGCTCCACCCCAAGCATTCGACCGGTCATGGCCGCTCCGTGTGCCACATACCGACTTAGATACTGGTCTTTAACCGGAATGTCCAGCAACGTTTGTTTCATGCCTTCGAAATCGCCGAACTCCAGCATACCGGCTTCCATAGCCACGCCCAAGGCGCCGCCGGCATCAATGGTGTCGATGCCCAGGTTGTCGCAGATCCGGTCCATTTCAGCAATTTGATCCAGGTCATACACACCGCAGTTGGAGCCCAGCAGGGCAATGGTTTCGTACTCCAGACCGGCGGTGAGGTACTGGCCTTTTTTGTCGTGGAAGACATTGGAACACCGGATGACGCAGCCACGGGAACAGGGGTGGCCGGTAGTGCCGCCACGGCTGTTGCAAAGTTCATTGAGTTTTTCACCGCTGATGCTTTCAGCCCGGTCTGTTTGGCCTATGCTGAAATTGTTGTTGGGCAGACCGCCGGCGTTGTTGACCACGTTGACCAAAACGGCGGTGCCATAATTCGTCAGTGCTTTTTTTCCTGCAATCAATTCCTTGGCAAAGCTTTTGGCGGTATCCCGAAATTCGTTGGGATGAACAGCAGCAATGCCGTTCTTTTCAGGTTTAGCAATAACGATGGCTTTAATGCCTTTGGCAGCGGCAACGGCACCCAGGCCGCCCCGGGCCGCATGGCGGGCCGGACGGTCTTCCAGATCCGTAAAGGCCAAAGTGGCGATGGTGGAGCCGGCTTCTGCCGCCGGGCCTACAGAGATAATGGACGAAGTTGCGCCGAATCGTTCTTTAAGGACCGGGATCAGTTCATAGTTGCCAAGCCCTGCCAGTTCGTCCATAGCTACAAAATCCACGTTGTCTTCATCCACTACCAGAACCCAGCTGTGTTTCTCGACGGCTTTTCCTTCAATGACCAAGGCCTTAATACCCAGCCCAGCCAGGTATTGGCCAGCCGTACCGCCGGCGTTGCTTTCCTTGATTCCACCGGTCAGCGGGCTTTTAGCACCGACAGAAATCCGTCCGGAACTGGGGGCTGAAGTACCATTTAGCAGCCCGGGGGCAATAATGATCTTATTATCCGGATTTAAGGCATAGGTTTTTGGATCTACCTCATCCGAAAGCATCCTGGAAGTCAGGCCCCGACCTCCCAGAAACTGGTATTTTTCCGGAACGGTTTCATAGGTGTGGGACATTGAAGATAAGTCGACTCGAAGAATTTGATTTTTTTTCATCGGTTAAACCTCCTCTAAGGTGTCTCTTCCGCAACGCGTGGAGTAGCAGCTTTTTCTTCGGCGGCCAGCGCTTCTTCCGCTTCCCGGACCGCTGTCGTATCAGTGAATAATTGATTTAGACGCTCCGTCATATAATTATGAGCTGCATCTTTCCCGTATGTTGCTTGCGCTCTGAAGTAGAAAAAGGCTCCCAGCAGAATCCAACCACCGACGATAATCCATTCATATGGCCAGATTAGTGCTGCAGGCATTCCCGGGAAGAACAAGGCGATGAACATAAGGCTGAGTGCCACTGCAATATAGCCAACGGTTTTTCCGCCCATGACTTTGTAAGGACGGTGCATTTCAGGTTCTTTTTTGCGCAGGGCAATGAAAGACATCGCTACGATCAGGTAAGCGACGACGCAGGCCAATCCGCCGGCATCAACCAGCCATATCAGCATGGGTCGGCCTAATAAAGGTGCTAAAACGGACAGGACACCGATCAGGATAATGGCGTTGGTCGGGGTTTTGTACTTTGGATGAAGAACACCCAGAAATTCTGGGAGCATCTTGGAGCGGGCCATGGCATAAATTGCCCGGCTGCCACCGACATAAAAGGCATTCCAGCTGGTCATAATACCGCCGATGCCGCCAATGACCAGAATTCTTCCGCCCCACTCAGTGTTCAATACGGCAGAAAGTGCGTCGGCCGTGGGAAGGGCTGAACCTGCAATGACATCGCCAGGAATGGCTCGGGCTACGCCCCATATGATCATTACATACCAGGCCACCGCCATGACAACGGAAAGCATTAGCGTTCGGCCAATTTCCTTATATGGCAGATTGATTTCCTCCACCGCCTGCGGAACCACATTGAAGCCCACAAACATCAGGGGCGTCATGACCAGCACAGCTGTCATGCCGGTGAACCCTCCGTCAAAATATGGAGCCATAAGCGTGGGATCTCCATTAAAGGTGGCGCCGGTGATAAAGATGACTCCGACGATTGCAATGACTGACGTAAAAACGGTTTGCATAAAGGCAACCGGTTCAACACCGAAATAGTTGGTCACGGCAATGATAATAGTACCGGCAATTCCGACCAGTACCCAGGTCAGGTATACATCGTATCCGGTGATGGTCCACATATAACCCATCTTGTAATTGGGAAACAGGAACTCAACAACTGTCGGCAGGGCTACGGCTTCAAAGGCTACAACGGATACGTAGCCAAGAATGATCGCCCAGGTGGCGATAAAGGAAGCCTTGGCGCCCAATCCCCGGAAGGCAAAGACGTGTTCACCGCCGACCTGCGGCATGGCACAAGTCAGTTCCGAATAAGTAAGGCCGATAAAGAGAACCATAATTCCGCCGATGGCAAAAGCCAGCATCGCTCCGTAAGAGCCAGCATTCAAAACCCAGGCACCGGCCAGTACAACCCAGCCCCAGCCAATCATGGCACCAAAAGCAAGGAATAAAACATCTTTCTTAGACATTTTCTTTTCAAATTGTTGTTGATCAGACATAATTCGCCTCCTCTACATAATAAATGACATTTTACGAGCATTCTAAATTAAAGGGTAAAAAGGTTGGCAGAAATCCTCTCAGACGAAGATTTCTACCGCATTCATTGATTCAGCCAACGGAATTAGTTAATGTATTCGGCGTTTATTTCACCCATTACCTGATCCATAATATCAAGGCCTTTTTCCAGTTCTTCGTCACCAATAACCAGAGGCGGAAGGATCCGAATAACGTTACCCAGCAATCCTGCACTGAGAGTGATCAAGCCGTTCTGCCAGGTTTTATCAACAAAGCCTTTTGTTGCAGCTGCAGCAGGTTCTTTGGTAGTTCTGTCTAAAACCAGTTCCAGAGCACACATGGAACCCATAGTCCGAACATCACCGATAATCGGATATTTTGCTTTCATCTCAAGGAAACGTTTTCGGATTTTTTCGCCAACTTTGTTAGATTGTTCCACCAGTCCTTCTTCCTCAATCAACTCAAGTACTTTTAAGCCGGCAACACACCCAAGCGGACTTCCAGCAAACGTACCACCTAACTGTCCAGCTCCGGAAGCATCCATCATTTCAGACTTTCCAACAACGGCACTAAGAGGAATACCGGCGGCAATGGACTTGGAAAGGGCCATTAGATCAGGCTCTACACCAAAGTACTCCATGGCGAAAAGATGACCGGTTCGTGCAAAGCCAGTCTGGATTTCGTCGGCAATAAAAACGATTCCATGCTTTTCGCAGGTGGCTTTAATGGCTTTAAAATATTCTCTTGGTGGAATAACGAATCCGCCTTCACCCTGAATCGGTTCTGCAATAACAGCGGCAACACTGTCGGGAGCCACTTCAGTGGCGAAGAAGTTTTCCAGAGCATCGGCACATTCCAGACCGCAATCCGGATACGCTGCGTTATAAGGACATCGATAGCAGTTGGCATAGGGTACTTTGTAAGTCTCAGAGGCAAAGGGACCAAAACCATGCTTATAAGGTTTCACTTTACTTGTCAGTGCCATGGTCATATTGGTTCGGCCGTGATATCCACCGGTAAAAGAGATAACCGCTGAGCGACCCGTATATTTGCGAGCAATCTTAACGGCATTCTCGATGGCTTCAGCACCACTGTTGAGGAACATGGCTTTTTTATCAAAATCACCGGGTGTTAAATGAACCAGCTTTTCAGCCAGCTCAACATAAGAATCAAACTGAACTACATGGTAGCAAGTGTGGATAAAACGATCCAGCTGGTTTTTCAGCGCTTCGACCACTTTTTCCGGGCTGTGGCCAACGTTCATAACGCCGATCCCACCTGCAAAATCAATTAGTTCATTTCCGTCTACATCTTTGACGATGGCTCCTTTAGCACTTTCTGCAAAGAAAGGGGTAATGTTGTAGGGGCCGACTGGAACATATTTTTCTCTTTTCTCCTGGAGAGCTTTTGATTTTGGACCGGGTGAAAGCAATTCTTTTTTTTCTTCCATTTCCAGATTTAGAGCTTCTGCAGTTGCTAGTTTACTCATTTTGTGAATCCTCCTTTAAATTTTTTACTGGGTATTATGAGTGGGTAACGACAAGCGGCAAATTCCTGAATCGGGGGAAAGGATTCAAGAGAGCAATCTGGGATAGAGGTCTGCCGCATGGAAACCTTCTGCCGATTCATGGATCGTGACAGAATGTTTCGGTTACAGTGATAGTATGCAATAAATATGCCATTCAATAAAGATTTCTAAAAAAATTGTGACAAATTTGCAGAACTCGGCAGCAATAACCTGAAAAACGTTGAAAGGGGAGTTTTGTTAAACAGCAAACAATTTAAAATAAAGTTGAAAGCGTATTGATAATTTTTAAAGATCTCAAATGATGTAGAAGAAATATCTAAATAAATCAAGAAAGATTTCTAGAAATTACAATAATATCTAGAAATATACAGAATTCAAGTATCGAATGGTCATTGAGTCCAATAATACCATAGATAATGCAAGCTTAAAAGACGGGAAAATCTTCTTGCGAGCTACGAATACTAATGAAGTGAAACGATTCCTTAAACTAAAATATTCTTTCTGAATTTAATTGGCATGGTTGTTGCAATGAATACGAGAGTAGAATAAAATTTGTGAACCAATCTATATGGAGGCGATCGTATGAGCCCGGAAATGGAAGGCGTCATTAAACAAAAAGGAAGAATAGTAGAAACAGAATCAAAGGGAAAAGCAAAAGCAAAACCTGGCAAGATTTCGGAATCAACCAAAAAACTTATCTATTGCCTGATCGCTTTTGCTCTTGTGTTGAGTTCGTTGGTTATCACACCACCGGAAGGACTTTCCTCTCAAGGGCTGACGATGCTCTTCATAGCGCTGGCAGCTGCATTTTTATGGATGACGGAAGCCATAGCCATTGGAGTTACGGGGCTGGTCATTATTCTTTTTCAGGCATTGTTTGGAATACTTCCGTTAAATGAAGCGTTGGCTTTTATTGCCCACCCTGTTAATTCGGTGGTGCTGGTTGGTTATCTTTTGGCCGGAACGCTGGTGAATTCTGGAATGGACCGGCGGCTCAGCCTAACGATTATTTCTAAAATGGGTGAGAAGACAAGCCGGCTTATGCTAGGGATCATGATTGCCACGGCCTTTCTATCCATGTGGATGTCCAACACGGCTACGGTAGCCATCATGGTGCCCATAGGCACCGGCATTTTAAAAATGGCAGGCTGTGAGCCGCTGAAAAGCAACTATGGAAAAGCCCTCTTTATAGGAGTTGCTTTTTCCGCCAACATAGGGGGAATGGGAACCCCGACGGGTACGCCGGCCAACCCGGTGGCGATCGCCCTGCTTAGCAATCTGGCAGGCATCGAACTTTCTTTCCTGGACTGGACCGCCAGGGCTTTACCAGTCGTTATCCTGCTGCTGCCTATCTCTTGGGTGCTGCTTCGGAAAATTTACCCTCCGGAAATTGATGTGGTGGAAGGCGGGCTGGAAGCAGTTCAAAAACAACTGAAAGAAATGGGACCCATATCCAGAGAAGAGAAAAGAGTCATGTTTCTGTTTGGAACTGCTGTCACCCTTTGGCTTTCCGACTCGTTTCTGGCTTTTCTGCCCGGTGGATGGCTGTACATTGTAGCGATTTTCCTGACAATCTGGATTGTACTGCCGAAGGTCGGTTACTTATCATGGAAAGAGTCTCAGAAATTGATCGGATGGGATGTGCTCTTCCTGGTAGGAGGCGGGCTTGCCATGGGCGCCGGGCTTCAGGCAACCGGGGCTATCGGCTGGATTGCAGGGATTCTGGAAAGTAGCTTTGGCAGCATGCCCCAGGCACTGGCGGTTCTTTCCATGTCGGCCATTACAGCCCTGGGGATCACGATCTTTTGCAGTCTTTCAGGAACAGCTACCACCTTTGTGCCTATTGCCATTGGTCTGGCGCTGAGCTTTGGCTGGGATCCGGTACTGTTTGCCGTAACGGCGGGTCTTTCCAGCTCCTTTGCCTACCTGTTGCCGGCGAACGCCGCACCCAACGCAGTTTCTTATGGATCCGGTTATTTCAGAACCTCGGATATGGTGAAAGCTGGCGTGGCGATGATGATTATCGGGGTACTGGTGATGGGATTTGTAGGAGCTTATATACTGCCGGTGATCTTCTGAACCAATTGTTGAAATGCACAAAATTAAACCATGAAAAAAGGGGCAGTTCACTTTGAACTGCCCCTTTTCCTGTCTTAAACAGAAGGTTTTGTTGACGTCATTTTCGTTTGGTGTAGCTATTAATACGTGCTGGTTACTGCGATGAACATCTGATATAATACGAGTCGACAGAAAAGTAAACAAGCGAAGCATTTGGCTCCAAGGTGGAAAGGGGGCGAGGGTTTGAATAACCAACATCAGTCATGGATGAACGTTGCTGCCAGTGCCGTGATTACAATGATGGCCCTGGGATTGGTGAGTCATGCGGGAACGCTGTATATTGAACCCGTCACCAGTGACATGGGCTTTAGCCGAGGTCAATTCAATATGAGTTTTACGATTTCTTCATTCACTGGAATTGGTGTATCATTGTCCCTCGGTTGGTTGTATAAACGCGTTAAAAGGATAAGGGTTCTACTATTGCTGGGGATTATATCCGCATTTTTGGGGCAGATGTTCCTGGCTTCTGCGCAAAATCTTCTTTTTGTATACTTGGGCGGATTCTTCCGGGGAGGCGCCATTTTTTATTTAAGCAGCAGTCCGCATGCCATTATGACGGGTGAATGGTTTAAACGGAAACGAGCCACGGCCTACGGGGTTATCTTAGCTGGAAGCGGCGTTGGGGGAGTGGTGTTTAGTCCGTTGACCAATTATTGGATCATGCATTATGGCTGGCGGATGGCATACGTCATTTCGGCCGTACTGGTTTTATCCGTCTGCATGATCATGCTTCTGCTTATTCGTGATAAACCCAGGACAGAGGCGATTAACAATGGAGAAAACGGGAGGGATACCAAATCAGAACCAAGCCAAATCCATAATGATCCCAAACTAGAAGTAGATGATGACTCCCTAAATAATGGATTGACTTTAAAAGAAGCGGCCAAAACTTCGGTATTTTGGTTGGCCGCAATAGGGGTTGCGTTAATTGCCATGACTATTTTTGCTGTATATATTAATACGGCAGCACATTTGGTTCATCTTCAGCTCAATTCCCAAACCGTTGCCTTGGTGATCAGTGCCATTTTTTTCATCAATACGATTGCAAAGCTATTTCTTGGTGTCATGGCAGATCGTCTGGGAGTTCGCCCGGTGTTTTATTTTTCCATCGGTTGTTTTTTGATATCCGTTGCGCTGCTAATGTTCTCAGCCGACCCAGTCATTGCATTTACCGCCGCTTTTTTCTTTGGCTTTGGCTTTGCTACGGTAAGTGTTCCGATTCCGGAGTTGGTACGATACCTTTTTGGTACGAAGGATTTCAGTACGATGCTGGGGATCATGATGACATGCATGGGAGTTGGTGGAGCCGTGGGTCCGCTGGCCGGCGGCATGCTCTTTGACTATTTTGACAGCTACCAGCCCATGATGATCGCAGCAATAGGCTTCAATGCTCTGGCTGTGCTTCTGATTACACTATCCATGAATCGAGCCGCCAAACTATGATGCAGTCAACATTGCGTCTTTCTACCATATGAAACAGAAAAAATGAAAAAAGTGAGTAAAATCCATTGCTGGTGGTAAGTAGTATTGTAAATACGAATTGCAAAACAATCGCATTTAAAGAACAAGGTATTTAAAGAATAAAGCAGGAGGTGGATACAAATGGAAAGTCTGTTATATAGTTTTTTAGCCGGATCTTCAACGGCTATTGGCGCTGTTGTGCTTCTCTTTTTCGGCCCGCCCGGAAAGAAAACCATGGCTGTATTACTTGGTTTTGCCGGTGGGATCATGCTGGCCTTGTCTGTGTTTGAGCTGATGCCGGAGGCCGTAGAATTGGGAAGTATGACAACGGTCATCGTCGGATTTCTTATCGGATGTGGCATGATGTTTGGGGTGGATCAGATATTGCCTCACGCTCATATGTCGGAAAGCGATCATCTGGAGATTGAAAATCCGGAAAAATTCCCACAGGGAGAGGCATCCGTGCTGCGCACCGGCTATCTGATCTTTTTTGGGATAGCCCTTCACAACGTCCCAGAGGGACTGGCCATTGGTGCCGGGCTGGAAGCCAGTCCGGAGCTTGGGATGTATATTGCCATTGCCATCGCTTTGCATAATGTGCCGGAAGGGCTGGCGGTGGCAGGCCCCTTGCGTGCCGGGGGCATGCCCGGTGGAAAGGTGGTGCTCTTCACGTTGGGTGCCGGACTCATGACGGTACTGGGAACGGGCATTGGCCTATTGATCTTTAACATTTCACCACTGCTGGTTTCCGGATCTTTGGCGTTTGCCGCCGGAGCCATGGTGTATATTGTCAACGACGAATTGATTCCACAAGCCAACAGCATGAACAGCCACTTTGCCAATGCCGGACTTATTGTTGGCCTGTTGCTTGGCTTTATCATTCTTTAGCAAGACACACATCACTCAATGCAAAGATCACTTACCAGAACCCCTTTGATATCTCCGGAGGGG
>SLLE01000018.1 GCA_007134225.1 Tindallia sp.
CTAAGGATGTTGGCATTCCTTCCGGCTTAGCTGAATTGGGTGTGAAGGAAAAAGATATCCCGGTAATGGCTGAAATGGCCATGAAAGACGGAAACGCCGGGACGAATCCGGTCAGTGGAACAGTCAAAGATCTTGAGGATATTTTTAGAGCTTCCATGTAACAGCATCTCCTCGACTTCATGAGTTTGTGTTCGGCTTCCACCTCCCTTATTGGTTACCGGTAGGGGAGGTGCCATATAAAGGGGGAAGAAGAAATGGATTTCAACATCATCATCATCTTGGCAGCCTTTTGTGGCGGGGTTCTGGGAACCGCAATCGGCGCTTTACCGGCTTTCATTTTTTGCGGAGTCGCCGGATTTGTCGGCATCAGCGTCATCGCCGCCGGCGGGTCAGATGTTTTTCTCAATGAACTGGCTTTTGGTCCTTTATTCGGGCCCCATATTGTTTTTGCTGCCGGAGTGGCTTCCGCCGGCTTAGCCGGAAACAAAAAGAAATTAATCGATACCGGCATGGACATCCTGACCCCCTTAGTTAAAACAAAAAACCTTCACGTTTATATTACCGGAGGAATGTTCGGGATCCTGGCTTATATGGCCAATATGCTGTTTATCCGCTTGAATCTAACTGTCGACACCATCGCAATGTCGGTATTTGTCAGTAACGTTGCAGCCAGGTATGCTTTTGGAACCGCCGGCGTCTTTGGCGAGTTCTTCAGCGGCCGGAAAACCGACAAAGAAAAATATCATTTTCTAAACACAAAACTACTGGCTTTTAACATGTTCTGGTCCTTTACCATCAGTCTCCTCATCTGTTATATCATCGATGTGACCGGCATCAGTATTCTGTTTGGTTTCTGTCTAAGCGCTTTTCTGCTGATCTTTCTGCAAATGGGGTTTGAGTTCCCGGTAACTCATCACATTACCCTTGTAGCAGCTTATGGATATGTCGCTACCGGAAGCATTTTCATCGGGGGTTTGGCTGGGGTTCTGGCCCATGTTGTCGGTGAAGTGGTCAATAACACCATGAATAGTTATGGAGACACGTATATCGACCCGCCAGGCGCTACCATTTTTATTTGCAGCGCATTGATTTTTACACTTCTTTAAAATAAAAAAGCGGTTTAGGAGCAAGGAGGATTCAAATGATAATTGGAGATATTATGACCACCGATGTGATTACGGTTAAAGCGGAAGATTCTATTCAGCACGTGACCAAGCTGATTAAAGAGAACCGAATAAGCGGTCTTCCTGTCGTTGATGATGAAGATCACGTCATTGGAATGATCACGGAACATGACATCGTTGCCCGCTGTCAAACGCTGGAAATTCCACTGTATTTCAATTTTCTGGAGGGGGAAGTGTTTGGTGACTGCACGAAAAATCTGCAACAGCAAGTGGAAAAAATGAAGTGCTTTAAAGCGAAAGACGTTATGAAGGAAGATCCAGTCGTTGTAAGCTTTGATCAGGATGTTAAAGAAGTGTCCCGAATTATGAAAAACAAGGAAATTAATTTAATGCCGATTGTTAAAGATGAGAAGCTGGTGGGTGTCATCACCCAAAAAGATATTTTTAAGGCAACCTGTTAATCTAATGATACTCTAAGAAAGGGAGGAAAAAAGCATGCATGGATACAGAGGAAAAATATTAAGAGCAAATCTAAGCGACAAGAGTTTTAAGGTTGAGCCGTTGGATCTGGAGCGGGCAAAAAAATTCATTGGAGGCCGTGGGCTAGGTGCTCACATGTTATTGGAAGAAATAGATCCCTCCATCGATGCCTTAAGCCCGGAAAACAAGATTATTATTACCACCGGACCCTTAACCGGGACTCCAACTCCAACTGGCGGACGATATATGGTGACGACCAAGTCTCCGCTTTCAGACGTAGCCACGTCATCCAACTCGGGTGGTCACTGGGGCGCGGAACTTAAATTTGCCGGTTACGATGCCATTATTATTGAAGGAAAGTCGGATACTCCCGTTTATATCAGCATTGAAGATGATCAGCTGGAGTTTCGTGATGCCAAGCACCTATGGGGCAAAATGGTGTCCGAAACCACCGCTACCATTAAAAGCGAATCCGCAGACAAGTCCCGCATCCTGACCATCGGCCCTGCCGGTGAAAACCTCTCCAGGATTGCAGCCATTATGAATGACTATGACCGGGCAGCCGGACGCTCCGGCGTTGGTGCTGTGATGGGATCCAAAAATTTAAAAGCCATTTCTGTAAAGGGTAGCAGCCAACCCGAGCTTTATGATCGGGAAGGCCTCAAAAGTGCCGTGTCGGCGATCAATAAAACCATCCGAGAAAATGACACCACCGGAACCGGACTTCCAACGTTTGGAACAGCAGTTTTGGTAAATATCATGAATGAGAACGGTGTCTTCCCAACCAGAAATTATCAGACTTCGGTTTTTGAAGGATCCAATGACATCAGCGGCGAGACCCTTGCCGAGAAATACCTGGTGAAAAATGAAGCCTGTTTCCGCTGCCCTATCGCCTGTGGTCGTTATTGCAAAACCGACGAAGTGGAAGGTGGCGGTCCTGAATTCGAAACAATTTGGGCCTACGGAGCTGCCTGTGGTATCGATGATTTGGAAGAAATTATTAAAACAAATTACTGGTGCAACGAGGTCGGTGTGGATACCATTTCCGCCGGAACGACTGTTGCTGCCGCCATGGAACTTTATGAGAAGGGCTATATCAAAGATGAGCAGCTGGATGGAATTCCGCTGGCATTCGGCGACGCTAACGGAATCGTGGAATGGACGAAGCGCATGGGATCCAGAGAAGGTTTGGGCGATCTGCTGGCTGAAGGATCTTATCGACTTTGTGATCATTATGGAGTGCCGGAATTGTCCATGTCTTCCAAAAAACTGGAACTGCCCGCCTATGATCCCCGCGGAATCCAGGGACAGGGACTTGCTTATGCAACCTGCAACCGGGGCGGATGTCACGTCAGAGGTTACGTGGT
Source organism: Tindallia sp. (assembly GCA_007134225.1). GTDB lineage: Bacteria > Bacillota > Clostridia > Peptostreptococcales > Tindalliaceae > Tindallia. Next base: position 2,972 of record SLLE01000018.1, read on the forward strand.
ATCTCCGGAAGTATTGGGAAATCCTGAAAAGATCGATCGATTCGCCACCGAAGGTAAGGCGAAATGGGCAAAGTTTTTCCACGACCAGGTGGCCTTCATTGACTCCCTTGGGCTTTGCGTCTTCACTTCCTTTGCCATTGGCGCCGAAGAATATTGCCAGATGTACAATGCCGCCTGCGGCACCGATCATACCGAGGATAGCCTGCGGGAAGCCGGTGAAAGAATCTGGTGCGTGGAAAAAATATTCAACCTGAGAGCCGGACTGACGATGGCGGATGATACACTTCCCAAGAGACTGCTGGAGGAAGAAATTCCGGAAGGACCTTCTGCCGGACACGTCAACCGGTTAGCTGAAATGCTTCCTGAATACTATGAATTACGCGGCTGGGACAATAAGGGCATTCCGACTACAGAACGGTTGAAAAAATTAATGCTGACTGAAGAATTTGGAGAATAATTAGCCTCCTCAGCAACAGTTGATACAAAGAAACAGAAAAACAGGGTTCCTTACTGATAAAGGAGCCCTGTTTTTCTGTACATTAAAGAGAATATCGTTTTCTCTGATGAAATCCATCCCGGATAAAAGCAGAAGTCATGTAGCAATAACACTACATGACTTCTTAAAACTACGGGGTTCCGACACTATTCCGACATGCCTCGTTTTCTATTCTCTGTGAATAGTGCCATCCCATGTATTCACGCGAGTTTGTTTTCGATCTTCTTCCGTAAACCATCTCGATGTAACGCATTTGGATTCGGTAAAGAAAGCGACGCCATCTTTTCCCATTACATGAAGATCTCCGAAGAATGACTGTTTATGGCCTGTAAAGGGGAAGTAAGACACTGGAACAGGAATGCCCACATTGACACCGACCATTCCGGCATCAGTCCTTTTAGAAAATTCGCGGCCATAGTATCCGCTTTGAGTATAGATGCAGGATCCATTGGCAAAAGGATTGTTATTCATTATCGCAAGGCCCTCTTCGAAGTCTTTCACTCTTATAACACTTAGTACCGGACCAAAAATTTCTTCCTGCGCAATCCGCATCTCCGGTGTCACTTTGTCAAAAATGACAGGTCCCATATAATACCCATTTGGAAATCCCTGAACTTCTACATCTCTGCCATCCAAAACAAGTTCAGCACCTTCTTTTATTCCTTCCTCAATCCATCCGGATACTTTTTTTCTATGGTCGTCGGAAACAACCGGACCCAGGTCGGTATCTTCAGCATAGGCCGGCCCGATTTTCAATGCCTGCGCATATTCCGTAAGAAGCGAAACCATTTTGTCTGCCACTTCTTCTTCCACGCAGATCACCGGCAATGCCATGCATCGCTGCCCTGCGCAGCCAAATGAAGAGTTGATGATTCCGGCAGCGACTCTTTCAAGCACGGCATCTTTTAACACAAGACCGTGGTTTTTGGCTTCGCCCAGCACCTGAACGCGTTTCCCGTTCGCAGAGGCTGTCGAAAAAATCTTTTGTCCTACTTTGGTTGACCCGACGTAGGTAATGCCGCGAACGTCCGGATGTTTCAACAGCAGCTCCGCTTCATCACGACTGCAGGTCACTAAGTTGACAACCCCTTCCGGAAGCCCGGCTTCAATAAGAAGTTCCAACATTCTCATAGCTGTTTGCGGTGTCTGGCTTGACGCTTTCATAACAAATGTATTTCCTGTTGCTATGCAGAAAGGAACCATCCAGCCAAAAGGAATCATTGCCGGAAAATTCATGGGGACAATGCCGGCGAATACACCGATCGGTTCCCTATATAAAACAGTGTCGTGCCCCGTAGAGACATTCATGAGCGAATCACCTTGCATCAGATACGGTGTGGAGCAAGCTGCTTCAACAACTTCCATCGCTTTAATCACATCACCTCTGGATTCGGAAAGATTTTTTCCGTGCTCTGTCGCCACCAGCACTGCCAATTCATCCAGGTTTTCCTCAATGAGGTTTTTAAACTTGAACAGCAACCCCACTCTTTTTTGAACCGGTGTATTCGACCACTCCGAAAAAGCTCTATTCGCAGCTTCAACCGCTTCATGCACCTCTTCTTTCGTACAGCGCGGAGTTTCGGCCATCATCTCGCCCGTGCTGCTATTCGTAACAGCCAGGTAACTTCCAGATTCCGTCTTTTTCCACTCGTTGTTAACACAGTAAGCTAATCTTTTTACATTTGACATGAAATATTTCCTCCTTAGGTATTCTCATCGATTCGATGGACACCTATAATTAATGCATAAACCATGCCAAAAATAAAATATACGTAAAATTTTTACTCTCCCAAAGTCATTTGATGAAAGACAAACGCCTACTCCTTTTCATCAAACCCCATTAACCGCCGCACGTTGTTGGTGTTTTCGACAGATGTCAGTTTTTCCAACAGGGTAAAGGCAACATCAAAGGCGGTGGCCGGACTGTAAGAAGTAATAATCTGTCCTTCGTCCACAATGGGCTGATCCGGCACCAGATCTGCACCAAAATCGGCCAGCTGTTTTTGACGCCTTCCCTCACTCAGATGATAGGTGGTGGCTTTCTTTCCCTTCAATATACCGCTATGTCCCAGCACCAAAGATGCCACACAAATCGTGGCAATTGTTTTTCCCCTATCATGAAACTCACGGATAAACTGAGCCACCTCTTCCCGATAGGCATCTTCATAAAAGCCAGCCTCTTCAAAGCCACCAGGGATGGCCAACGCATCAAAGTCATCGACGGATACTTCACTCATCAGCTTTTCCGGCAGCACCGTAAAATTCCAGGTACATTTTAACGTATCTTTGGTTCCCACAGCAATCACTTCTGTCGATCCATCTCCTTCAAAGAGATTCCACCCCAAAACATCCGTAAAAACGCTGGCTTCCGCTGCTTCAAATCCGTTGATTAACAACAGGCATATTTTTTTCATCGTGGAAGTGCACCTCCCCTTCTTTATTCTATCTCTTTCAGAGCCTCCAAAGCGACGTCAATCTCCCGTTTTTCACCCTCGGCTGTCACAGCCTCTTCGTCTACATATTCTGCAATTCCCTGTCGAAGGTCCCCCTGATAAAGCACTACATTATTCAGGATGGATGC
>SLLE01000114.1 GCA_007134225.1 Tindallia sp.
GCATCCAGTTTATCGAATATCAGGAAAAACTCTATCTGATTGAAGTGAATCCCCGCTCCAGCCGAACAGTGCCTTACATTAGCAAAGTAACCGGTGTTCCGGTAATTGAACTGGCCACCCGCGCGATGCTAGGTGAAAAATTGAAGGATATGGGATGGGGGACCGGACTCTATCGGGAGATAGAGCTCCATACAGTTAAAGTCCCTGTGTTTTCCACGGAAAAACTGCCGATGGTGGAAGTCAGCCTTGGACCTGAAATGAGATCAACAGGTGAGGTGTTGGGTATTGGCAGCAGTTACACAGAAGCAATGTATAAAGGATTAATCGCTGCTGGTATCAAAATGCCTGCCAGGCAGGGCACCATTTTGGCAACTATCAATGTTCATGAACATGAAAACTTTGCCCCGTTAGCCAAAAGACTTCATACCATGGGTTTTCACTTGAAAGCAACAGCCGGAACGGCAGCAACGCTGGAGAAACATGAAATACCGGTTGAGTATGTTAAAAAGATTAAAGAAGGAGTGCCGAATCTTCTGGATCTTATTAGAAGTGGTACCGTCGATATGATTGTGAATACACCCACAAAGGGCAATGACAGCCTGAGAGATGGATTCCGTATCCGCAGAAATGCCGTTGAGGCTGGCGTGTCTCTGATTACCTCTTTGGACACTCTGGAAGCCATGATTAAAATTATGGAAAGCGGTCTTAAGGTGGAGGATATGGATGTCGTGGAAATAGGGGGGCTGACATGAAAAAAATGATCACGACAATCGTTGCTGAGCAGGCAAAAATCGGTGAAAACTGCTGGAGTATTTGGCTGCAGGCTCCAGGGATTGCAGATAACGTTCAACCAGGACAATTCGTTCATGTAAAACTGAATCAGGGAGAAAAATTGTTACCTCGCCCTCTTAGCGTGAGCGAAGCAGACAGAGAAAGAAATGCTCTTCGCCTTATTTATGCTGTTGTTGGAAAAGGAACTAAGGACTTGTCGAGAATGAAAGAAGGAGAAAGCTTACGAATACTTAGTCCCCTTGGAAATGGATTTGAAATTGATGAGACTGCTTCGAAAAGTCTCATCGTGGGAGGTGGAATGGGGATTCCACCACTGCTGGAACTAGCCAGACGCATTCCGGGAAAAAAAGAAATTTACTTGGGATACAGCGCAACACCGTTTCTTTTAGAAGAATTTGAAAAAGAGGATGCACAGACTCATGTGTCAACGGACGATGGATGTTATGGCTATTGCGGCACTGTCATAGAAAGAATGAATCAGGATAAAGCACTGGGTGATATCATCTACAGCTGTGGACCTCGACCTATGCTAAAAGCACTTTCTGCCTGGGCTAAAGAAAGAAAGATCCCGGCTCAGGTATCGCTGGAAGAACGGATGGCCTGTGGCATCGGTGCGTGTTTGGTGTGTACCTGTAAAATAGCAATGGAAAAGGAAGATGGATGGCATCATCGAAGAGTTTGTGCGGATGGTCCTGTGTTCTGGAGCCGGGAGGTGGTATGGAATGACTGAAACAGTTCATAAAAGACCGGACCTTACGGTGGAAATGGCAGGTGTTACCTTTAAGAATCCAGTGATGACTGCTTCCGGTACATTTGGATCCGGAAAAGAATATGGAGAGTATGTGGATTTGAATCAGCTTGGTGCGGTGGTTGTGAAAGGTGTCAGTTTGACACCCTGGAAAGGCAATCCAACACCCCGGGTTGCAGAAACCTATGGTGGAATGCTTAATGCCGTCGGATTACAGAACCCAGGGGTGGACGCATTTATTGAAAATGACTTGCCTTTTCTCAGACAGTATGACACGCGAATTATTGTGAACGTCTCTGGCAAAAGCATTGAAGAGTATTGCCGTGTAGTGGAAAAACTGGCGGTTACTGAGGTGGATATGCTAGAGTTAAACATATCATGTCCGAATATTAAAGAAGGCGGCATTACCTTTGGAACCGATGCTAAGATGGCCGCTTCGGTTGTGAAAGAAGCGAAGAAATATGCCAGTCAGCCGCTCATGGTGAAACTCAGCCCAAACGTAACGGACATAACAGAAATTGCAAAGGCTGTGGAAAGTGAAGGAGCCGATGCCGTTTCATTGATCAACACATTGCTGGGGATGGCAATTGATATCCATCATAAAAAGCCGCTCTTAGGCAATATCATGGGAGGACTCTCCGGACCTGCCATTAAGCCGGTAGCACTTAGAATGGTTTATCAGGTTTGCCGGACAGTGAACATTCCGGTTGTGGGAATGGGAGGAATCATCAGCGGAGAGGATGCGGTGGAGTTCATTCTGGCTGGAGCAACAGGCGTTGCAGTGGGAACGGCAAACTTTATGAATCCGTGTGCAACCGTGGAGGTTTTGGATGGATTGGAATCTTACATGATTAGCCAAGGTTTTTCTTCCATTGAAGAAGTGCAGGAAGCGATGAAAATTTGAGAAAAAGATGTTGATTGAATTATCAGAAAGTGGTATAATGATAACGAGGAAAGAGGTTTTGCAGCCTGGCAAAACGACTCTTTAACTGCAGAGACGTCCTAAGATGCGGAGCGGACTCCGCATAGAAGCAGACAGGGAACCGAAGAAGTTTGTTGTTCGCCTGTGGAAAGAACCGATACCTTGTAACAAAAAAGACTGTTTGCATGAAACATTGTTCATTAAACTGGAATGCAAAATGTCAGGAGGTATGCGGAATCCAAAATTCGATAAACAATAAAACTGAATATCCAGGCAACCTAAGAGGTCTCTGCAGTTGACAGGATTTTTCGAGAATGGATACCATTAACGAAGAATCCTGTTCCTTTTTGTATAGAAAAGTTAATGTGATAAAATGATAGGTGCGGGATTGTAATTAGTGCAAACCCAGTGAAAAAGGAAAGGGTGATAAAATGCTTAAAAAAGAATCAGAACAAAAAAAAATAGCGTATTTTTGCATGGAATATGGGCTGGAATCAGATTTTAAAATCTATTCTGGAGGCCTTGGGATTTTGGCAGGGGATCATTTAAAAGCATGTAGAGACTTAAACATACCTTTGGTAGCAATTGGAATCAAATGGAAACAGGGCTATGTGGAGCAACGTCTGGACGAAATGGGAAATGTATATGACTGTTATCGGGATATCGATGCATCAAAGCTGGAAGATACTGGGATAACAGTGGAAGTAACTATTCGTGAAAATCAGGTGCCGATAAAGGTGTGGAAAACGGAAGCTTTCCAAAACGCACCTTTGTTTTTGCTGGATACCGATGTGTCCGGGTCACCTTATCATGGTATTACGAAACAACTTTATGGGGGAAACGACGAAGAACGTGTGGCGCAGGAAATCGTTTTGGGATCAGGTGGCGTGAAAGCATTGAAGGCCTTGGAAATAGAAGTGGAGACTTATCACTTTAACGAAGGACATGCTGCGTTAGCTGGCTTGGAATTAATTTCCGAAAAAATGAAGGATGGTTTGTCTTTTCATGAGGCCTGGGAGCAGACAAGAAAACAGATCGTTTTCACGACCCATACGCCGGTAGAAGCCGGAAACGAAATTCACCCCATCTCAAGACTACGATACATGAGTGCCAATATCGGATTAACCATAGAACAATTGGCTGAAATTGGCGGGATACCATTCAATATGACGGTGGCAGGACTACGCTTGTCCAGAAAAGCCAATTCGGTGGCGGAGCTACACCTGGATACAACGAAAAAAATGTGGCGTCATGTTACCGGAAAAGCACCTTTGATCAATATTACCAATGGAGTCCATGGTCAGACTTGGATGGATCAACGTTATTTGGATGAAAATCTTAATTCGAGCCAATGCTGGGAAATCCATCAGGAAAATAAAAAGATACTAATAGAAACTATTTTTGAAAGAACCGGTACAAAACTAAAATCGGATAAATTGCTAATTGGTTTTGCCAGAAGAATGACACCTTATAAAAGAAGCAATTTGATTTTTAGTCAGCCGGAAAATGTGGATACATTACTTCAGGAAGGCAAAATCCAATTGGTTTTTTCCGGAAAATCACATCCAATGGATTCAAAGGGGAAAGCGATGCTGAGCAGCTTGCATGAAATGCAGAAAAAGTATCCGGAATCCGTTGTTTTATTGCAAAATTACGATATGAATTTGGGAGCTCAACTCACCAGAGGTTGCGACGTCTGGTTGAACAATCCTCAACGTCCAAAAGAAGCCTGCGGAACTTCAGGAATGAAAGCGGCGATGAATGGGGTGCTGAATCTCAGTATCCTGGATGGTTGGTGGCCGGAAGCATGCCGGCATGGTTACAATGGCTGGGCAATTGGTGATGAAACCGTCCCTCAAACAGAGGAAAAGCAGAATCTTAAAGATGCGAAGGCACTATATGAAGCTTTATTGAATGAAGTAGTTCCAACCTACTATGATGACCATTCCAAATGGGTGGAAATGATGATGAAAAGCATTGAATCAGTAAAAGAGGCTTTTTCTGCATCTCGAATGGTACAGGAATACTGGAATAAATTGTATGCACCAAATAAAGGAAGAGGGCTGGCATGATTATTTCTGAAAAAAATGCCGGAATACTGCTTCACATTAGCTCCCTTCCATCCCATCATGGGATAGGAGATATTGGAAGTGCAACAAGAGAATGGTTGGATTTTTTAACGCAAACAGATAACCATTATTGGCAAATACTTCCCATCCATCCTGTTGGTTATGGAGAGTCTCCTTATCAAAGTTATTCTGCTTTTGCCGGGGAAGAACTATTCATAGACCCCGTATGGCTATACGAATGGGGATTCTTAAATAGGCAGGAGCTGGAATCGGCACCAGTTTTTGATGAAAAAAAAACAGATTACAGAGCAAGCAGACAGTGGAAAGGCAAACTTTTTCACCAAGCGTTTTTGCGGTTTGTGAGTCGTCCCTTCAATAAGTCTTATCCATTATTTCTGGAAAACCATAGGGATTGGCTGGAAGATTACTGTCTATTTCGAGCCATAAAAGATCAAGAAACCGGAAATCCGTGGCACCGGTGGCCGGCTGGCTTGAGAGATCGGGAACCAGGAGTGATTAGAGCTTTTAAAGAAGAAAATGAAGAGTCCTTCCGCTACTATCAATTTCTTCAATATTGTTTTTTTCAACAGTGGGAAAGAATGAAGCAGCTATTCCTGGAAAACAGCATTCAAATTATTGGGGATCTGCCTATTTTTGTCGCACATGACAGTGCGGATGTTTGGGCAAACCCTGACTTGTTCCAGCTCGAAGAAGATGGAACGCCTACTGTGGTGGCAGGAGTACCACCTGACTATTTTTCTGAAACTGGTCAACGCTGGGGAAATCCACACTATCGTTGGGAAAAAATGAAACAAAATAATTTCAAGTGGTGGAAACAGCGGGTTGGCCATCTGCTGGATCTGGTGGATTTGATAAGGATTGATCATTTTCGTGGTTTTGAAGCTTACTGGGAGATACCGGCGGATGAAAAGACTGCTGTTAAGGGACAATGGGTGAAAGGACCAGGAGAAGCTTTTTTTCATTCCCTAAAAACATACTGGCCGGAATTGCCATTTATTGCGGAAGATCTGGGTGTGATCACACCTCCGGTGAAAGCCTTGAAACGAAAGTTTTCGCTGCCAGGAATGAAAATACTGCAGTTCTCCTTCTACCCCAAACTCAGCAAACGGGAGCGCCCCTATGAATATGAAAAAAACGCCTTTGCCTACAGCGGTACTCACGACAATGATACTCTAATGGGATGGATCGAGACAGAAGCTAGAAAAGATATAAACATTGCCCTTCGATTGTATAAATATCATCAAATTAATGTTGAAGAGCAAGCAGAGCAGATATGCTGGTCATTGCTGGACCTGATGTTTAAGACAAATGCCGGTGGAGCTATGGTTCAAATGCAGGATTACTTATGCCTGGGCACAGAAGCAAGAATGAATTTTCCTGGAACGACCACCAATAACTGGCA
>SLLE01000088.1 GCA_007134225.1 Tindallia sp.
CGGCAGCAGGCCCGTAATCCCAATGTGGACCGGCCGCATGATCCACCAGGTCGCCATCCAGACCACGGTTCCGATGGCGCCGCGGGCGGAATAGGGAAACCGGGACTCGGGAAGCAGAATCAGAATCAGCAGAAACAGCAAAGGACCTATTAAGACACTATAGTTTTTTAAGGGTTTCGGCATAACAATTCTCCTCTCAAAAACAAAAAACCAGCCAATGTACGAAGACACCAGCTGGGTAACGTTTATCTCATCATAGCTTTGGCCGCTATGTCGATAAAGATACAGCTTGTTTTGCAATGTGATGGAAATTACCTATATTATGCAATATTTTAACGAACTAATCAAGTCAAAATCGTTGTGAACTTCGATTTAATCCGCGGGAATTCGTTCAGTCGGTAATGCTGTAATTCGTGTAGCGGGAATGGGCCTTTCGCAAAGCCACGAGGATGGCTTTCTGAGCCTCGCCCTGGTATTTTTTCCGGATGTTTTTTTCAATCAGTTCCAGATCCGTCTCCGCATTACATCCGGTGATGCAGGATGTGACCACCTTTCGGGCAAGGGGGGTTGGCAGCGTAATGGACGTATCGACGATGAGCTTGCTGTCCATGTCGACCGCAATCCCAAGGGCAACGCTGCTGAAGATTTCGCCGGCAGGGATATCTGAAGGCAGTTTGGCATACCCTACAAAATAAACGGTGTTCGATTCCATAATAACCCTCCTGTCATCAGGATTGTGCTCTCTTTCATTATGCCGGATTCTGCCGGTCTTCGCAAGGGAATTTTTTTTATCACAATGTTCACAAAGCTTGTTGCCAAAAGAGAAGTTGTCCGGTATAATTAAACCAAATAAAAGACGCCGAATGAATGGTTGATGGAACAGTTTAAAAGAAGCTGTCTGTTTATTGACATAATTCATCCGATTATGACGAGATAAATGGGATCCAGCTGTTGTACGCACTCAATGTACACTGGCTGGTTTTTGTTTTTTGTTAGGATAGAGCAATCACCTTTAAGGAGGAAGATTTGAATGAGAAAAATGGTGAAGGTGAAAGAACACGGCCTGAAAATTCTGCAGGGCAATGAGGCTTGTGTTGAAGGGGCGGTGGCCGCCGGGTGTCAGTTTTTTGCCGGATACCCGATCACCCCGGCGTCGGAAATTGCCGAATACATGGCGCATAAGCTTCCAACCTGCCATCAGGGGACTTTTGTCCAGATGGAAGATGAGCTGGCGTCGATCAGTGCCATCACGGCGGCCCGCTGGGGCGGCAATAAATCAATGACGGCTACTTCCGGGCCCGGATTCAGCCTGATGCAGGAGGGGCTGGGGTATGCCCTGGTAACGGAAACGCCCACCGTGATTGTGAATGTCCAGCGAGGCGGACCGGCCACCGGTCAACCGACGGTTTCCTCGAACCAGGATATTTATCAGGCAAGGTACGGCAGTCATGGCGACTACGAACTGATTGTGCTGGCTCCGGCTTCGGTTCAGGAAATGTTTGACTTCACGGTGAAGGCCTTTAACCTTTCCGAAGAATTCCGGGTTCCGGTGATTGTCCTGGCGGATGAAATCATCGGTCATATGCGTGAAAAGATTTTGATCCCGGAAGAAGTCGAACTGTTGGAAGTTGAATCGCCCAAGCATTGCAAAGAGCCGTATCGGGCTGATGATCGGCTGATCCCGCCATCTGTTGAATTTTTTCAGGGGCATAACCTGATCATTGACGGTCAGCTTCATGACGAAAAAGGGAACCGGGCCGGTCATGACCTTGAAATCAGCGAAAAGCTGGTCGAACGACTGAACCATAAAATCACACAAAACATTGACGCTATCACCGACATCGAAACGTATGAAACGGAAGAGGCTTCGATTATTCTGGTTTCCTACAGCAGCGTTTCCAGGTCGGCACTCAGCGCTGTGAAGAAAGCGCGCGCCAAGGGCGTCGCCGCCGGCTGGATCAAGGTCAATTCGGTGTGGCCCTTTCCGGAAAAAGCGCTGAAGGAGCTTACGGCATCCGCCAAAACCGTGATGGTGCCGGAAATGAATATTGGGAAGTATTACCGGGAGGTTCGCGGCATCCTGCCGGATCAGAAAGTGGTTTCGGTTCCACTGGTAGGCGGGAAGCTTCATAAACCGGACGATTTATTAGCGTTGATTTTGAAGGAGGCGAAGGCATGCACGAATTAGCTGAAAAATATCTTCGAAAAGAAGCCCTGCCACTCCTGTTTTGTCCCGGCTGCGGCAACGGGCAGGTGTTGAATGCGACGGTCCGGGCCATTGATGAGCTGAAAGTCAGAGACGATCTGGCCGCGGTCAGCGGGATTGGCTGTTCCTCCTGGATCCCGGTTTACCTGGATATTGATGTATTGCATACGCTTCATGGCAGGGCGTTGGCCTATGCCCAGGGGTTAAAGCTGAGCCGGCCGGACAAAAAGGTTATTGTGTTTACCGGTGACGGCGACTGCGGAGGCATCGGTGGGAATCATCTCATCCACGCCGCACGCCGCAACATTGATATCACCGTTGTGATGATTAACAACTACATTTACGGCATGACCGGCGGTCAAAAAGCACCGACGACGCCATACCGATCCAAAACAAAAACATCGCCTTACGGCAACGATGAAAACCCCTTTGACGTAAGCAAGGTGGTCATGGCGGCGGGTGGCACCTACGTCGCCCGATGGACGACCAATCAACCGGTTCAGATACAGAAATCCATTCAGAAAGCCATTACCCATAAAGGGTTTTCTTTCCTGGAAATCATGACCCAGTGCCCGGTGCAGACCGGAAAATACATTTTTAAGAACCAGGATCCCTGGGAAACGATGCAATGGTATAAAGATCGATCCGCAACCAAAGCGGAAGACATCGAAAAAGGCAGCGATCAGTTCCTGCTGGGCGAGTTTGTTGAGGATGTGGAAGAGGAATTTTGTGAGCGAATCGCAAGAGAAAGGGACGGATTATGTTGAAAATAATCATTGATGATAAATACTGCAAAGGGTGTATGATTTGCTTCAATGCATGCCCGAAGGATGTTTTTAAACCTTCTGATTCCAGGAGTAAACTGGGCGCTCTGATGCCGGAAGCGAAAAACCACGAAAAATGCATCGACTGTAAGATATGCGAACGGTTATGCCCGGAAATGTGCATCAGTGTCAATAAAGATGAATAGAAAAGGGGTTTTGATATGCGAAGCGAAATAAGAATTGTTGGTTCGGGAGGTCAGGGAATTATCCTGAGCGGAATTCTGTTAACGCATTCCATTGGCTTGTATGAGGGCCTTGAAGTGGCACAAACCCAAAGCTACGGGCCGGAGTCCCGGGGTGGTGCCTGCCGTGCGGAGGTTGTCGTTTCGGATGAACGGGTGGACTATGTCAAAGTGGAAGTGCCGGACTATCTGATTACGCTCAATGAAGTGAGCTTTAATAAATTCATCAAGGATACCCGGAAAGAGACCATTGTGCTGGTGGACAGCACTTTTGTCGACGCGGACCCGTCGATTCATCCCAACCTCTATTCCATTCCGGCCACCAAAATGGCTGAAGAACAGCTGAAAGGATACGTGGCCAATATGGTGGCCCTGGGTGCGTTTTCCAAAATCAATGACATTGTCACCCTGGACTCAATGGTGAAAGCGGTGAAGGGGATCGTTCATCCCGATTTTCACAGCATTAATATTGAAGCCCTTTATTTAGGGAATGAAAGGATGATGAGCTGACAATGGATTGTTTTGAATATGAAGGCAAAAGCATTTTCATGCGATACGGGATTCCGATTCCGCAAGGCCGCATCACGGATCAGCAAAAGGGAGCGGTGGACATTTTCAACGAACTGGGGAAGCCCTGCGTCCTGAAAGCCCAGGTGCTGAGCGGAAAGCGGGGAAAAGCCGGCGGCATTAAAATTGCCGAAACCAGGGAAGAAGTGGAAGAAGCCTTCGACATGATTTCGGGGATGGAAATTGGGGAAGAAAAGGTCCGGCGAATTTTGGTGGAAGAAAAGCTGGACATCAAGGAAGAATTCTATTTAGGCATGACCATTGACCCCTTCCTGAAGGCTCCGCTGCTGATGTTTTCCCTTGAAGGCGGAATGGATATTGAAGAACTGGCGGAAAAGCATCCTGAAAAGCTGGTAAAAATTAAAGTGAATCCGAATGCCTCAACAGTTGATTATAGCGAAATCCTTGCGAAAATCGGCCTGGAAAATAAAGATAAGATGAAGGATCAGCTCCTTCGCATGATGGATCAGCTGGTGACGCTTTTTCATGAAACCGATGCGACCACGGCAGAGATCAATCCCCTGGTGCTGACAGGACAGGGCGAACTGATCGCTGCGGATTCCAAGCTGGTGATTGACGACAGCGCGATGTTCCGGCAAAAAGATCTGAATCTGGAGGATCGTCGGGATGAAGATCAGGACGAAGGGGAAAAAAGGGCCGAAGCCTTAGGGCTGGCGTTTGTACCGCTGGACGAAACCGGTGATATCGGCACCATCGCCGGCGGGGCCGGACTGGCGTTGGCGACGATGGACGCGGTGCGGTATTACGGCGGAAAGCCGGCGAACTTTTTGGATGTTGGCGGCGGCGTCACGGAAGAACAAATGCGGGAAGCCGTTCGGATCGTTGCCGCGAAAAAAGGGCTTAAAGCCATGATTATCAATGTGTTTGGAGGCATCAATAACTGTGAAACCATGGCGAAGGGCATCGATCAGGCGTTGGATGAAGTCGATAAGTCGATGATCCTGGTGGTGAAGATGCGCGGCCATTCTCAGGAAGAAGGCTGGAGTATTCTTGAAAAACGGGGGATTCCAATTGTGAAGCACGGAACAACGGAAGAAGCTGTAAAAATGCTGTTATCACGAATCAGGGGGGAATAATGTGGCCGTACTGGTGAATGATCAAACAAAAGTCTTGATTCAGGGAATTACCGGAAAACAAGGGTCTTACCATGCGGAAAAAATGCTGGAATATCATATGGAGGTCGTGGCGGGGGTCGCTCCCGGAAGAGGCGGCCAGCGTGTTTCTGGCGTTCCGGTGTATCATACGGTTCAGGAAGCGGCGGCAAAGCATACCGTTGACGCCAGCCTGATTCTGGTACCGGCGCCATTTATTCTTCCGGCGGCCATGGAAGCCATCGATGCCGGGATTCCACTGGTGGTGCTGATCACTGAACACGTTCCGGTCCATGATGCCATGAAAATCCGAAACCGAGCCCGGGAAAAAGGCATTCGCCTGGTGGGACCGAACACAATTGGTGTCATCTCCCCCGGGAAAGGAAAAGTGGGAATTATGCCGGGTTACATTTACAGCGAAGGTCGGATCGGGATCATCTCCCGCAGCGGCACACTGACCCATGAAATTTCGTCCAACCTGACGTACCGGGGTTTTGGTCAGTCGACCTGCATTGGCATTGGGGGAGATCTGGCCGTTGGGATGGATTTTGTGGAAGCCCTGGAGATTTTTCGAAATGACGAGGAAACGGATGTAATCGTCATGATTGGTGAAATCGGCGGCGTCGGAGAGGAAATGGCGGCGGAGTATATCCGAAAGTCCGGATACCCGAAACCGATGGTTGCCTACATCGCCGGCTTAACGGCGCCGGAGGGTAAGAAGATGGGCCATGCCGGTGCCATTGTCAGTGGAAATATGGGGTCGGCCAAATCGAAAATGGAAGCCTTGCATAAATCCGGTGTGACGATTGCGAATACATTAGATGAAATACTTAAATATGTGGAAAAAAATCAATAAATAGCTAACTTTCCGTACAATCCGTTTTTGAGCTGTGTATGACTTCGAAACTATGATTATAAATGGTTTGAAATTTACGATCGATTTTTGTATAATCTAACTGAAAGTGGGAATAAGTATAATAATCAAAATATTTGATAAGAGCTAATGTTTTTAACAAACTTGC
>SLLE01000025.1 GCA_007134225.1 Tindallia sp.
CGCGAGGGTTCGATTCCCTTCACCCGCTCCATATTGGAGAAGTACTCAAGTAGGCTCAAGAGGACGGTTTGCTAAACCGTTAGGTCGCTTATGCGGCGCGCGGGTTCGAATCCCGCCTTCTCCGCCATTTAGCAAGGTGATACCGTCCGGGTGTAGCGCAGTTTGGTAGCGCACATGGTTTGGGACCATGGGGCCGGGAGTTCGAATCTCTCCACCCGGACCAATTCTTGCCCAGATAGCTCAGTCGGTAGAGCAGAGGACTGAAAATCCTCGTGTCCGTGGTTCGATTCCGCGTCTGGGCACCAAAAAAGCCAACTTTTTGCATTTAAATGCTAAAAGTTGGTTCTTTTTTTAGAAAATAAACACTTCTATCATCGTAAAGGGGAAGAATCAATGCTGCAGGAATGGCTTAAGAATCGGCATAATATTTCGTTTAATGACCAGCAAAATAAAGTGATGGAACACTGCGATGGGGCAGCATTAGTGCTGGCCGTTGCTGGAGCCGGAAAAACAACTTGCTTGTGTGCCAGAACTGCTAAATTGATTTTTGATGGAAAAGCGGATGCGGGAAGAATATGCACGCTGACGTTTTCGAAAGCAGCCTCCCGAGACATGAAACATCGTTTTAACCACTTGTTTCATGGCCTTGTCCCAAATGCACATGAAGTTCACTTCTCAACCATCCATTCCTTTTGCTATAAAATTTTGAGGCATCATTATCGGAAGCATAACATTCCTTTTCAATTCATCGAGAAGGGAAAGGCCAAGATTGATAAGAACACTCTGCTAAGAAAAATATATGCTCACTACTGTCAGGAATATATGGATACAGATACACTGGAAGAATTGGAACGTTTAATAGGGTTTTCGAAAAATCGGTTGTTAACAATAGAAGAAATCGAAAACGTGGATACAGGAATTAAAAAGTTTCCCGTGATATTTCAAGCGTATGAACAATATAAAAATAAGCACTATTTACTTGATTTCGATGATATGCTGACAAAAACATATCACTTGTTAAAAGAAAATCAGTTATATTTGAATATTTTTCGAAATCAGTATGACTACTGGCAGGTGGATGAATTTCAGGACACTTCGCCGGTTCAGTGGGAAATTATTAAAATGATGGTAGGTTACGAAGGAAACGTTCTATGTGTAGGTGATGATGACCAGACGATTTATAGTTTTCGGGGATCTACTCCAGCAACAATGCTTGGCTTTAAAGATGATTTTCCTATATCGAAGGCATATTTTATGGAGGAGAATTTTCGCTGTGGCAAGCTCAGCACAAATATAAGCAGTCAATTCATTCAAAAAAATCGGAACCGTTACAATAAAAAAATTTTCACCAAAAACCCTGAAAGAGAGATGAATGAGCTCATCCTCTATTCAGACGAACGGGAGCAGTTGGATAAAACCATTGATTCTATAATGACTATCATGGAGAATAAGACAGACGCTACCATTGGCGTTTTATTTAGGAAAAATCTCTCATCCATTCCTTTTATTGATGCCTTAAGTGACTTGAAGATACCCTTTAAAGTTAGGGATCACATTATTAAATCAATGAGGCATTGGATCATCAATGATATGCTAAATATAATCGATTTTGCTTACCACCCACACAACAAAGACCTTCTGGAAAAGATATATTATCGAATGAACGGCTATATTAGTCGGGAGCAATTGGCATACTCCTTAAAAATAAAAAAGCCAGACCAGCATTTATTAAAAGTACTGGCGAAGAATCCAGCGCTGGAAGATTATCAGGTGGACCGACTGAATCAGTTGATCGACGAGCTGGAGCGGCTTAAATCTAAAAAAGGACCTTCCATTTTAAAACAAATTCTGTATTCAATTGGATATATGAGTTTTCTGGAGCGAAATCATTCTATTTCTCAAAGTGCGGCAAAGCATTTGATTAGCGTGCTGGAACATATGATGCGAAATGCAGAAAGTCCACAGGAGTGGCGTCATAAGCTTGAAGAAATGGAAAATAAAATCAACATGGCACAGCAGGCGAAAAATGCTCAATTAACATTGACGACCATCCACTCTGCTAAAGGATTGGAGTACGATTATGTGTTTATCGTTGATGTGACAGAAAATATTTTTCCCAGTCTAAAAGCAGGGAAAAAGGTGAGCGAAGAAAATATTTTGGAACAGATAGAGGAAGAGAGACGACTGATGTACGTAGCAATGACGAGAGGGATCAATAAAGTGACAGTTTCTGCACCAAAAATAATGATGAACCAACATCAGTTTAATTCAATGTTTGTCGAAGAATTGCAGACCTTATTGCCAACAAATAACAAAGTCTCACGACGATTCATGGATCCGTTTCGGAAACAAAAATCCAGTAATCATTCATTGTCTGCTGCCTTAAATCCAGGCGTGATGGTTGATCATATCAAATTCGGTAAAGGTGCTGTTGCCAGCAAAGATCACGCTTGTGTGATGGTAAACTTTGGAAATCAGATAAAAAAGATATCCTTGGACTACGCAGGAAAAGTACTTAAAATAGACGATGCTGAATCTTGATTCGGCATCGCCTTTCAATGATACCGCCGATTTTTCAGGACTTTTCAGCCTGATAGATCTTAATAAAACAGGGTATCTAGGTTGTAGCGTGAATTTTTAGAACGATCAAGGGAGGGATTGCTTTGAAACGGGTGGAAACCATTTGTGGCTATTGTGGATGTGGTTGTGGAATTTACGTGAACGTTGCGGAAGACGATACGGTTCTCGGGATCACACCAAGTTACAACCATGTAGTTAGTAAAGGAAAACTGTGTTCAAAAGGCTGGCACGGTTATGCATTTGTCAGAGATTCCAGACGGCTGACCAGTCCACTGATTCGGAACAGTGATGGCAGCTTTCGGGAAGCTGACTGGGACGAAGCCTTAGACAAGGTGGCTGAAGGTTTAAAAGCAGCTACGACAGCAGGTGATAACACGGACCACATTGGTTTGATTTCATCAGCGCGATGTACTAATGAAGAAAATTTTCTGATGGCAAAACTGGCACGGGCTGGACTCAAAACCAGCAGCATCGATCATTGTGCCCGGTTGTGACACAGCCCAACGGTGGAAGGTCTTTCTACTTCATTTGGGACTGGTGGTGCAACTAACACAATGAATGACATAAGTGATGCTGAGTTAATTATAGTGATTGGATCAAATACAACAGAACAGCATCCCCTGGCAAGCACCAGAATTTTTGAAGCGCTGGAAAAAGGGGCTGAATTGTATGTGGTTGATCCCCGCAAAATACGACTAACAGATTTTGCGCATGCCTATGCAGCGATTGAACCAGGAACAAATTTACCAATGATCAATGCCATGATCCATGTCATCATTGAGGAAGGGTTGATCAATAAAGAGTTTATTGAAAAAAGGACAGAAAACTATGAAGAAATGAAAAAGTCCGTTGCGGACTGTACACCAGAATGGGCGGAATCCATCTCAAGAGTTCCGGCAGAAACCATTCGACAATTTGCCCGCAAATATGCCACTACGGACAAGGCCATGATTCTTTTTACAATGGGTGTCACGCAGCAAACAACCGGCGTGAAAAGTATTCGTGCCCTGGGGAATTTAGCGATGATTACGGGCCATGTTGGAAGACCATCAACAGGAATTAACCCTTTACGTGGGCAAAATAATGTTCAGGGAGCCGGCGACATGGCGGCATTGCCGGATTATTTGCCCGGCTACCAACGACCTGAATGGCCGGAAACCAAAGAGCGATTCACCAAGGCATGGGGTGACTTTTCATGCCTGCGTGGTAGAAATATAATCGAAATGTTTAACTTAATGGAAGAAGGTACGATGAAAGCCGCTTACATCGTAGGTGAAAATCCTGTTCTTTCTGATCCAGACCAGAACCACACGATTCAATGCCTTGAAAAGGTACCATTTTTAGTTGTTCAGGATATCTTTTTAACAGAAACGGCTCACTATGCCGACATTGTGCTGCCGGCTGCCAGCTTTTTGGAAAGAGAAGGAACGTACACGAATACAGATCGGCGAGTTCAGATGATTCACCCGGTGATTAGTCCAGTTGGAGACTCTAAACCTGACTGGGAAATCATAACCGAAATTATGAAACGTATTGGAATGAATGTGGATTATCAGTCCCCTTCTGATATCATGGATGAGATCAATTCGACCACGGATCTTTATGGCGGTATTACCCATGAACGCATCAAGAAAGTGGGAATCCAATGGCCGTGTCCGACAAAAGACCATCCAGGAACACCAATTTTGCATGTTGGTGAATTTATACGGGGAAAAGGATTGTTTACGATTAATGATTTTGAATTTTTGGGAGATCAGCGAAGCGATGAATATCCATTTCTCCTGACAACCGGCCGAGTCACTCATCAATATCATACCGGTACCATGACGCGAAAAGTATGGACCTTAGCACTGGAATACCCTCATGGTTTCGTAGAAATTCATCCAAAAGACGCTGAAGAATATGGAATACAAATGCATCAGCCGGTAAAGATTACATCAGCAAGAGGTAGCATTACAGCTCCTGCAATGGTTACGGATAGAATAAACGAAAAAACACTGTTTGTACCTTTCCACTTTGCTGAATCGCCGGCAAATCGATTGACTGGACAAAATCTCGATCCTATTATCAATATACCTGCGTTGAAAGTCTCCGCGGTAAGAATTGAGGTGGAACAATGAAAAACATGAAGCGGTATAAGCTTAACAGAGAAAACTTGGATCAGGTGCTTAATCAATGGAACAGAAAGACAAAAGTCTATGTTCCGACAGGGGAAGGAAAAGACATTAGCCTGATGCCTTTGTTGGAAGGTCAACGAACCGAGGATTATATTAACTTGACTTTGCCGGTGAAAGAATTTGTTTTTGAGCAAAAAGAGAAATTATTCAGCTGGGAAAAAAATGATGATGATCTTGAAGTCACTAATCTTGCGCATCAACATGCAGCTGAGCGAATTTTATTCGGTGTACGGGCCTGTGACACTTATGGCATTGCGTTCACGGATCGATTTTATCTCCAGGAATTTCTGGATCCAAACTACCGATCACGAAGATCCGGCACAACGATCATAGCTGTAAACTGCTTGCGTGCTGGTGAACATTGTTTTTGCACGTCGATTGGTACCGGCGTTTTTTCCACGGTAGGATATGATATTGCCCTCACACCACTGGGCTCGATTTATTTGGTGGAAGTGGCCACACAAAAAGGCCAGGCTCTTATTGATGCTGCAGCATTGCATTTTACAGAAGCGGAAGAAAGCCTGATGGAAAAAAAAGATGCTTTGCGACTGCAGGTTGAAGAAAGCTTTCCATTAAAAATGGACCTTAGCAATTTGTGGGAGGATATGGCAAAAACCTTTGACGCGGATTTTTGGCTTAGAGAAGCGAATGCCTGTATTGCATGTACAGGGTGCACGAACGTTTGCCCCACTTGCACCTGCTTTAATGTTGTGGAAGAGAATAAGAATTTAAATAAGGGTGAACGTGTTCGTTACTGGGATTCCTGCCAAAGTGAACATTTTACAAGAAATGCGGAACATCACAATCCCAGGGATGCCGTTTCCCGAGTTCGATATCGGATTTATGATAAGCTGAAATATATTGAAGAACGGTTTGGTTATAAAGGTTGCTCTGGCTGCGGACGTTGTACGGATGTCTGCCCTACCTATATTAGCATTATCGATATTATACATGCAACGCAAAAGGCTGTAAGGGAGAATCAAACCCCAGCTGCAGTACACCAAACCACTAAAATACGTCATGAAATAATAGATAGAGAAATTAATATGAAAAAAGGACTCTATACACCCGATATTGCAACGATTACACGTGTCAAACAGGAGACGCCTGAAATAAAGCGAATTTTTATGAAATACGATGACCCAGAGCTGCACACCAATTACGAATATAAGGGTCAATTTTTTCAGGTGACCGTGTTTGGAGAAGGAGAAGTGCCGCTTTCTATTCCTTTCGGACCGGATCATACAGATGAGTTTGTGTTTGATTTTAAAAATGTGGGAAATGTTACCAATGTTTTGTATCACATGAAAGAAGGAGATCAAGTAGGACTTCGTGGTCCTTACGGACATGCATTTCCCTATAACGCCCTGAAGGGACGGAATTTGATTTTTGTTGGTTCAGGAGTTGCCATGGCACCGCTTAGGACTGTGATCGAGCCTGTGATCAAAAATCCGAATGATTTTCAACAGATAATTATTCTTGCCAGTGCCCTTCGATATGAAAAACTGATCTATAAGGATGAAATGAAGGAATGGGAAAAAATTGAAAACGTTAACATAAAATATGCTTTGAAAGATCCTTCCGATCATATTGATGCCCACATCGGTTATGTAAATGACTTGTTGCCTGACCTGGGTTTGAACTGGACAAACACGACAGCGCTGGTTTGTGCATCCCCTAAACGGATTAAGAAAGTAGCCAGAGATTTAATGGATCTGGGCATGAAACCTTCGGATATATTAGTAACGCTGGAGACCCATATGCGCTGTGGTGCTGGGAAGTGTGGACATTGTAAAGTTGGAAGTCATTACATGTGTGTGGATGGACCAGTTTTTACTTACGAAGAAATGATGGCATTACCGCCCGAATACTAGTAGCATTAAAAAGGCCCGATTTCTCAACTGAGGAATCGGGCCTTTTCTTGATAATTAGCCATTTTAATTGAAAGTCACCGCTCATAAAGCAATTATCTGTTATAATATAGAAGGTTGGAAGAATTTGTAATAAAGACGTCAACATAACAAAACGGAAGGAAGATGAATGATGGACGTCATTAGCATAACTAAGCGGATGATTGTCTATATAACAGGGTTGTTTCTGCTGGCCTTAGGGGTAGCTTTTTCAATAAAATCCGGTTTGGGTGTCTCTCCAGTATCATCATTTCCCTATGCAATTAGCCTGGTGCTGGAAAGAGACGTTGGACTAATGTCAACTGTTGTGTTTACATTTTATATACTGATACAAATTTTACTGCTGCGACGAAATTTCGAGTTAAAAAATTTTCTGCAACTGGCTGTTGCCAGCATGTTTGGCTTTTTTGTCTCCGCATCTATGGCGTTGATTATACCGCTAAACCCTGTTAGTTATCCTTCCAGGCTGGCATTCTTGGTTATCAGCCTGTTTTTAATTTCTACCGGGATTATATTCTATCTGACGGCCAATATAGTGTCTATGCCGCCAGAAGGCATGGTACTGGCTATACAAAAGACAACAGGGATTCCTTTTTCAAAAGTGAAAATAATCTTTGACAGTACCAGTGTTTTATTGGCGGCAGTTTTACTGATGAGCTTTGTCGGGAATCTTCAAGGGTTGAGGGAAGGAACACTTTTGGCAGCCTTTGGGGTTGGACGCCTTATTGGTTTTCTCTCAAAATGGTTGAGGCCTATCCTAATTTCTTTCATTAAATAAAGAAATATTTATTTTTGGATGTTGAGTTGAAACACGTCAGGCCGAGCATAATGACCACAGGGATCAAAATCCAGCCGACTACGTGTAATAGCACTTAGATCAAGGTCAGCAACAAGGATTTCTTCACGATGATAAACAGGACCGGCTACGTAATTTCCAAAAGGATCAATAATGGCACTTCCTCCGGAACACATAATATCTGGTTGCTTTTCTAATTCGGCGTAACCTGGAAGATCTTCTGGAACCATTCTTTTTTCGATATACTGGTTACAGGAAAGGACATAACTTCTACTTTCCATAGCGATGTGCTTGATGGTGTGCTGCCAGGATTCGCGGGCATCCGCGGTGGGTGCAAGATACAAATGAACGCCTTGCTGGTAGATGGCAGCACGTGCCAGCGGCATGTAGTTCTCCCAGCAAATCAACCCTCCCATTATGCCATACGGTGTTTCAATGGTAGTGAGGGTGCTGCCGTCTCCTTCGCCCCAGATAAGACGTTCTGATCCGGTTGGTTTTAGCTTCCTGTGTTTTCCAAGTATGGAGCCGTCCGGCCCAAAATAGAGAATCGTGCAGTAAAGAGAACCGTTAAGAGCATCCCGTTCATTGATTCCTATGGATACATAAGAGTGGGTTTCTTTGGCTGCATTCCCGATGGCTTCAGTAGCCTCATCAGGAATCGTAACGGAGTTCTCATAGAAACGCTGCCAGTCAAAACGGCCTTCCGGACTTCTGCTGCCAACGACGCAGCCGAAACTCAGACCACGTGGATAAGCAGGAATAAATGCCTCAGGAAATACAATAATCTGAGCGCCTTTTTCCGAAGCTGATTTAATTAGCTGTATGGTTTTTTCAGTGGTTGCAAGCTTATCCATTATAACCGGAGCTGCTTGAACAACGGCAACTTTTACAGATGGATGAAACTGATTCATTACATTGCCTCCTATTTTATCTATTTGTTCTATCCTATGATGAAGTGGTTGGTTTGTCAATTTAATCTGTGGGTAGATTGGTGGATATTTTTTTAGAGGGAGGAAAGAAATCATGAATATTGAATTAACGGAAGAACTTTTGCAGCACTTAAATCATCGCAACATAGATGCTGTAACAATTGAAAAAGACACGCGTCAATTTTGTTGAGCTGCACCACAAATGCCTTTGGTAAAGGAAAAAAAGCCGAAACAAACAGAAAATTATCGTCAAACTCTGAATCAAGGAATTACTCTTTACGTTCATCATGAACTAAAATATACTGGTAAAACGCTTAAAATTGGAATCAAAAAAATTCTTTGGCTGACAAACATTTATGCCTTTGATCCTGAAACTATTTGTCTCTGTGGTGGGTATTATAAAGAAAAGGGATGATGAATCAAGACGGAGGGATTAATATGCTTATTAGAATATTGACAGGCATCTTGCTTATACTGACAGTTTTAGCGCCTATATCGGCTCATGGTATTTTTAGTGATACCCGTGATCACTGGGCAGATGATCATATTTTCTGGGCTACATTTGATTATCCGGTATTTAGTGGTTATCCGGATGGAACATTTAGGCCTGAGAATTCAATTACCAGAGCAGAATACCTTACTATGATCAATAAATTGCTGGCGCTGGCCAATGATCCTTACCAACAGAAAACGACTGAGAGAATATCCTATCGGGACCTTTATGAAAATCATTGGGCCTATTCCCATATTCAGGCTGCGCATCAGAGCATCGAAGGCGCCACACACAACGACATATCACTTACTGAAGTGTTTTCTGGTCCGCTGTTTGAGCCGGAAAAAAGAATCAGTCGCTATGAAGCTGCTTTAGCAAGTCATGCAATTTTATCACCGGAAACTGATCAGCGGGATTCGCAATTGAACAATCTATGGGATCTGGACGAATCGGATCCCAACAGCCAATACATTCAGGAATTGGAAACGAGAGGGATCATTAGTGGATTTCCGGATGGGAGTTTCAGACCGGAGGCACCCATCACAAGAGCGGAAGCTGCAGCACTCTCCAGAAAAATATTCGAAGACCTGGAATATTTAAAAGAAAATTTTCTGACCCCAATACCGCTTATCGAGATGGATTTCTCAGGATACCCGGTTTTTAGCATGGCTACCATGGATGAATCCACGGACAATCATCGTCGCTTTATTGATGCAGTCACGTCTTTGGAATATATAAGCATCGTCGGATTTATTCCCTACGAGGAACGTGCTTTATATGATCCAAACCCGATTGAAACGTTATGGGAGCTAAAAGAGGGCGGCTATCAAAATGAGCTGGGAATTAGTTACTACCTGATAAAATATGATGATAGTCTATCGCAACAGGAGAAGCGCGAGCTTGCAAACGATGCAATTAACGCGTACCTATTGTTACCAGTAGAACAGGTGGACGGAATGAGTGCATTCTTTAAAATAACAAAGGACATATCAAACCCGGATCTTTTTCAACAGGGAGCCGAACGATATCTGGAGGCTGTTTCGGATGAAGAAAAAATGCTTCGAACCATAAACCTGTTGGCGGAGCATTATCAACGTCAAAATTTATGGGACTCTGCTGAAAATATTTATCACAAGGCGATTCGTCAAACAAATGAAGTAGGCATTATTAAGAATGCGATGCAGAATCTTGCCTATACCTCCCTTCAACACAGAAGCACTGAAGATACAATTCAATTGATGAATGATCACCGCATGTCTATACTGGATGCGACAACAACTTCTGGAGACTGGGAGGCACTTCATTTTAAGCTGGAAGCAATACAAAAGCAATTGCTGCTTCAGTAGCTGCTTTACAATTCCATGGTTTTTCGTTATGATGTTGGTTGTCGGCTATGATCGATGGAACAATTCCGCTAATGTAAGGAGCCTTACCATGAAGCTATATTTGGATCACGCAGCAACCTCTCCAATACTGGACGAGTCATTGAGAGTTATGGTTGATGCCTATCGAGAAGCATATGCCAATCCATCGTCAGCTCACTCTTTTGGAAGCGATGTAGAAAGGCGAGGCAAACAGGCAAAAAAGAATATATTAAAACACCTGGCCGGAAAACCGAAAAACCTAATTATGACTTCTGGAGGAACTGAGGCAAACAATCAGATGATTTACAGCCAGTCTGTCAAATCCTCCGGGAAAGCGGCCTGTTTTTTGACGTCTTCTATTGAGCATAAATCTGTTCTTCAACCACTGGAACATTGGACACCTAAAGAGTCTGTCCACTTATTAAAAGTAGGTCGGACTGGGCAGATTTCCCTGGAACATCTTGATGAAATACTGGAAAAAGAGGGCAAACGTTTGACGTTTGTCTCGCTGATGCACGTTAATAACGAAACAGGCATCATACAACCTCTTCAAAAAGCCGTTGAAATTATCCGGCATAAATCACCTGAAGCCTTTATCCATGTGGATGGTGTGCAGGCATTTGGTAAAATTGAGGTCCAGGATCTAATACGGTCGATAGATGCATATAGCATTAGTGCTCATAAGTTAAGAGGTCCGAGAGGACTGGGCGCCTTATGGATAAAAAATCCGGATAAGCTGAATCCACTGCTGCATGGCGGTGACCAAGAGTACGGAAAACGTTCTGGCACACAGAACTCACCTGCATTATTAGGATTTGAAAAATCTGTGATAAAAGCTTATGAAAACTTGCATGAAAACCATCAAAAACGTTTGGCGATTAGGGAAACAATCATTGAAGAGATAAAAAGCAGCATCCGTGATACGATGGTAATTGAAGTGAAGGATCAACAGGTGCCAGGAATTTTATTAATAGCATTTGAAGGTGTAAAAAGTGAAGTGCTATTGCATTCACTTGAAACAGAAGGAATCTATGTTTCCTCAGGATCAGCCTGTGCTGCCAGAAAAGATGAAATCAGCCATGTTTTAAAAGCAATGGAAATTCCTCTTGAGTGGGCCGAAGGGGTCCTTCGAATCAGCTTTGATGAAACGATGACAACGGAACAGATTCTTTATTTGGTGGAAAAGCTTACGGAGCATGTACAGAAAATCAGAAAATGGGTGAAGAGGTGAAAGGGTGGCTGAAAAACAAATCATTATTCGAAGTGGTGAGACAGTTTTAAAAGGAAAAAACAGAAGGATATTTGAAGATAAATTAATGAGCGATTTATCTCGCGTCTTAAAACCTTATGGTAAGACTAAAATAGAAAAGAAACATAATCGGATGTATATACCGGTGGAAAATGATTTTAATGTGGATATACTAGATCGATTGAAAAACGTATTTGGAGTAGATCTGATTTCAGTGGCATCGGTGGTTGAACGTGATTTAGAGACGATACAAAAGGCTGCTTTGGATGAATTAAAAGAACTGAAAAGAAGCCGCTCATTTAAGACATTTAAAGTCGAATCAAAAAGAACAGATAAAAAATATCCCATAAAATCAATGGAATTGAGTCGAAAAGTTGGCGGATATTTGCTACACTCATTAGACGACATTGAAGTAGATGTTCATCATCCTGATGTGACGATCTATTTAGAAGTCAAAGAAAAAGCATATGTTTTCAGTGATCGCTTTCGGGGTCTCGGAGGGCTTCCAAGAGGCAGTAACGGTCAGGCGATGCTGCTGCTTTCCGGAGGTATTGACAGCCCGGTTGCCGGATGGATGGTGGCTAAAAGGGGCGTGTTGCTGAAAGCGGTCTATTTTCACAGTTATCCCTATACCAGCCAGCGAGCATATGAGAAAGTGGTTGAATTGGCTGAAAGGCTCACTACTTATTGCGGCCCTATACAACTGTTTTCCATCAATCTGCTTTCTTTTCAACAAGCCGTCGCAGAACACTGCCCTGAATCAGAAGGAACGATATTGGTGCGACGGATGATGACCCGATTGGCTGAGAAACTGGCATTAGAATATGGGTGCGATGCGTTAATCACCGGCGAGTCCCTGGGACAAGTTGCCAGTCAAACCATTCAAAGTATCCGAGCTACCAATGAATCAGTAACGCTGCCGGTACTAAGGCCGCTAATTGCGATGGATAAGCAGGAAATCATCGAAATCTCAAGGAAAATTGACACGTACCATACATCAATCCTTCCTTTTGAAGATTGTTGTACTGTATTTTTGCCCGACAAGCCGGTTACAAAGCCGCGCACTGATAAAATTAAGCAGTCGGAAACATTGCTGGACTTGGATGCTTTAACAGAAGAATTGTTTAACCAAGTGGAAATGGAATGGATTAAAGAAGAAAATGAACCAAAGGAGGATTTTTAAATGGGAGAATTGACACATTTTAACAAAAGCGGTCGGGCTAATATGGTGGAGGTTGGCCATAAGCTCAACACTCAGCGTGAGGCCGTCACATTTGCCAGTATCACCATGAAACCGGAAACACTTCGGCGAATTGTGGATCAGGAAATCAAAAAGGGTGATGTTCTGGCGGTGGCACAGGTAGCTGGCATCATGGCTGCGAAGAAAACCAGTGATTTAATTCCGATGTGTCATAATATTTTTCTTACCGGGGCTGACGTGGAGTTTCAGGTTGATGAAGAAAACAATAGAATTGATATGATGGCGACTGTAAAAACAACGGGGAAAACCGGAGTAGAGATGGAAGCACTGACAGCAGTTTCGGTGGCAGCACTTACGATTTATGACATGTGTAAAGCGATTGATCGCGAGATGGAAATATCAGATATTAAACTGTTGAAAAAAACCGGTGGCAAGTCCGGCGATTATGTAAGATCCGGATATGAAAGCTTGCTGGAAGAATAGAGCATAAAAAAACACCTGCATCGAATCAATCATTGAATGCAGGTGTTTTTGTTCAATCCTGTTTATGATGGTGACCGCACTCGCTGGCAGTGCCTTTTAAAATTTCAATCCCATGAACCAAGGATGGCTTAATGATCCCCAGAGCTTCAATAACACCTCGGGGATTGCCCGGCAAATTGATAATAATGGTTTGACCCCGGATACCGGAGACAGCTCTGGAAAGAATTGATCGAGGATTTTTTTCATAGCTCTTCATTCGTATTAGCTCCGTGAATCCCGGAATCTGACGCTGAATCACGTCCATGGTAGCCTCCGGAGTAATATCTCTTTTGGAAAAACCGGTGCCACCAGTTGTAATGATTAGATCAAGACACGCTTCATCGCACATTCGAATCATTTCATCGGCAAGTGCTTTTCTCTCATCGGGAACGATTGTATACTGTTCCATGGCTCCTCCCATTTCACCCAAAAAAGATTGGATGGCAGGTCCACTTTCATCAACACGTTTTCCGGCAGCGCCTTTATCACTGGCAGTGATGACTCCTACTGTAAACATGAGAATCCTCCTTTAAAAGTCAACGGTTGTGGAATATGCGACATTTTCGTTTATTTCAATTTCGAATTTTTGTGATCCGCTACCAGTGATGCGAAATTCTGCAACATCTCCATCTTGCTCCATATTGTGTGTTCTTTTTTCCAATAGTACTCGCTGATTGTCCTCAACCCGGTATAGTGCAAGTTCGATCGTGCCCTCTGCATTGATTGGCGGTGTTCGGAGAGTTCGACTTGAGACAGCTGGTGGATCGCCGGAATCCTCGGTTCTATCGTCATCATCCTCCCTGAGAGAGCCATCTGGGTCATAAGAATCATCTAGATCGAATGAGACATCATTCGTGCTGTCTTCATCCGGATCATACTCTGCTCTGGGCAGTTCATATTGCCAGTCTCCTGGAATAATTCCGTTATGCTCCTCAGGATAGTAGGGTGTTTCTCGCTGGGTAAAGATTCTTGTTTCTATTTCATGGGGTGGGGTTTGATCATTGGCTAATTTTCCTGATGGTGCGTGAATATCTGCCTCCACATGAACTTCACAATAATCGGTTGGCTGCGTTCCGCTGATAAACATTTCAGAACGGACGGTGCTGCCGCGCGGGTCCAGTGAACAATACTCAGTTGGAAGCTTACCGGATTTTGAGCATACATTAACTCGGATAATATTATCCGGGCTTTCAAAGTTTCTCGATTCATGACCTTCATGAACACGAGCCATTACGGTTTGCCATAATTCAGCAGCCATACGGCTTCCCTGCTGAAGTTTTTCAGGCAAATCATGCCCTATCCAGACACCACCTGTATAATAAGGGGTATAACCGACAAACCAGGCATCCTTTTGGTCATTCGTTGTACCGGTTTTTCCTGCCACAGGAATCTGGTTGTTACCCTGATCAAGACGCGCTCTAGAACCGGTCCCGGAGGATACCACATCTCGCAGCAAATCTGTCATTATATAAGCCACCTGTTCAGAAATTACCCGATTTCTTTCCGGGCGATTATCGAGAATCAGATTTCCACGCCTGTCATAAACCTCTGTAAAGGTTAAAGGGCTAGTATAAACTCCTTTGTTTGCCAGCGTTGCGAAAGCTCCGGTCATTTCCATAGGAGAAACTCCTCGTGTCATACCACCCAATACCATTGAATAATTTTCGTCAGTTGATGTTCGTCCGTCACGAACCACTGGATTATCTCTGCCGACCAGTGAAGTAATACCCATCTGTTCCATATAGTCGAACATGACGGCAAATTGCGGCCGAGCATCATATTCGCCCAGTTTCTCTGCAAAACGGACGGCACCAACATTACTGGAAACCCGTAGTGCTTCACGCATCGTCATCAAACCATGGAAGCTGTTGTAATGATTTCGGGGCCAGGAAGTATTGGGAGCCTGTGGATTTAAATAGGCTGGCACGTCATCGATAACGGTGGCTGCAGTCATTCCAAGATCAACTGCAGGCACATAAGCCGCTAGCGGTTTAATGGCAGAGCCAGGCTGGCGTGATGAGAGAGCCCGGTTATAGACTCGATGCCCCCGGGTCATGCGACCCCCGATCAATGCTTTTATTTGTCCGCTGTGCTGGTCCATAATGACCATGGCAGATTGTGGCTGAACATTTCCCTGGTCATCAAGGATATAATTTCCATCAGCATCTTTTAAGGTTCCTGGAAAATTCTCAGCTTTATTATATTCTTCTTCCAAAATCTGTTGCATACGCATATCGAGGGTACTGTGAATGCTGAGTCCACCGGATTGAAGCATATGACTGGCATCCTGACTGGAGTAGCCGGCATTTTCGAGGGCTTCAAGCACGTCACGCTGCACCAGCTCACCAAAGAAAGAAGATATATCATTATCGCCACTAAGTGTATTTGGCTGTATACTGGATGCAATATCCTGACTCAACGCTTCTTCGTATTCATTATCGCTTAGGTATCCAAGACGATGCATGCTGTTTAGCACCAGGCGCATCCGAGGAAGCGTTTCCGGATTAAAAACCACGCTGTACTCAGCATCTTCATCGTAAAGGACAACGTGATCCTCCTGCACCTGATCTTTCCTTAATAGGGATACGGGGGAATAACGACGTGGATTTCTGGCAATTCCTGCGAGCAATGCAGCTTCAGCGTTGGTGAGTTCGTTGACATCTTTTGAAAAATACAACTGTGCCGCAGCTTGAACTCCATTTGCCTGGACACTGTATGAACCACTAAAAGCAACACTACCAAGGTTGATTGTGTTTAAATAAGCTTCTAGAATCTGCTTTTTACTCAATTGTCGATCCAGTTGCATACCGTAATAGGCATCTTTTATTTTACGGGTATAGGTCTGTTCTGGGGAAAGGTATATAATTTTGGCCAGTTGTTGATTGATTGTGCTGGCACCTTGACGGGAGCCGGTTCTAAGATTTGTCCAAAAGGCTCCGAAAATACGTTTTACGTCAACGCCACCGTGATCCCAAAATCGTTCGTCCTCGATGGCAATGAACGCATCGATTAAATGGTCCGGTATTTGATTAAAGTCAAGAATGGCACGGTGTCCTTCTGTTTGGACTTTCTCCATTGTGTTACCATCTTTATCGTAAATAAATGAGCTTTCATCCAAAAATGTGTATAAGTTGGTTCCGTCGATTGGTTCGATTTCCCTGACAATGCCTGCCACTACTCCAACAGCAGTTCCAGCTACCAGAAAAAATATCAGTACCAAAACAATCATGGTTCCCCAAACAAGTTTTGGTAAGATCGTTTTTTTCTTGGTCTTTCTTTTGGAACTGGAGACTCTGGCGGTTCGTCTTTCCTGATATGAGCTTCCATTTGTAGACATATTCGTCCCTCCATTAATTTGCAGTTCATTTATGGTTTCAGAAATTTAGACCATATGTGATATCGTATCAAAACCAAGAGAAAAATGAGACAAGGAATGATACAATTTAAGACAGCTCATTATACCATGACGAGATCTTTTTTAAAAGGTTCCATCATTTTGAGTACTACAAGAGAAAAAAATCAATTCAGTTAGATATTAACGAGGGAGGTTGTTCGGCTATGGAGATCAATAACCATGAAGCGTTTTCAACGTGTATTTTATTGGGTGTTTATCATCGGGAAAGGGAACAATATCAGGTTGCTGATGAAATGGAAGAATTGGAATCGCTTGCAGAAGCTTGCGGTTACAGGGTCGAGGCAAAGAAAATTCAAAAAAGGCAACGTCCGCACGCTTCTTTCTATGTAGGCCGTGGAAAGCTGGAAGAAATTGCAATGGAAGCATCCGAGAAAAAAATTGAGACCATTATTTGTAATGATCCGCTTAGCACACTTCAGGTTCAGCATATCGAGCAAAAAACAGAACTTGCAGTTCAGGATCGGTTCCATTTGATATTGAACATTTTTTCGAAACGTGCTTTCAGCCTGGAAGGTAAATTACAGGTAAAACTGGCAGAATTGCAATTCCAATTACCAAGACTGAGGGGCAAGGGAATTGATATGTCGCGACAAAGAGGTGGTATCGGAACGCGAGGGCCAGGAGAAATGAAACTTGAACAGGATCGCAGGCATATCCAACAGGAAATGAATCGAATCCGGGAAAAATTGAAACATATACAAATTCAAAAAAATACACGTCGTAAAAAAAGGGTTAAGAGCAAAAAACCCCTGGTCGCATTGGTTGGATATACAAACGCGGGAAAATCGTCGTTAATGAACGCCTTCATCGATATCAGTCTTAATCAGCAGGAAGAAAAAAAGGTATTTTATAAAAATCAGCTTTTCAGCAGTTTGGATGTACACTTTCGCAGAATTATTCTTCCGGATAAGTTTGAATTCTTATTACTGGATACAGTTGGTTTTATCAAAAAATTACCACATGAATTAGTGGAGGCCTTTCAATCAACGCTTAACGAAATTTCGTATGCTGATTTAATTATTAATGTCGTTGACGGATCATCTCCTCACAGAGAAATGCACGAAGAAACCACTCGTCAGACATTGTCCAGATTGGAATGTCAGCACATCCCGATTTTGCAGGTCATGAACAAGCGTGATCTTGTTTCTGATAAACCGATTCATAGACCCGACCATTCATCGGTTCAATGGATTTCAACGCGAAGCAAGGAGGATATTCTGCTCTTGGCTGAAAAAGTTAAAAGTATTACAGGAAAACATGCGGAAGAGTCATTTTTTAAAATACCCTATGAACGGTTTGACTTGGTGGAACTGGCATATAAAGCAGGTCAGGTTAGAGAAATTGAGTATCAGGAAAACTGGATTCTGATTAAAGGATTGTTCCAAAAGGATCCACAGAAGCTTATGAAATGGAGGGTATCAAATCATTAACAAATAGAGTGAGTTAAAAGAGTAAATTTTTTGTAAAATTCTTGTAAAGAAGTTGCGAATAAGGTATGATATTACTAAGAAGAGTAAATATTATAAAAAAAAAGGGGGAATTGCCATGATTGTCAGAAACTGCGCGGGCGGTGTGGTTTTTTATGCAAATCAGGTGTTGATCCTGCAAAATGAAAAAGGCGAATGGGTGTTGCCAAAAGGAAAAATTCGTAATGACGAGCCTGCATCGGATACAGCGTACAACCGGGTTGAATTTGAAGCTGGGGTTGATGCTGAGATACTTTCCACTGCCGGTGAGACATGTTACGAATTTTTTTCCGTTACACGAAAAGAACCTGTTTGCAATCAAATTGTATGGTACATCATGAAAGCACGTAAAAAAGAGTATCAAATAAATCCGGAAGAAGGATTTATGAATGGTGGGTTTTATCCAATTGAAGAAGCACTGGAAAAAATAACATACAGTCAGGATCGTTCGTTGGTGAGCCTTTCTTATCGCAAATATAAAGAACTGATGAAAGAAAAAGTGGCAATTTAAAGCATAAATAGTATGATTTGACTGGGTCATAGGACAGAAGAGATGGTGCGACAAGCATGCCTCTTCTGTCCTTTTACGATTATAATGGTACTGAAGAAGGTGAAAAACAAATGAAAGATCATACGCATTATAATGAACGAAAGGCTGAAGAATCAGAGTATATAACCATTCGACGAAAACAATGGTACCAGAAAACAATTGAAAAATCTGATTTTATTGCCTATGCGGCTCCAATTGAAGGAGAGAAGGAAGTCAGTATTATTCTTGAAGGAGTCCGTCAAAAATATCCGGGAGCGACCCATTATGTGTACGCTTTTACATTAGGAATAAAGCAAGAAATGCAAAAATTTAATGATGACGGAGAGCCTTCCGGAACAGGGGGAATGCCGATTCTTGAAATCTTTCGCAACAAGAACCTGTGCAATTTAATGGTCGTGGTTGTCCGTTATTTTGGAGGAATAAAGCTGGGTACTGGTGGGCTTAAGCGGGCGTATTCCAGGACAGCACTGAAAGCCATTGAAGAGGCAGGAATTATTAATATGAAGCTTTACCAGTGGTTTCATTTGAAAATCGATTATACGTATTGGGGAAAAATTGAGTATTTTCTGGCCCAGCTCCATATCCCTACAGATAAAGTAGTGTTTACCGACATGGTTTCACTTAATATTCCATTGCTTCCCTGTGATGAAGAAACAGTTCTTGCCCAAGTGGCTGAAATTATTGGAGATGTTCCAGAAATTGAAAAGCTTGATCGGGAATATCTTGCAGATTTAAGTGCCGATTAAACCCACCATTATTGGGGTATCTCACAACCATCATGTGAATAGTAGAGGAGGAAAAGGTCAATGGATGATGTTCAAAAAAACAAACAGGCAATGCTGGAACTAAAAAAATGGGTGGTAGTGGGAGCAACACCAAGCCAGGAAAAATTTGGATTCAAGATTTATCGGACTTTGCAGGAACATCACTATCAGGTGTTTGGCGTTAACCCGCGGTACAAAGAGTTGGAAGGCGAATCGTTATATCCGGATTTGAGCAGTCTGCCGGAAAAACCGGAGTGTGTTAGTGTGGTAGTACCTCCAAAAGTAACGATGGATTTATTGGATGAAGTTCATCAGGAAGGCATTCAATATGTGTGGTTCCAGCCCGGAACCTATGATGCGGAAGTGCTTAAAAAAGCACAGGAGCTGGATTTGAAACTGGTGTACAACGATTGCATTTTAGTAACGTTGGGACATTAGTCTTTTTCATTTAAGCAAATAATCCTTTGATATTGTGACGACATTTTTGAATATTTATTCACAATTGATAAGGATTTTTTCTGTTTTTGTAGTTTTTTATGATATAATGACAAAATAAATGGAGTCACTAATGGCGTCATTAAGAGGAACGTTTAGGAGGTTGATGAGATTTGAAAAATAGCTGTGAAAGTTTTGTGCAGGAAAGAGTGGCATGGCTTCAGACCAAATCGAAAGAAGCTGGAACAAAAGGCCTAATCGTTGGTCTTTCTGGCGGGATAGATTCTGCTGTAGTGGCTAACTTAATTAAACGGGCATTTCCCGAGGATTCGATGGCAGTTATTTTGCCAATTTCCAGCAATGATAAAGACAGGGAAGATGCGTTGCTGGTAGCGGAAAAAGCGGGTATTTACTATGAAACCATAGAAATGAGCACCACCCATACGGCGATGATGGAACAAATATTTGCATTGCCCCGACTGAAAGCCCATACAAACATGCACTCAAAAAAAATATCCGATGCAAATTTAAGGGCTAGATTAAGAATGAGTGCGCTTTATGCGATAGCGAATGCCTTGGATTATATGGTGGTTGGAACGGACAACGCGGCGGAGTTGTATACCGGATATTTCACGAAATATGGTGACGGCGGTGTAGACCTGCTGCCAATCGCTGATTTATTAAAAAGAGAAGTTTATGAGATGGCTAGGCATTTCGAAGTTCCTGTGTCTGTGTTGGAAAAGGCACCTTCTGCCGGATTGTGGAATGGTCAGACAGATGAAGACGAAATGGGAATAACGTATGCAAAGATCGACGATTTTTTAGACGGCATAGAAATACCGGAAAAAGATCGGCAGGTCATTGAAAAAATGCATAAACAATCCAGACATAAAAGGGAAATGCCACCGATCCCTTAAGTTGGCACCATGAAATGAATAATTGAAACATCAATGGGCTTGTGCTAAAATCTATTATGTAAAGGTTGTGCTCGTTGTATCTCAATTTTGAGTATCTTAGAATAGGGGTCAAGGAATGTTATGGGAAGAATTGGCAACATAAAAGACAGAAAAAACAAACAGGATTCAAAAAAAGCTTCTGTTTATACGAAAATGGCTCGGTTAATTTCCGTTGCAGTTAAGGAAGGAGGGAGTGATCCGGAGTATAATGCGACACTCAAAGCCGCGCTGGACAAGGCAAGAGCAAATAATATGCCGAATGATAATATAGAGAGAGCCATCAAGAAAGCAAGTGGAGAATCAGGAGATCAAATATTCGAACATATTATCTATGAAGGGTACGGCCCTTCCGGAGCAGCTGTTATTCTGGAGGTCCTTTCCGAAAATCGCAATCGGACAGTTGGTGAAATTCGCCATATATTTGATAAAAACGGAGGCAATCTGGGTACTAGCGGTTGTGTTGCCTATCTTTTTGATCGCGTTGGACATATCCTCATTGAAAAAAGCATTTATCCGGATGAAGATCAAACAATGATGGATGCATTGGATTCCGGTGCAGATGACATTGAAATAGATGAGGAAGTTTACGAAATAACGGTATCGCCTGCAGGTTTTATTGAGCTAAAAGAAGCTTTGGAAGAAAAGGAATATGAGTTTTTGGAGGCGGATGTAATCTACAAACCTCAGAATCAGGTGGAACTGGCAGATGAAGATAGCTCCAAAATGGAAAAACTTATTGATATGCTTGAGGACAATGATGATGTTCAGGAAGTATATCACAACTGGAAACACTGATAAAGGAAATAAGGAGGGTTTAACTTTTGACTAGTTATCGAAAAGTAAAAATAATTGTTTTTACGGTTGTGGCTGTTCTGTTAACAAGTATAGCTGGGCATGCCATTTCCGGTGTCGGAACGGTGATCGGTGACAATACAACGGTTCGGAGTGAAGGGAGCTTAAATGGAAGTGTTGTTCAAACGATTCCGATTGGAGCCCATGTCATTATAAATGATTTAAAAAATGATTTTTATCAAATCGACGTGAAATCAAATGACGTGAATGGGTGGATACACAAAGATTTAATTTTGCCGGATAAGAACACCCAGAAAGAAAAAGTTCAAAAAGGAACCGTAACAGCTACCATCCTCAATATCAGGTCTGGTCCGTCAACAGAAAACGGACTGCAGGGTCAGTTAAAGCAGGGTCAGCAAATCCAGATCATTGGAGAGAAGGAAGTCTGGCTCCAAATAAATGACGAACGAGGCGTGAAAGGCTGGGTTCACAGCGATTACATAAACATAATTCCAAATTTACCGACTGCTTATGTTGTTTCTGAAACAGCAAATGTTTATACGCAAATGGACAAAAATGGTGGACTGCTTGAAGTATTAAAGACAAATGAAACTATGTATATTAAAAACTATCAAAATGGCTGGTATCTGGTAAAGACAGACTCTGGAATTGAAGGTTGGGTTATTCGAAAAGAAGTGAAATTGATTGTCAATGGAAACGGTCCCGTTAGCCGGGGGGCTTCCAGAGGCGCTTTGAATGATATTGTAGGCATAACCGAAAAATATCTTGGCAGCCCATATCGCTATGCAGCCACAGGTCCAAATCGATTTGACTGTTCAGGTTTTGTCTATTACATTCTACACGAATATTATGGCGAGCAATTAAGGCAGCAAAGCATCAACCTTCCCAGATCTTCAAGATATATGGCTAACGTTGGAACGACCATCAGCCGCGACCAGCTTCAGGTGGGAGATCTTGTGTTTTTTAACAATGGCTCCACCAGCAGGATTAATCATGTTGGTATCTATATTGGCGGGAATAACTTTATTCATGCATCCTCCGGGTCCAATATGAGCGTCATTGTATCATCTCTTAACTCTAACTATGATAGACGCTATTCGACGGCGAAAAGAGTTATACAATAAACGACAAGAAATTCGAATACGATTGAATGCAGAAGTAGTATTTGGTCACGAGTAACTGTGCCGCGAAGCAGCCAATGCTTTCGCGGCTGACCTTATGAGTCAGGAATATCAAAAATATCGTTACGTAAACAGCTCTGACGACCACTGCCTTGCCGATATGATGGAGAGGATTTTTTTTGTGGAATTAAATGAATTTAGCGCTAATCAATTTGGTTAAGTTCATAATAGCCAAGCATATAACAATACTAAAAACAGCAACCCGCTGTTTATGATATGAAAGGGTGAAAAACATGAATTTCTTAACATTTAAAGGCGGAATTCATCCACCGGATTCCAAGTCGGCCACATCAACGAAAGCGATTGAAACAATGAAAGCGCCAAAAGAAGTAATCATTCCTTTGCATCAACATATTGGAGCTCCCTGTCAACCAACAGTCAATCCTAAAGATGAAGTGAAGGTAGGCCAGATGATAGGTGAACCCCAAGGTTTTGTTTCTGCACCGATTCATGCTTCTGTCTCTGGAACAGTAAAAGAGGTGGCGATAAAACCAATTGGTGGTGGACGGAATGTGCAGTGTGTGGTAATTGAATCCGACGGGTTAGATGAAATTCATCCGGATATTCAGCCATACGGTTCGATTGAGTCTATGGACGAAAAGCAAATTATTGAAATGGTTCAAAAAGCAGGCATGGTAGGGATGGGTGGAGCAACCTTTCCAACACATGTAAAATTATCTCCACCACCTGAAAAACCAATTGAAACCATCATTATTAATGGTGCTGAGTGCGAACCCTATTTGACTGCAGACTATCGCCTGATGCTTGAAGATCCCGAAACCTTGGTTCTGGGTCTGAAAATTATCATGAAATCTGTTGGTGCTAAACAAGGTATGATTGGGATTGAAGCCAACAAAAAAGATGCCATTGATAAAGTTTTAAAAGTAATACATGAAAAAGAACCTATTCACGTAGTGGCGCTTCAGACAAAATATCCTCAGGGAGCAGAAAAACAGCTCATTGAAGCCTGTACAAAAAGACAGGTTCCTTCTGGTGGTCTTCCCATGGATGTAGGCGTCGTTGTTAACAATGTAGGTTCAGCCTATCAAATAGCGAAAACCTATCAAACGGGTATGCCATTAATTGAAAGGATCACCACAGTTACCGGCTCGTGCATAGCGGAACCGAAAAATCTTAAAGTAAAGATTGGTACATCGATTAAAGAGTTGGTTGAGTTTTGTGGAGGATACACCAAGACTCCGGGAAAAATTATTTTTGGTGGTCCCATGATGGGAATGGCGCAGGATTCTGATGAATATCCGATTGAAAAAGGTACGTCGGGCGTTCTCATTTTTGATGAAAACGAAGCGGTTATTCCGGATCCAGTCAACTGCATTCGATGTTCCAAATGCATTGAAATCTGTCCTATTTATCTGATGCCGGTGACCATCAGTGAGTATTCATTGGCCGATCGCATGCCGGATGCTGAAAGATATAATGCGTTGGATTGTATTGAGTGCGGCTCCTGTTCGTATATTTGCCCTTCGAAAAGGCCATTACTGCAGTCCATTCGTGTAGCGAAAAGTACGATTATGGCAGAAAGAAAAAAACAAGAGAAATAATATAAGTAATGATAACGGGAGGGAAACAAATGGAGGAAAAACTGATTGTGTCTTCATCACCGCACATAAGAGATGATAATTCAGTTTCAAAAGTGATGGGTGATGTTGTCATTGCATTAATCCCGGCGACACTGGGAGCAGTTTACTTTTTTAGAACCAGAGCGGCTATTCTTATTTTGGTTGCCGTTATCACAGCAGTTCTGGCAGAAGCAGCGATACAAAAATTAAGAAAACAGCCAGTAACGGTCAGTGATATGAGTGCTGTCGTCACAGGATTATTAATTGCCTTAAACTTATCACCGGCCGTATCCTGGTGGTTACCTGCGATTGGTTCAGTTTTTGCCATAGTTGTCGTAAAGCAAATTTTTGGCGGTCTGGGTAAAAACTTTATGAATCCGGCGCTGGCTGCCAGAATTTTATTGACACTGTCTTGGACCGAACGAATGACTGAATGGGTCAGTCCAGGGGTTGATATGGTCTCAGCTGCAACACCGTTAAGTTTTGTTAAAGGAGAAGTGGCAGTTCCTGCCGGAGCACCGTCCCTCTTTGACGCATTTATTGGAAACATCGGAGGATGTATGGGTGAGACATCCGCACTATTGTTGTTAATCGGAGGAGCATACCTGGTATATCGTAAAGTCATATCAATTCATATTCCAGCCGTGTACATAGGAACGGTAGCGTTGCTCACACTGTTAAACAGCGGGTTCAATGTCGAATACATGGCATACCACGTTGTCTCCGGCGGCTTGATGATTGGCGCTATTTATATGGCAACCGATTATGCATCTTCACCGTTAACAACAGAAGGGAAAGTCATATATGCAGTTGGTTGTGGTGTATTAACAGCTACCATTCGTATTTTTGGTGGTTATGCTGAAGGCGTTGGCTTCTCAATTTTATTAATGAATGTGGCGACTCCATTAATTGATCGATATACGGCTCCGGCCATATATGGGGAGGTGAAGAAACAAAATGCGTGATATTATAAAGATGAGCTTAATTCTATTGATCATCACCAGTGTTTCCGGGATGATACTTGGTTTCACAAACAGTATGACTGAAGGTATTATTTTGGAAAGATCATTGGAAGAAATTGCTTCATCATTGGAAACCTTGATAACAGACGCTGACGAATTTGAAATGCTTGACGATGAGGAAATAATATCCAGAGAAAGAATCAAAGAAGTTTATGCTGGCTATGAAAACGGATCAATTGTCGGTTTTGCAGTTAAATCTTTTGGACAGGGCTATGGCGGCGAGGTGGAAGTAATGGTTGGCATCATTGGTGATGGAACGATCAGTGGTGTTCGGGTAATGAGCCAGTCGGAGACACCAGGTTTGGGAGATAAAATTACGGAAGAGAGCTTTCTTGAAAACTATCAAGGGAAAATAACAAGTGAAGACGTGGCCATCGATACGATTGGAGGCGCCACGGTTTCAAGTAAGGCTGTGAATGATGCTGTAGAGGCTGCGGCAAGTCTGTTTGAAGACATTTTAAAAAATAGGTAGATTAGGAGGCGAAACTGGTGAAACTAACAAATATATTCTCCAGAGGTTTGGTTATGGATAACCCCGTTTTCGTTCAGGCTCTGGGTATGTGTCCGATTCTGGCTGTCACCAATACCGCTTTTAACAGTTTAGGTATGGGGATGGCGACGACTTCGGTTCTTCTGGGATCTAATATAGTGATTTCACTGCTTAGAAAATCCATTCCAGCCAAAATCAGAATTCCATGCTTTATTGTCGTGATAGCAACTTTCGTTACAATGGTTGGTATGATTTTGGAGGCGTACTTTCCGGATCTTAATCAGTCACTGGGCATTTTTGTTCCACTGATTGTCGTAAACTGCCTGATTCTTGGCAGAGCAGAATCATTTGCATCGAAAAATTCATTAGTTGGATCTGTAACGGACGCGATTGGTATGGGGCTAGGTTTTACGGGAGCACTGGTAGTTTTGGGTATGGTCAGAGAAACTTTCGGATTTGGATCACTATTCGACATGCAGCTTTTTGGAGAGGCCTTTGAGCCGATGGCTTTAATGGCAATGCCACCAGGGGCTTTTCTGGCACTGGGAATATTGATGGCTGCATTTAATAAAATTGTATACGCAAAACTAAAATAACAGGAGGTGTTCACCGTGTCTGCATCATCAATTTTCGTCATTCTTGTCAGTGCGATTTTTGTTAACAACTTTGTTTTGTCAAGATTTTTAGGAATTTGTCCTTTTCTGGGAGTATCGAGAAAGGTGGAGACCTCTTTTGGAATGGGAATGGCCGTTACATTTGTCATGACGATGGCTTCCATTATTACTTTTCTTGCACAACGTTTTATTTTGGAATCCCTGGGGATTGAATATATGCAAACCATTGTTTTTATTTTGGTTATTGCTTCTTTGGTACAACTGGTTGAAATGGTCATTCAAAAAACTAGTCCAACGCTTTATCAGTCACTTGGTGTTTATCTGCCGCTGATTACGACAAATTGTGCCGTCCTCGGCTTGACCATCCTGAATATTCAGAATCAATACAATCTAATCGAAACTATCTTTCATGCAATTGGAGCAGCAATTGGGTTTACGCTTGCCATCGTATTGTTTGCAGCGATTCGGGAACGCCTG
This sequence comes from Tindallia sp., assembly GCA_007134225.1. GTDB lineage: Bacteria > Bacillota > Clostridia > Peptostreptococcales > Tindalliaceae > Tindallia. The sequence continues at coordinate 26,985 of SLLE01000025.1, forward strand.
GAGTTGGCAGATTTGCCATTAGAATTCAAAGGCTTCCCAATTGCATTAATTACCGCTGGCCTAATGTCCCTGGCATTTATGGGCTTTATAGGCTTGGTGTAGAGGAGCGATCATATGAATATAGAAACGATAATGTTCCCTGTAATCGGACTGGGTGGCCTGGGGCTTGTCTTTGGTGCCGGGTTAGCCCTTGCTTCCCAAAAATTTAAAGTGGATACAGACCCAAGAGTGGCGACGATACGAGAGCTTCTTCCGGGTGCCAACTGCGGGGGTTGTGGAGTTCCCGGGTGCGACAGCTTTGCAAAAGCTGTCGCTGAAGGCAAAGCACCGGCGGATGGTTGCCCTGTTGCAGATGGAGCCACAAACGAAGAAATAGCAAAAGTCTTAGGCGTGGAAATTGCCGGAAACGTTAAGAACGTTGCAAAAGTCATTTGTCGAGGTGGAGCTGACGAATGCAAAGAGAAGTTTGTTTATAACGGAATTCAAGACTGTGTAGCAGCCAATATGATTAGCGGTGGCAGTAAATCCTGTCATTATGGCTGTCTAGGGCTCGGATCCTGTTATACCGCTTGTCAGTTTGATGCCATTAAAATCAATGATAACAACTTGGCAGAGATTATTCCTGAAAAATGCACAGCTTGTAATAAATGCATTATAGTTTGCCCTAAAAATGTGATTAAAATGGTCCCTTATAAGCAGGAAGTAGTGATAACATGCAATAGTAATGATCCTGGCAAGGAAGTAAGGCAAAAATGTTCCATTGGTTGCATTGCTTGTAAGATCTGCGTAAAAGCATGTCCGGAGGATGCCATAGAGTTTGAAAACAATCTGGCGTTTATTAATTATGATAAATGCACCAATTGTTATGTTTGTGTCGAAAAATGTCCAACAAAAGCCATTGAAGGAGTATTCGCCAAATCAAAACAGCAGACTGGTTAATCCTGTTTATTAAATACGGCAGCCGGCAGTATAGGCTGCCGTATTTTGTTCTCTTGTGCTTGCCAGCGGTTGCTTTAAGTGGTACACTTTTAAAAGGATTTTAAAGGCTGCGAAAAGTACATTTTGAAAGAGAGATTATTGATGAAGACAAAAAAAATTGTTTATTATGGTATTTTAACGTCTCTTGGCATAGGGTTGCATATTGTTGAAGGAATGATCCCGAATCCTTTTGTTGGAATGGTTCCGGGGGCTAAAATTGGACTTGCTAATATTATCGCACTGATTACATTGACCATTTTTGGTTTTAAGTTCGCACTATCTGTTAACCTGATGCGTGTCGTGATTGCCGGTTTATTGACAGGAGCCGTCACTTCGATGTTGTATGGATTGGCGGGTGCTTTTTTCAGCACCTTACTAATGTGGGTGGTCATACACTATTTCAGTAACTTCTTCAGTCTGGTTGGTGTTAGTGTTTTAGGAGCACTTGCTCATAACGTTGCCCAGTTGGCTGTGGCCGGTTTGATCATACAGAATCCGAGAATATTTGTTTACTTACCTGTGATGATGTTTGCCAGCATTTTCACCGGCATTTTTATTGGTCTAACAGCATATTTTGTATTGCAAAAAGTAACCGTATTCTTCAACGAAACTTCTTACTCAATGACTTAGCAAAGGAGGGTTCATATGAACAGACAAAAAAATACAGGTTGGTTCCTTATCATAATCGTAGCGGGAGTGCTGATTGGAAGTCTGATAGGCTCTCTGCTGGGACAAGCCTTGCCTATTTTAACATTTGGTCCTGGCCCCCTTGGTCTTGAAAGTGTATCGGCAGACCTCGGATTCTTGACGTTCCATTTATCTTTCATGATTCATCTAAACCTGGCAGGATTAATAGGTCTTATTTTAGCTATTGTTTTATTCAAAAAAATATAAATCAATCATATAACCCACAGGAGGCTGACATGACATCTGGATATACCGTTACCATAAAAGAAATGCCAGAATCGGAACGACCGCGGGAAAAGATGTTGATGGAAGGAGCTCAAACCCTTTCCAATGCTGAATTAATTGGAATTATTCTTTCCAGTGGAACACAAAATCAGACGGCGATTGACCTGGGAAGAGAGATTTTATGCCAGAACCATGAAGGATTATCATTTTTACGTAATTGCAGCATTCAGGAACTAATGGAAATTAAGGGAATTGGACCTGCTAAAGCGGCTCAGATTGTTGCTGCCGCAGAGCTTGGCAAAAGAATCTCCATTACCGGACGGGATTCGAAATATCGAATTAAATGTCCGGAAGATATTAGCAGACTGGTGATGGAGGATCTGAGGTATTTGAAAAAAGAAGTATTTAATATTCTTCTCTTAAACACAAAACATGAAGTGATTAGCGTGGAAAACATTTCGGTGGGAAGCTTGAATGCATCCATTGTACACCCAAGAGAAGTGTTTCAACCTGCGATTAGAAAAAGCAGTTCGGCAATTATTTTAGTTCATAATCATCCGAGTGGTGATCCCACTCCCAGCAGAGAGGATCACAACATAACAAAAAGGCTGATAGACTCCGGTACTTTACTGGGAATTTCGGTTTTGGACCATGTCATCATCGGAGATAATGTATTTACAAGTCTAAGGGAATTGAATGCTGTTATGTTTGAATAAAAAGTGGTGATACTGAACAGAGATGGTGAGATAATTGATCAATATGAACGACCGAAACAGAATACCAATTATAATCACCATTATGGTGATTCTTCTTATTATGGTTATAGGCTTTACTTCTCAGCAACGAGAACGGTTAACACCTGTGGAAAAATGGATTGGAGATTTTTTTATGCCATTCCAGAGAATTGTCAGTCAGGGTTATTATGGGGTCGAAGATCAGATAAGAACCCTGATTCGATCCAGTGAAATAAAACAGGAGAATGAAATGCTTAAAGAAGAGCTTCACCATTATCAATCGGAGCTGATTGAAGCAAAGCTGAACAGGGAAGAGCTGATGGAACTAAAAAATCTTCAGCAAACCCTGAATAGTATTGATAGAAGTGGATTTTCTGAACCCATTACAGCAAATGTTATCGCCAATAATTCAGGTAACTGGTTTCAAATGTTCACTGTGGATGCTGGGGAGAGAAAAGGTGTTGGTGTGAACAGCGTCGTTATCGGGTCTGGTGGATTAATTGGAAGAGTGTATGAAACGGGAAACACCTGGGCGAAAGTAATATCCATTATTGACAACAGCAGCTCAGTCAGTTTTCGGGTGCTTCGTGATGGAGATCTGCAGGGAATTGTGTCCGGCAGCGTAGACAATGAGTTAAGCGGCTATCTTTTTGATCCGGATGCCGAAATTATTGTTGGTGACCAATTAATCACTTCTGGAATTGGATTGTATCCAAGAGGAATTTTGATTGGCGGTATTACCGATATTTCTACAAGTGCTGACCAACTGCTTCAAAACATTGAAGTTGAACCTGCTGTTAATTTTAATCGAATGAATAAGGTGATGATTATAAATCCGAAAATTTATGAAGAATAGAGGGTTACCATGCGTAGATTGTTTTTAGGTTCACTCTTTTTTTTCAGCATGATCATCGAATCCACTTTTTTATCCTATCTGCCTTTTCCAAGTCTTGTACCCAACACAACGATGATTCTTGTCATTTGCTTTGCTCTATACTACGAAGAAAAAAATGGGGCAATAATCGGATTCACAGCCGGCCTCATTAAAGATATGATAGTCGGGAGAGTTGTTGGGATCAGTGCCTTAACCTTCATGTTGATTGGTTTTTTAGTGGGATATTATAATCGAAAAGTGTTTGTTGAAAATGCAACCACTCCTTTCGTTCTTACCGCTGCTTCAACGATTCTTCATGAAAGCATTGCTTTTGTAGCTGTGTTTTTAATGGGATATCCAATTCATGTAACGATGGCCCTAAATCGAATCTATCTGTACCAAACTATTTATAATGCGTTGGTTGCTGTGCCTATTTATTTTATTATGAACCAGATCTTACACAGTCACTTTTTGAAAAAATCTTACTGAGGATTGGTTTTATGAATATCAGAGAAACGAAATTCCGTTTTATTATGATGACAGCAATGATACTGCTGTTTTTTCTCATTATCATCTTTCGATTGGCCAGCTTAATGATTGCTGAGGGAGAATCGCACAGAGAATATGCAGAAAATCGCATTGTGAAAAGTATTTCTATCAGCGCACCACGGGGAGAGATCCGTGATCGATACGGTCGGTCACTGGCGGCTAATCGTCCAAGTTTTTCTGTGGAAATATCGAAAAATGAAATGATAGACGAGCGCATTAATGAAATCAGTGCTGAGTTGATCCGAATCTTCAACCAAAACGAAGACCAGTTTCTTGATGATTTTCCCATCCTGTTAACGAATAAGGGTTTTGTATTTGAGTACGACGAAAGCATTTCTCAATGGAAAGAAGAGTTTGAAATCCCAGAAGATTACAGTGCGAAAGAAGCCTTTGACCTATTGAGAATTCGTTATGAAATAAGTGCTTCCGATCCGGCTGAAGTTCAGCAGCGCTTGCTGGCAATCCCGGAGCTTACGGTACCAATTTCGATTCGAACTTGGAAGTTCACAGAAGAAATGCGGCGTGACCAGTGGTTTGATCAGATGAGAGTTCCAGACGAATACGATTCGCCACGAGATGTCTTTCAATGGCTTCGGGATGTAAAATTTGAAATACCAGAACATTATAACCATCGTAAAGCTCGCGATATCATGGCAATTCGTGAACAGATTGAAACGCAATTACCTGGATTTATGCAATATCAACCAATAAAAATAGCTCAGGATGTTTCACCTGCGAGTGTAAGCCTCATAGAAGAAATGATCTATGAACTTCCCGGAGTGAATATTGTGGTAGAGCCTATTCGCACATATCCGGAAAATAGTGTGGCAGCACATATCCTTGGCAATTTGGGAAGGATTTCCGATCAAAATGAAATTGAGTACTACATTGAAGAGCAGGGTTATTTGCCCAGCGATATCATTGGCAAGACAGGAATAGAGCATAAATTTGAAGAATTGTTGAAAGGAAAAGACGGCTCGCAACGTGTCATGGTGGATTCGCGTGGTCGTCTGGTTAGGGTGCTGGAAAAACAAGAACCGGTACCTGGTGAGACCATCAAGCTAACCATCGATTTGGAGTTTCAGAAAAAAGTGGAAGAAGTGCTGAAAGATGTACTGGAAACGATACAGGTGGGCGGTACTTATGAGACACAATGGGGCAGCAATGAACTGGTTGGCAGGGAAGGACCAAGGCGGAATGCCACTTCTGGATCCGTTGTGGTTACGGATGTAAAGACTGGCGAGATTTTAGCGATGGCCAACTATCCGGCGTATGATCCGAATTTATTTGTAACTGGCATCACAAATGAAGTCTGGCAAAAAGTAATGCCGGAAAACCCAAGAGATCCGCTGGCGCCTCGCCCATTGTTAAATATTGCAATGTCAACGGCGGTACAGCCAGGTTCCACTTATAAGATGCTGGTAGGTCTAGCCGCCCTGGAAAGTGGACTAAGCCCGACGTATGAAATTCTTGATCGTGGATTTATCCAAGTAGGTGAACATACCTTTGGAAACTGGTTATGGAATCAAAGCAGGCAAACCATGGGGTATCAAAACTTATATGAAGCTATCGCTGATTCCAATAACTATTATTTTTACTCCATTGCAAATGCGTATGATTATAGTCGGAATCGACCACTCCCGTTTGACATGGATGTGGATGCACTGATTAACTATTCGATGATGTTTGGGCTCAACGATGAGACAGGAATCGAAATTGACAGACCTCGGGAGCAAACCGGCGGAGTGCCGAATCCGAAATCTAAACTTCGCATGATGAAAGCGATTCTGCGTAACCATTTGAACCGAATACTGGGCGAAGACGATATGGAATCTGAATTGATGGAAGAGAATCCGGAAGCAGTTCAAGCCGCGATTGAACATCTGGTAGAGTTAGCCGAAATGAATCCGCCCAGATATGAAGTATATCGAAATGTCAGAGAGGTGGGTATCGTGGAAAGTCGAGCGAATGCCATTACTGATCTTGTGAAATATAGTTATTATAATCAAGCTAACTGGAGCATTGCTGACACGATGAATTTTTCAATCGGTCAGGGAAGTCATGCCTATACACCCCTCCAAATGGCAAACTACATGGCGATGGTAGCCAACGGAGGTGTCAGGAATCAGCTTACCGTTGTAAGGGATATCATACCTGAGAATGCTCGAACAGATACATCCATACCGGATCATGAATCCAGGAGACTGCCGTTGAATGACCCCAATAATCTGACCCATATCCAACGAGGTATGCACCAGGCAACGGTGAGCGGGGGTGCAAGAAATTACTTTAGCGATTTTCCGGTGAACGTTGCTGCGAAAACCGGAACAGCACAGCGTGAAGGGAAAATTCCTCCGGCAGATGAAGTGACTTATCTCCTGTCTCATCTTCGTTACTTTGGTGTAAGCGAAGAGGCCGTTGTGGAAGAAACGAAACGCCTCATGGAAGAAAATCGTGATCAGAATCAGTATCAGGATGAAGGGTATGCAATGCGACAAGCGATAAGAACCCTTAACCCATCTCTTACCAATGCTGATCTGGATGAATACAAGGAGGATTATGATAATTTCTCCTGGTTCACTGGATTTGCTCCCTATGAAGATCCGGAAATAGCAATTTCGGTATTAATCTTTCAGGGAGGTGCCGGTGGCTATGGGGCACCAGTCTTCCGGGAAGTGGTGGCAGAGTACCTTGGGTTAAATGAAGAAGCCAGAAATGGGACCCATATCTTCAATAGTTTTATGACGCGTTAAATTGTTTAAGGAGAAAAAGTGGAATTATTTGGTATAAAGAGGTAAAATGAAATGCAATGGTTCAATAAGGGAGGTGTTTCTTGATGATGACAGAGGAAGGGCGAATTGAGCTTAAAGGAACCGGTGACGGATTGGTCATAAAAGTTCATATACAGGGAGAATTTGATCTGGTAAAAAAACTCATTCAACAAAAAATTGAAGAAAACCCTGATTTTTACAAAAAAGCAACATTGGCCGAATTAACATGCGAATATTTAATGCCGGAAGATCATGATGAGCTTCAGCAGTGGTTGTTTGATGAGTATCAAATGAATCCGGCGAAAAAAAGCAGAAACAAAAAAAATAGCGTGCCCGAGACCTCGGAAGTATCTCCAACATCAAAACCAGAACCAATTAAGTGGAGCAAGGAAGACAAAGAAAGAATAGAAGATGAAACACGCTTTGTTCAGGGAACTGTCAGATCCGGTCAAAAGATACACAGCGACGGCAATATTGTTGTACTGGGAGATGTTAATCCGGGTGCTGAACTGGTAGCTGGCGGAAACATTGTCGTGATGGGAAGTTTTCGTGGGATAGCTCATGCCGGAGCGCAGGGGAATGAAGATACCTTCGTTGCTGCTCTTGTACTGCAACCGACACAACTGAGAATTCATCAAACCATCACCAGGTCACCGGATGGAGAATTTGAACAATCAAAAACGCCTGAAATTGCAAGGCTAAGAGAAAAAGCTATATGCATTGAACCGTTTTTTATTAAAAATTAAAGGCAAAAGCAGGAGGGGTAATAATGGGTGAAGTATTAGTGATTACGTCTGGAAAAGGCGGGGTTGGAAAAACGACAACCACTGCGAATTTAGGAACTGGGTTGGCTCAACTAGGTAAAAAAGTTGTTGTCATCGATGCGGATATTGGACTTAGAAATTTAGATGTGGTACTTGGTTTGGAAAATCGGATTGTATACGATTTGGTAGATGTGATTGAAGGTGGATGCAGACTTCGGCAGGCCCTGATTAAAGATAAAAGGATGCCAGAACTATATTTACTTCCTGCGGCCCAAACCAGGGATAAGAATGCCATTAATCCGGAACAAATGGAAGCACTACATGAAGATTTAAAAGAAATGTTTGACTATATTTTGGTAGACTGCCCGGCAGGCATTGAACAGGGATTCAGAAACGCCATTGCAGGCGCAGATAAAGCCATTGTTGTTACCACTCCGGAAATCTCCGCCGTAAGAGACGCCGATCGAATTATTGGCTTACTGGAAGCGGCAGAGCTCCGCAACCCAAAACTGATTGTTAATCGACTAAAGATTGATATGGTGAAACGCGGCGACATGATGAATATTGAAGATATGCTGGATATACTTGCCATAGATTTGCTTGGCGTGATTCCGGATGATCAGGAAATTGTTATATCCACTAATAAAGGCGAACCCGTCGTAACAAAAATCAACTCATACTCAGGTCAGGCATATCACAACATTGCTCGGCGAGTATGTGGAGAAGATGTACCGTTGATGGATCTTGAACTTCAGAATGGTTTTGTTCACCGGATTCGAAAAGTGTTTGGCCTGGCAAAATAAATTCGGAATTGAGAAGGGGGAAGAACCATGGATTTCTTTAAATTTTTTACAGGCGAAAGTAAGAAAAGTAAAAATGTTGCCAAGGAACGTTTGAAACTGGTTTTGGTCCATGATCGCGCCGACTGTTCACAGGATTTTCTTGATTCCATAAAAGTAGACCTCATTAATGTAATTTCAGAGTATATGGTAATCGATGAAGAAGAGCTGGATATCAAAATTACGAGAACAAAGCGCGAATCCGATGAATCCACCATGCCTGCGCTGGTAGCCAATATACCAATCAAACACATGAAAGACCGCAAGCGTATTTAAGCTGTTAGACAGAGGAGATATCTTCATATATGAATTTGGAAAAATTGCTTAAACAAGTGGAAAAACCTGCTCAATACCTTGGGAACGAATACAACAGTATCCGAAAAGAAATCAGTGATAACACCATCCGCTTTGGCTGGTGTTTTCCGGATTTGTATGAGATTGGCATGAGTCATTTGGGCAGCTTGATCATGTATCATTTGCTGAATGAAAAGCAGGAAATTTTCTGCGAACGTTTTTATATGCCTGCAGAAGATATGACAAAACTACTGTTAGAAAATGACGTGAAACTCTTTAGCCTGGAAACAAAAACACCTATGAAGGAATTCGATGTGATCGGGTTTACACTTCAATACGAACTCAGTTATACCAATATACTTCATATGCTACGGATGTCAGACTTGTCATTTCGCTCAAGGGATAGAAGTGAGAAGGATCCGATTATCATCATGGGTGGTCCATGTGCTTATAATCCGGAACCAATTGCTGATATTGCTGATATTGTTGTCATAGGAGAGGCAGAAGAAGTGATCCTTGAGATCATGGAGACCTACCAAAAGCATAAAGCAGATAAAGCTGCGTTTCTGTCTGCGGTTTCAAAGCGCGAAGGAGTCTACGTTCCTTCCCTCTATCGAGTAATAGCAGACGACCAAAATTTGTTCAATGTCATAGAGCCTATTAATGCAGAAGCACCATCCAGAATCACCAAAAGATACATAAAGAATTTGGATCAATCCTACTATCCGGACAAACCGTTAATGCCGCATATGAAAACCGTTCATGACCGTGCAACGATTGAATTGTTCAGAGGATGTATTCGGGGATGCCGTTTTTGCCAGGCGGGAATGATTTATAGACCTGTTAGAGAGAAAGGCAAAGAAAAACTCTTAAGCGATGCCAAAACCATCATCCAAAACACAGGATACGACGAATTGTCACTTACGTCTCTGAGTACCAGTGACTACACAAAACTCTTTGACCTATCAAATGAGCTGATGAAAGATCTTGAAAGTCAAAAGGTAGGGCTGTCCCTGCCTTCTTTGAGGCTGGACAATATGACGTTGGATATTTTAAAGCAGGTTCAGCGGGTTCGTAAATCAGGCTTAACCTTCGCCCCGGAAGCTGGCAGTCAACGCCTTCGGGATGTCATCAACAAAGGAATCAGCGAAGAAGACCTGATCCTTTCCGTGAAAGAAGCTTACCAGGCCGGATGGAGCCAGGTTAAACTGTACTTTATGATAGGCTTGCCAACAGAGACCATGGAAGATGTTGAAGCCATTTATCAACTGGTGTCCAAACTTGATCATGACGTTTTTCAAAAACGAGATCCTATTTACAAGCACCCGTTGAAAATAAGTGTTAGTGTTTCTAATTTTGTACCCAAACCCTTTACTCCGTTTCAATGGAGCCAACATGATACAATGGAAAATCTTGCAGAGAAACACCGCGTGCTCAAAGAAAAGTTTCGAAAGCGACGATCCATTCAATTCAGCTACCATGATCCAGAAACCAGCTTCCTTGAAGGTGTTTTTGCCAGAGGTGATCGAAAATTATCGGAAGTGCTGATTCGCGCCTACGAAAAAGGCTGTCGATTTGATGGCTGGGCTGAAAATTTTAATTTTGACGCCTGGATGGAAGCCTTCCAAGAGATGAAAGTGGATCCGAACCTATATACCTCAGTAGAAAGACCTATTGAAAAACCTCTCCCCTGGGATCATATTAATGCGCTGGTAACAAAAGAATTTTTGGCGAGAGAATATGAAAAATCGCTTCAGGCACAAAAAACTCCCCATTGTCGCGAACAGTGTTCTGGTTGTGGATTGCAATTCGGGGAAGGCGGTGGCATATGCCCATGATGATGCGAGCTAAATATGCGAAAGAAGGCATGATGAAATACCTGTCGCACCTGGACCTGGTTCGACTGTTTGAAAGAGCCTTTCGCAGGGCGGAAATACCACTGGCGTTCTCCCAGGGTTTTAACCCGCATCCGATAGTTTCCTTTGCTTCTCCTTTAAGCATTGGCGTTAGCAGTGAAGCTGAGTATTTCGATTTGGTGCTTAGCAAAGCAATGCATGAGGCGGAATTTGTTCGAAAACTTAATCATACGCTTCCGGAAGGAATTCGGCTGGTGACAGCCAAGTACCACGAAATAGAAAAAGTGCCTTCCTTAATGAAGGAGTCAGCATTAATTTCTTACCGGGTCGAAGGATATGCAGACCATACATTGGAAACGAATCAGCTGGAATCATCCCTTGATATTTTCTTGGATGGAGAAGAAATATGGATCGATAAAATCATTAAAAAAAACAAATATAAACATCGAAGGCAACAGAAAATCACAAGAATTAATATTCGGCCCCTGATTCATGCTTTAGCAATTCAATCGGTAAGAGACAACTATATGAGTGCGGAAATTCAAATTCATAACTTGGACAGCGGAACCGTTAAGCCATTGATTGTCTTTCGGGAATGGTTTCATTCAGCGAATCTTCAGATTGACTTGGACCAGTTGTCTATTCATCGTTTGGAAGTATTCCGCATCAACGAACAGGCAGAGTATGAGCCCATTCTTCCTTCGGATTCTTCTATGGTGCAGGAATTGAACAGTGGAAAGCGGGATGTTGAATGAATCATATTATTGCTGATGTAGGTGTATTCGAAACAAGAGCTGCCGTGCTTGAAGGCGATAGGGTAGAAGAACTTCATTTTGAAAGAAATAAGCATAAAAGTAAGGTTAACAATGTTTACTGTGGAAAGATTGTTAATATTGTCCAGGGAATGGGAACTATATTTGTTGATATCGGCATCGATAAGAATGTTTTTTTGCATGAATCAGATCTTAATAAACCATTGAAACACTTGAGTGAGGGAGATTCGTTGCTGGTCCAAATCACAAAAGACGCCCTTGGAAGCAAAGGAGCAAAGGCGACGGCTTTTCTTTCCTTTCCGGGCAAATATGTGGTCTTGCTTTCTGAAGAAAAGCATATTGGTATATCGAACCGGGTTGTCGATGAAAGAGAAAGAGAAAGGCTCCAAAATTTGGCACATGAACTCATAGAAGACACATCTTATGGCATTATCATGCGAACGGAAGCAGTTCATCAATCGGATGAAATAATCGAAACGGACTTTCGTTACCTCCAGAAACAGTGGGAGCAAGTGGAATCCGAAAAACGATGGGCTGAGAAAGGAGACGTTCTTTTTCGTGAAGAAGATCTGCTAACGAGATTGCTGAGAGATGTCATGAACCATAACACAGAATCTTTTCTGATCAATGATGCGAAAGAAACAGAAAGGGTTCGTGGCCTGTGTGAGGTTTTAATGCCAGAATATCTTCCGCGAATTAGACACAGCGAACCAAAAGAAAATCTTTTCGAAAAATATGAGATTGAAGCCCAATGGAAAAATGCCATGAAAAGTAAAATTGTTTTGAAAAGTGGAGGAAGTCTTGTGATTAACGCCACAGAGGCTCTAACGGTTATTGATGTTAATAGCGGTAAGTTTACCGGGAGCAGTTCTTTTGAGAACACCATCTTTCAAATTAACATGGAAGCTGTGCAGGAAATAGCCAGACAGCTTCGATTACGAGATATTGGCGGAATTATTGTGATTGACTTTATCGATATGAAAAACGCTGGGAATAAGGAAAAATTGCTACGCGAACTAAACCTGGCGTTCAGCAAAGACCGCCAAAAAACCGTGGTTTTGGGGATCACCAAGGTGGGTTTGGTTGAAGTGACCCGTAAAAAAACAAGAGAAAAAGTGGACTCTCTTTTTAATGAAGCCTGTAGCGTATGCCACGGAACAGGAAGGGTGCCATCCGTTTACCGGCATATATATGAACTTGAAAATCAGTTCCGAAGACTGGAAAAGCAACCAGATATTCATGCATTGGCCATAAGCGTTCATCCTGATCGTTGGATCGAATTGGAAAAAGAAGGCCTGAGCATCCAAACCATGGCTGAAGCTTACGGACTGGAAGCAACAATCATTAAGGATGAATCCCGTCTAAACAATGATTTCCAAGTGAAAATATATGGAAAATCATAGCAGTAACCGCTGGTTGGATAGCGAAACATGGATGACGAAATATGCGTTGACAACATCTGTTAGCAGTGGTATAATATGTGTTCGTAGAAGCCGCTCAAATCGGGTTAAAACCTGTAAGGTGCCTGGATTTGGCGAGACTGGTTAGAGGAGGTGTCATAATGTACGCAATTATTGAAACAGGTGGCAAACAGTACCGGGTTGAAGAAGGATCCACACTGGTGGTTGAAAAGCTTGAGGTGGGTAAAGGTGAGACTGTTAAGCTGGACAAGGTGTTGGCTGTCTCCAAAGACGGAGAGCTTTCAATGGGTCAGCCTTTAGTGGAAGGTGCTTCAGTTGAGGCAACTGTAGTTGAGAATGGTAAAGCGGATAAAATTATTGTCTTCAAGTATAAACCCAAGAAAGACTACAGACGAAAAAAAGGCCATCGACAACCATACACAAAGTTAAAAGTTCAAAGCATCAATGCATAGGTTAAGATGACGTATGATCACTATTAAACTCATGAGAAACAAAAAAGGCGATATCGTTGAATATATGGTAAGCGGTCACGCGAATACAGATGAATATGGAAAAGATATTGTATGTGCTGCGATATCAATACTTGCTCAGACGATGATTCTTGGGATTCATCGAATCCTGGAGTCTGAACCTGACTGGTCAGCAGAAAATGGTCATTTGAAATGTTCGCTGCCAGGCACATTGGACCATGAACAACGAAACCAGGTTAATGCGATCCTGGAGACGATGGCACTGGGATTTGAAAATCTAAGGGTGCAGTATCCGGAATCGATAAGGATTGAAACAAAGGAGGTGCGCTGATGTTATTCAAAATGAATTTACAACTGTTTGCCAGTAAAAAAGGTGTTGGGAGCTCCAGGAACGGTCGTGATAGTCAGTCCAAAAGACTGGGTGTCAAGCGGAGTGACGGACAGGAAGTAACAGCTGGCAGCATTATTATTCGACAAAGAGGAACAAAAATCCATCCGGGACAGAATGTGGGACGTGGTGGTGACGATACGTTGTTTGCAATGATTGACGGAATCGTTAAGTTTGAGCGTAAAGATAAAAAGAGAAAGCAGGTAAGCATTTATACCGCTGAACATGCACCAGTACAGTAAAATCAATCATATCAGCACTTGATAAGCCGCCTTGAAGGCGGCTTTTTTACCATTTAGGAAAAAAGTGGAATGACATTTGAAAGGCAGGAACCTTTATGTTTATAGATCAGGCAGAAATCCAGCTTAAGGCAGGTGATGGCGGTAATGGCATTGTCGCCTTCAGGCGGGAGACCTACGTGCCAGATGGGGGACCATCCGGTGGTGACGGAGGGAAAGGCGGCGACATTATTTTTGAAGCAGACGCCAATCTTCGAACCTTAATGGATTTTCGATATAAAAGAAAATATGAAGCAGAACGCGGCGAAGATGGTAAGAATAAGAATTGCTTTGGCAGACAAGGAAAAGACTTGATTGTCAAAGTACCCTGCGGCACATTAATTAAAAACAAAAACACAGAAAAGATAATGGCAGATCTTACGAGAGATGGACAACGCTTTCTTGTTGCAGAAGGAGGCCATGGCGGAAAAGGCAATGCAAGGTTTAAAACTTCTGTACGCCAGGCGCCGAACTTTGCCACAGCAGGCGAAAAAGGTTATAGCGTTGAGGTTGTTTTGGAATTGAAACTGATCGCAGATGTAGGGTTAGTAGGATTTCCCAACGTCGGAAAGTCGACATTGCTATCCGTCATTACGGATGCACAGCCTAAAATAGCCAATTATCATTTTACGACCTTAACTCCCAACCTGGGTGTCGTGCAGAATCAGTGGGGAGATAGCTTTGTGGTGGCAGACATTCCAGGCGTGATTGAAGGGGCTCACCAGGGAGTTGGGCTTGGGCTGGATTTTCTGAGGCACATTGAACGAACAAAAGTGTTAGTGCATGTATTGGATATTGCAGGTATTGAAGGCAGAAATCCACTGGAAGATTTTCAACAGTTAAATAATGAATTAAAACAATATGAAATTGATTTATCGGATCGACCACAAATTATTGCGGCGAATAAATCAGATTTAATCAGTGATCCATCGATTTTTGATGAATTTATTGATACAATGAAATCAGATGGGTATCCGGTGGTATTGATATCGGCAGCAACTGGCAATGGAATCGACGAACTGCTGAAAGAAGTTAGCCACTTGCTGAAAAAAACAGAAGAAAAAGAAGCGGAACAGACAAAAATGGAAGCAGCAACAGCGGAAGATGAGTCCAGCAGAAAGGTAATACGCTTTTCGGACCAGGAAGATACAAAAAGATTTAACGCCTTTAAGAAGAATAATGTTTACTATGTGGAAGGCGAAATGGTGCGTAAGCTGATTTATTCTCTCAATATGGATAGCATGGATGCTCTGTTCCATTTTTATCGTGTTCTGCAAAAAAATGGTGTGATCAAAGAATTAAAAAAGCTAGGAATTCAGGAAGGCGACACGGTAAACATCATGGATGTAGAATTTGATTTTGTGGAAAATCCGGAATAATATTAACCGAACCCCTATCTGATAAAGGATGGATATCTCGTGACAGACAGGAAAAGACAAAAAGCAGGGATTTTGGGCGGGACTTTTGATCCGATTCATAACGGACACCTGTTTATTGCACAGACAGCATTAGAAGAAGTAGAACTTGATCGGGTTGTTTTTGTGCCCTCTGGTCGTCCGCCGCATAAAACCCATCAAAGGATCACCGAATCAGCACATCGCCTGAAGATGCTTCAGAAAGCCATACAGTCAAACCCTTACTTCGAGTGCTCTACCTGTGAGATTGATAATGAAAAGATCGGATACACCTATGATTTACTGGAAAAGATGAAACAAAATAATCCGGATGTTGATTTTTATTTCATTATGGGTGCTGATTCCTTTATGGACATTAAGAGTTGGTACCGTTATAACGCACTATTAACGTTGGCGGGATTCATTGTCATGAAGCGTAAAGGGTATGATGCTCAGTTGCTTGATCACCAGGCACATCACTTTTCTCAAAAACAACAGGAAAAGATTATCATACTGGATAGCCCAAAACTGGAAATATCTTCTTCCGACATCCGGAATCGTGTTAACCTTGGTAAATCGATTAAATACCTGGTACCGGAGGAAGTGGAACGTTACATTGAAAGCAATCGTCTATATCGGAATGGACAGGAGTGCCTATGACGGACCAATCTAAACTGATTGACAGGATCAGAAAAGAAGTGGAGAAAAAAACAACGCCAAAGCGTTATCAGCATATTCAGGGTGTTGTTCAATCAGCTGTTTGGCTTGCAAAAAAATATGGAGCAAATGAACAATCGGCAGAAATTGCTGCGCTTTTGCATGACTACGCAAAAAATGACTCCAGGCAGACTCTGAATCATTTTATTAAGGATCACAACCTTCAATTGGACCCGATCCTGCAACATGCTCACCAGCTGATTCATGGCAAAGTGGCAGCTGTTATGGCTGAAAGAGATTTTGGCATCACGGATCAGGAAATACTGCTTGCCATTGAGAGTCATACCACTGGAAGACCGGGCATGAGTAAGCTGGAACAAATAATTTATCTGGCAGACTTTATCGAGCCGGAAAGAGATTATGCGGCAGTTCATCATTTGCGAAAACTGGCTGAAGAAGATCTGGAAAAAGCGGTGTTCACAGCGCTGAACAATACCATGATTTACGTGTTGCGGACAAAAAAACTGCTCCATCCCAGCACGCTGGAATGTCGAAATCAGATGCTGATGGAAAATCCATCACTGGCAGAAATATAGGATAGAGATAACACATAGAAGGAGGTTTGTAAGTGACAGAAAATCAAAAGATCAAAAATTTGGTCAAGCGAATGGTTGAACACATGGAAGAAAAACATGGACAGAATATTACCGTTCTTGATCTGCAGGGAATATCCAGTATGTGTGATTACTTTGTGATCAGCAGTGCAACGTCTGAAAGACAGGTGAAAGCCATTGCAGAAGGAATAAGAGACGGGCTTGAAGAAGAAGCTATTTTTCCGACTCATGTCGAAGGATTAAGGGAAGCCAGATGGATCCTATTGGACTACGGTGACATTATCGTACATCTTTTTGTTCAGGAGGATCGGGATCACTATGGACTGGAAACCATCTGGAAAGATGCACCGGTCGTAAACATTGACACATTATAAACCCTTAAGATATAATAATATGAACGCATCAATCGTTCGATGGTGATTTCATCATATGTAAGCTGAGCTTTCTGTGAAATAGGGCTTCATTGCGGAGTGTGCTTCGCTCCCTTATGGAACGGAGAGCTTTTTACATGAATCCTTTTTATCAGACGCGCATATCCTAAAACATTTAAAGGGGGAAGATAATTGTCAACCTATGATTTTCATACAATCGAAGGAAAATGGCAAAATTCTTGGAATGAGCAAGAACTGTATAAAACAGCTGAATCTGAAAGACCAAAGTACTATGCTTTAGAAATGTTTCCATATCCTTCCGGAAAAATACATATGGGGCATGTTCGGAACTATTCAATTGGTGACGTAGTAGCGCGCTACAAAACCATGAAAGGATTCGATGTTCTTCATCCGATGGGGTGGGATGCCTTTGGACTGCCGGCTGAAAATGCAGCCATTCAGAATAAGATTCATCCCAATCCATGGACGGATAAGAATATCGAAGAAATGAAAAACCAGTTAAATAAGCTTGGTCTCAGCTATGACTGGGAGCGGGAGGTTTCTACCTGCTCACCAGACTATTACCGATGGACTCAGTGGATTTTTTTGCAATTCTTTCATCATGGACTTGCATATAAAAAAGAATCGAGGGTTAACTGGTGTCCTTCCTGTGACACCGTATTGGCAAATGAACAGGTGGTTAATGGGCAGTGTGAACGATGTGACAGTCATGTAAAAAAAGAAATGTTAAATCAGTGGTATTTTAAAATTACAGACTATGCAGATCAATTACTGGAGGATTTGGATTTGCTCCAGGGTTGGCCGGATAAAGTTAAGACCATGCAGGAAAATTGGATTGGGAAAAGCACAGGTGCTGATATCAATTTCCCGGTAGATGGAATGGATTTTCAGCTAAATGTATTTACCACCAGACCGGATACGGTTTTTGGAACAACGTGTATGGTCATGGCACCGGAGCACCCTTATGTTAAGCAAATGACGAAGGGGACGGAGTACGAAAAACCAGTTCATGATTTTATTCACAAGTTGCAGCATATGAGTGACATTGAAAGAACATCAACGGATACCGAAAAAGAAGGCATGTTTATCGGGCGTTACTGCGTCAATCCATTTAATGATGCTAAAATACCGATTTATATTGCCAATTATGTTTTGGCAGATTATGGTTCCGGTGCGATCATGGTCGTTCCGGCTCATGACCAGCGAGATTTAGATTTTGTTAATAAATACAATATTGACGTTGTGCCTGTCATTAAGCCGAAAGATGCAGAAGAACCCTATCACATCGAAAAAGAAGCTTATGACGGAAAAGGGATGATGATCAATTCCGGTAAATACAATGGAATGGATTGCGATAAGGCTTTTGATGCAATCTGTGATGATATGGAAACTCAGGGTACCGGACAACGAACCGTCAGTTACCGCCTCCGTGACTGGCTGCTGTCGCGCCAACGATATTGGGGTGCTCCCATCCCCATTGTCTACTGCGACGGCTGTGGCATCGTACCCATTAAAGAAGAGGACCTGCCAGTTGAATTACCCCTGGACATCGAATTCAGTGGCAAAGGCAAATCGCCCTTAACAACCAGTCAATCTTTTTTGCAGGCAGAGTGCCCAACCTGCGGTGGAAAAGCAACCAGAGAAACAGATACCATGGATACCTTTGTTGATTCCTCCTGGTATTTTCTTCGGTATACGGATCCACACAATGAAACACTGCCCTTTGACAGAGAAAAAGTTAGTCAGTGGATGCCTGTCAATCAGTACATTGGCGGAGTGGAGCATGCTATTCTTCATTTGCTGTATTCCAGATTCTTTGTAAAAGTCATGAAAGATTTGAAGTTATTGGACTTTGATGAACCATTTCTCAACCTGCTGACCCAGGGGATGGTCTTAAAAGATGGTGCAAAAATGTCGAAATCCAAAGGCAATGTGGTAAGCCCGGAAGAAATTATACGGGAATACGGAGCCGATACGGCCAGGTTGTTCGTTCTTTTTGCGGCACCCCCGGAAAGAGACCTGGAATGGAGCGATCAAGGAGTGGAAGGTTGTTACCGCTTCTTGAACCGTGTATGGCGACTGGTACAAGAAGTGATTCAGGAACAGCATGCAAACCTGATTAAAGACACCATGGATGAAGAAGACAAAGCCGTTTCCTTTAAAATACACAGTACCATCAAAAAAGTGACAGATGATATTGATACGCGATTTAATTTTAATACGGCAATTAGTGCGGTAATGGAGCTGGTAAACGAATTATATAAATACAAAGCCCTTGATAAAGTAAGAATAAACGGAAAACTTTTGCAGCAAGGAATAGAGACCGTGCTGATCCTCATGGCACCCTTTGCGCCTCATATGACGGAAGAACTGTGGAGTCAAATGGGCCATCAAGAATCAGTGCATCGAAAATCCTGGCCGGAAGCAGACTTAAACGCGCTGATTAAAGATGAAGTTGAAATCGTGGTTCAGTTAAATGGAAAACTGAAAGAAAAGATACTGATTCCTGCGGCTCTTTCTAAAGAAGAAACAGAGGAAAGAGCAATGAACAACGACAAAGTAAAGGAAAGCATCGAAGGAAAAGAGATTAAGAAAGTGGTTGTGGTTCCAGGAAAACTGGTGAATATTGTCGCCAAATAGAGAAACAAGAAATAAAAAGGAGCCGTTCAAGATGGATAATCATCAAAAATTGCACCCAACACTGGCTAGCTTAATCCCCTTGGTTCACTCCATGGGAAAAACCCTGGGAAAGAACTGCGAAGTTGTTTTGCATGAAATTAACCAATCGGTGAAAACGATCGTAGCCATCAGCAATGGTCATGTGACTGGAAGATCTGTTGGAAGTCCTTTGGTAAATGAAGGCTTGGAAGCAGTTCGAAAAGGTGATCAGTCGGATCATATCATTAATTATAAAAATAGAAGCACTGATGGTAAAATATTAAAATCATCAACGATGATGCTGCGGGATGAGAAAGACGAGATCATTGGATGCCTTTGTATTAATATTGATATATCCGAATTCATGATTGCCAAAAAAGTGCTGGAAGAATTTACAAGTATCGAGCAGAACGAAGTGGATCACTTTCACGACACGGGCTACAACAGCGTTAGTGATGTTTTAAACAACCTGGTTACAAGAACCCTGGAGGAATTCGGAAAACCGGTGGCATACATGAATAAAGAAGAGAAGGTGTCCATCGTAAAAAAGCTGGATGAACAAGGTGCATTCCTGATTAAGGGTGCGATTGATTATGTCGCTAAAGTTTTGTGTGTATCCAGGTACACCATTTATAACTACCTGGATGAAATACGTGCCAACGAACCTTCTTAAACGAACCTTAAAGAAAGGAGATATCATCATGAGTAAAATGCATGCAACAGACAAAGCACCTGCAGCCATCGGTCCCTATTCCCAGGCAGTGGAGGCGGGAGACATGATTTTTATTTCTGGACAATTACCGCTGGACCCGGAAACCATGGTATTTGTTTCAGATGAAATTCAGGAACAAACGAGACAATCCCTGGTCAATATAAAGGCAATTTTGGAATCGGCCGGCTACCGAATGGAACAGATCATTAAAACGACGGTGTTTATTAAAGACATGAATGAATTTGGTAAAATGAATGATACCTACGCTGAATTTTTTCAGGCGCATAAACCTGCGCGGGCCTGTGTCGAAGTTGCAAGACTGCCAAAGGATGCACGAGTAGAAATAGAAGCCATTGCCATAAAGGAATAAAACAAAGATAAAGCCGGTCCTGTTCACTTTGTGAATTCAGTTGACCGGCTTTTTTTTCGATCATTGGTATCGTTCCATTCGTTTCCGTGAATACATTTTTCTTTTTCTTTTTCGAAGTCGAAACAAATGGATGTGCCATAATACAAAACTAATCAAAACAGCACCGATAAGGACCACAAAGACAGGAATGCGACGATAAAGCGGCAGGTATTCTACCGATTCCATGGCAATCAGATTTGTTTCACCCAGAATTTGATTCTCATGGTAATAAACAGCTTTACCAAGCACCTGATGAGACTCAATGGGTGCCACGTAAGAATCTGCAGCTTCAATTACCTGAGTAATGTTCCCGGTGGAGACATGAGACGGAATAATCGTGTGAATAGCCTTTTCGGTGAATAGAGAAAGTGTTTCTCTCGTTCCGTGCTGGATGGTTACGCTGGCAGCCAACATCTTTTCGTCCGTAAGCGTAACCAGCTGGTAGCTGTCTAAGCCATAGTCCAGCAACGTTCTTGAATCTGAATATAGGTTTTCCCGATCTGCATTTAAAATAACGGCGATGACCCGACGGCCATCGTCGGAAGCAGAACTAATGAGACAATGTTGTGCTGCGTTGGTATACCCTGTTTTAATACCATCCACACGTGGAGAATAAATATCAACCAATGCATCTCGATAAAGAATCCGATGGCTGGGACCTTTTCCCCAAAGAAACCGGTTGCTATTATTATAGATGCGCTGTTCTGGTGTTTCCAGCGTTTCGGGAATAATCAATGAGGGGCTGGAAACGATCTCGCGAAAAACCGGATTTTGCATGGCATAACGGGAAATGATGGCTAAATCATAAGCCGTTGTGATGTGATCTTCATCGGGAAGTCCGTGGGGATTTGTGAAATGTGTATTTTTTGCTCCGATTTCGATGGCTTTCTCATTCATTTCATCAACAAAGGCCTCAACACTGCCGGAAACATGACGAGCCAGCACCTCTGCCACATCATTTCCTGAACGAATTAACAGAGCCTTTAACAAAGTCTCGACGGTAAAAGACTCACCTGGCAGTATAAACATACTGGCGCCGGCAACGCCAGGTTCGTAATCAATGTGAACCATTTCGTCCAGGGCTGTATTCTCCAATACGACAATGGCAGTCAATACTTTGGTGGTACTGGCAGGATAAGTGGGATAATAAGCATTTTTTTCATAAATGATTTCTCCAGTAACTTCATCCATGAGGATCGCCCTTGGAGAATGAATATCCGGATGTTCTGCTGAGTAGATGGTAAGTGTTGCTGTAGAGAGGATGAAAACGATGCACAGTAACAGGGCAACAATCTTTTTTGCCCGATGATCACTGAATAAATGACGTGGTTTCAATCGTATCGACTCCGTTCAAATGTGGGATATAATAAAGATTCCATGGAATAATCGGGAATATTAAAGTTTCATGTGGAAAACACTCACTCAATTATAGTACAATAAGTATAGCATTTTGTTAAGTGCTATTCAAAAGAAAATCAATGACATCTGAAAGTTGAACTGGAGGGAATGGCTTGGAATTGACAAAAAAGCACAAATTGATCCTGTTAGCTGTTGCAATTGTTATTTTTGCCGGCATATCGATTCGAGA
>SLLE01000043.1 GCA_007134225.1 Tindallia sp.
ACCCGCTGAGGGGAAAGCTGCCCAAAATGAAGGTAGGGGGAAAGGTTGGAGATCGCATTTTTTAAAGGATCATTTCGATGCGCATCATAGTGGGGAAGCCTTTTTTGAAGAAATTCCTTCAGCATTTCCCTCCCTGCCTTTTCGCCTGGCTTGAGCCATTCCACCGGTGTGACGTTACGATTAACTTTCAGATTCTGCATCAATTCCGTCCAGTCCGTGGAGGACGCCCTTTTGGACCATGGATAGGGGTGAACTTGCAAATCTGTAAAGGGTTCCAGGAACTCCGGCAGGAGCCGGTTAATTTTTGGTCGCAAGGTATAGGCGGCATACTCTTGCTTGGGGGAAGCCACCCAACAGGGGACAATGTTGTGAGCATCCACCTGGTAGATGGGGACAGAAATATTTTTTTTTAGTTCATTCATCCATTTTTGGTGAATTTTCAGCGGATTAAAGTCCGTCACTAAAACCGATAGGTTGTTTTGTTTCAGAAAAGGCGGCAGGGTTTGGTCTGCGGCTCCCGTTAGTACGAAAAATGGAATCTGAAAATTTCGAAGCGTCTCCTCTACCTCCGCTAAACCTTTCAGCATAAAGTCATACTGTCTTAAAGTGGCACCCAGAAAATCAGGAACCAATGAAAAAACAACGCACAAAGGCGATTGATGTTTCAAAGCCAGTTTTTGTGCAAAAGCCAGCCCCCAGTGATCATGTACCCGTTGGTCACGGCTCATCCAATACACAACAGGACCTGGGAAAGTTTCTGTTTCTTTATAGACGCGCATTCTTTTTGCATTCACTTTTGTTCCTCCTCGTTTTTAGCACATTCTTTTCTCTCATTGTATCCAATCGGGAAGGTGTTTGGAAGAATTAAAACAAAAAGGTGTACGAAAGTGAATCTGGGTATGAAAAAGACATGATAGTAATGAATACAAATAAGAGGAGTGTTGTTGATGAAGGATCAAAAAAAAGCTTCCCCTTCGATGGATCAATGGTTGAAAGAAGCCAAAGCAGACCCAAAAGCTGCTCAGGTAGGTATGTTTTTGGCGCATAACGGTGTTGTTAGAGAAACGCCGAAAGCAAAGGTTCGGCAGGGGATTGACGACGGTTCGTCTGTAAAGGGAATGGAGTTTTCCTATGATGAAAAGAAGGTTGAGGATGCTGTGGCGGAAGCTCATCTGCTGGAAGGGATCTTTTATATCCGTGCATGGCTCAATGAAGGACAACTCCAAGTGGGCGACGATATTATGTATGTGCTGATTGGCGGCGATATACGACCAAACGTGGTGAATGCGTTGCAGTTCTTGGTGGAGAAAATTAAAACTCAATGTGTTATAGAAATTGAACAAAAAGGATAAAAAGGGGCAAAAAATAAAGGCCTTTACGCAGCCTGGACAAGTTAGCCGGGATGAACCCGGCTATAAGCCGGACAGAATTCCCAGGGAATCTGCCCGGCCTGTTGTTGTGAATGGTATCTGGGTTAATGATAAACTGTCATGAAAGCAAGGATTGACATGATGAGGATGGCATAGACAATGACACCGTCCCCGTCTCCGCTGCCCAGATCCGATTTTTCGAATTTGTTAATCACAAGAGCCGCAGCCTTGGAAAACCACTGGATCAGTTCCTCACTCCGATCAATCTTATTTTCGCAGGCTTCCGTCAACGCAGATAAGGTAACAGAAACATCATCGATGAGGGCTTCTTCCCCCTCCGAAGTTTTAAAAGCATATTCTTCCACCAGATCCTGCTGAATACTGCAGGCCACATTTGAGTATTGCTGTTGCTGCGCAGCATTGACGGCTTTACATTTCTGTCCCCGGCAGATGAGGGAAGTGACTTTGTAAAGGGGATACAGGAGGATGTATTCAAAACGGAGCCAGTGGGGCAGGTGAAGGTGAAACAGGTGGAACCGGATTCCCAGGGCAAAAATGCCGGCGCCCATGAGATAGACCTGCACCATGCCCAGGAGATCCGCCCGGGTGAAAAAGTGGATGCCGGTGATATAAGTGGCAATGAAGGCGGGGTCATAAGTGACTTCCAGGGCTGCCGGCACCAACAAACGGTCCAGTAGAAAATGAGGGTTCAGACCAATGAGAAGAATCAGGGCTGCCATACCACCCATGGCCAGTTTCATCATGGAGGATCCGCTCTTGATGTCCCGATATTCTTCAGGCATTTTTCCCACAAAGATAAAGCCGAAGAATTTGATAAAGGAACAGGCTGTACCGGCACTGATGAGGGTGAAGAGCCACTCCGCATACCGAAAGGCGTGATGGCCGTATTGCTCGGCTTCCACGATGGCATGGTGAAGAATGGTTTTGCTGGCAAAGCCATTAAAGAGGGGCATGCCAGTAATGCCCAAAGCCGCCACCAGGCAGACCAAGGCTGTAAAAGGCATTTTTCGCCACAAACCGCCCAGCTTGTACATGTCCATTTCATGGGTTTGCAGGTAGACCACGCCCGCGACCATAAAGAGCAATGCTTTAAAGAGACCGTGGTTGATGATGTGGTAGAGACTGCCTACATAGCCCATGGGCCCTTTGTAGCCAAGATATACCGCCACCCCGATGCCCATGATCACGTAGCCGATCTGGCTCACGCTATGATAAGCCAGCATCCGTTTCATGTGCCCCTGTTGCAGGGCCATGGAAACACCTACAGCCATGGTGGCAATACCCAGCCAGATAATCACTGCTCCCAGGGACTTGGAGGATTGCCACAGGGGATGGGTATAATCCTGGATTTCCGATGCCGCCGGGAAGAAATAACTGGTGGTGACCCGGAGGATCCCGTAAGCCCCCACCTTGATCATAATTCCGGACAGGAGCGCGCTGGCTGGTGTGGGAGCCACAGGGTGAGCCTTTGGAAGCCACACATGCAGGGGGATCATCCCCGCCTTCACGCCAAAACCGGTGATAAAGAGACCGATGATCAGGTATCGGATCCAACCCACGGATTCCATGGTTGAAATCATGGGGACAAAGGCAAAGGTTCCCGTATGGATAAAGAGAAGAATCATACCGAATAGTATCATCAGACCGCCTATGACCCCCAGGTAAATGTACAGGCCTCCCGCCCGTTCTGCTTCAAGGTTTTCCTTGTGGACAACCAGTAAGTAGGAACACACCGTCATTATTTCGAA
Source organism: Tindallia sp. (assembly GCA_007134225.1). GTDB lineage: Bacteria > Bacillota > Clostridia > Peptostreptococcales > Tindalliaceae > Tindallia. The sequence continues at coordinate 3,140 of SLLE01000043.1, forward strand.
AAAGAGGAAGAGGGTAAAGATGTCCCCGGCCATGAGGGTGCCCAGAATGGCTCCGTAGGTGATGTTGAGGAACAGGTAAAACCGGCCCCGGTTGAATTCATGGGCCATGTAATCCGGCGCATAAATCATCACCAGGGTCCAGACGGAACTGGTGAGGAGGAGCATAGTGAGGCTGAACATGTCGATGGTAAACAGCAGGCCATAGCCAAGGACTTGAGGTAATACCAAAGTGAAGCCGCCTGAAAGCACCTGGGGATAGAGGGCCAGGCACATGAGAAAGGTCACCATGGATAGGGCGGCTGTTCCCCCGTCTCGAAGGTCTTCATGCCAATTTCCAAGCAGTGTGACCAAGGGGCCCAGGATCAAGGGGAGGCCCATGAGGACCAGGGGATAATGGGGGTGGGCTTTGGTAAAAGCCAGAATGGCTGCATACCAGTTAGGCAGCCACCCCAGACCCGCCATGGCGACAAAAAGTGCCACGCCGCTGAAGGTGCATAAAAAAACCAAAATGTTGGCGACGGAAAGGGCTCGGGACAGGTCTCTGGGTTCTGCGTGAACATCGTGTTTGAGTTTTCCGAGGGTATGATCTGTTTGCATTGGTTCCACCTCATTTTTATGGTTTTCCGAGACATTACACCGGCAGTAAGAATGTGAAGAGGCCTCGCTGGATGAAGTCCATCAACAGTTGAGGGAAGACTCCCAGCAGAATGCAGCCGCCAGCCAAAAGCACCAGGGGGATCAACATGGTGGCTGGAATTCGGTCCAAAGTCATCCGGGCTTCCCCTGATCCTCCTGAATCGCTCTCTTTGAGAAAGGCCGCGATGATAATGGGCAGGTAATACATGGCGTTGAGAAAACTGCTCAGCAGCAGCATCAATACAAAGACCGGGTGTCCTGCCTCCAAGGCCGCCGTCCCCAAGTACCACTTACTCATGAAGCCATTGAAGCCGGGAATCCCGATCATGGCCAAAGCCCCCACAGTAAAGACACCCATGGTTACCGGCATTTGATGCCCCAGCCCGTTCATATCCTTAGTTTTTTTAATGCCTGTCTGGTACAGAATGGCTCCAGCACTGAGAAAGAGGGCTGATTTCATCAGAGCGTGGGTAACCACGTGAAAGAGGGAAGCAGCCAACCCCAAGGGAGTCATGAGGCCAATGCCCAGGAGCATGTAGCCTACCTGGGCCACGGTGGAATAGGCCAGCATTTTCTTCAGCTCCGTTTGTCCGATGGCAAAAACAGATCCCATGATCATGCCTACCACCGCCAGTGGGGCAAAAAAACCCACCAATCCCATGGCAATGAATAAGTCAAGCCCCACAGCCACATAGAGAAACTTCATAATGGAGAAGATGTAGACCTTGATCACCATTCCGGAAAGGACGGCACTGGCCGGAGAAGGGGCGCTGGCATGGGCATTGGGCAGCCAGAAATGAAGGGGAAAGATGGCCGCCTTGATGACAAACCCCACGAGAAAACTGACAATCGCCAGAGTCAGGAGCACGGTTTGGTCCGCCCAAGCAGCCTCCAGACCGATGCGCATGTCGGAAATCAGCAGGGTGCCAGTGGAACTGAAGATCAGGCAGATGCCCAGAAACATGCTCAGGCCCCCCACCAAACCCATATAGATATATCGATTTCCTGCATTCATGGCGTCTGATGTCTGGGAATGTGAGACCATGAAGTAACAGGAGAGATACATGATTTCAAAGAAGATAAACATGGTGAACAGGTCATAAGCCATCATACCACCCAGCACACAGCCGTAAGTGATCATCATGGCGCTGTAAAAACGGTTGCGCCGTTCCTCCTCTGCCTGGATATATTGGTGGCCGAAGACCATGGCAATCAGCCAGATCAGGGTGGCGGCCATCACCAGTAAAAAGGTGAGCCGATCCATTCGAAAGTTGAGGCCAAAAAACAGGAAATTGGGAATATGGAATTGCACCGGTCCGGCGGCTATCTGACCGTATAGGGCCAACAGCATCAGCAGAACCGTGAATATAACATTCACCAGAAAGGTATCCCGTGCATCCTCAGACCTGGATCCGATGGAAACACTGAAGGGAACCGCCGTAAAGGTAAGCAGCACCATCATCACCGGCAGGAAAGACAGCTGGGACAATACCCCTAGCAGCAGGCTGCCGCTGCTCCCCGGCATCCATTGTGCACTGACCACAAAGACAAAAATAAGGCTGAGGATTAGCAGATTCAGATTGAAAACGTTTACTTCCTTCTTTTTCCAGAGCCACTCCCGAAATCCACCATGGGTTTTATCCTTATGTATTTCTCCCGATAAATGGCGCGAGTTATTCATGATCCCTACACTCCTTTTTTCTGGTACAGCCGATGGGTTAAACAATAAAGAAACATGCATGGGCGCTATGATTTCGCAGCTCCTGTCAAAATACTTCGCAGACCAGATCGTTCTCCAACGGCTTTGTGGCTCTCGGGGAACGGGGCAGGTTGCACCCCAAATATTGACTATTTCTTAACACATCATACCATCGATAACCCTTTAAATCAATCAAAAAAAAACATTTGTTATTAAAAAAAATTCAGACAATGCAGATTATTGAGAAAATGATATAATGGGTACTGTTTAGGAAGGGCATGGTTTACTCGTAATAATATAAATGCAGAAGTTTCAAGGGAGGGTGATGTATGATTGGAAAATGCGTGCAAACTATCATAATCATGTTCAGCGTGGTTCTGTTCATCGCTGGTTGTGGTGGAGGAACCGAGTTGTCATCAGAAGGCCAGGAAGAATTGAATCAAATGTCAGAAGCTGATGTGCAACAAGTACCGGGTCAAGAAGAGGAAGAAGAAGACGAATTCGAAGCCCTGCTCCAGGAAATTGCGGAACAGCAAGATGAAGAGGATCTATTCGATGCTATTATGGACGATGATCTTGAAGCTTTGGAGAGAATGGTGCAGGAAGGTGCCGATGTTAATATGAAAGGCATTGTAGGGGTTACGCCAATGCATGTGGCAGCCCGCAATAACCGATATGAAATGGCGGAAAAACTGCTGGAGCTGGGGTCGGACCTGACATTGCGAACGGACGGAGGACATACTTCACTGCACTCAGCGGCGCATGGTGACTCTCCAGAAATTGCTCAGTTGCTGATTGATCATAACATTGATTTGGATATTCGGGATAATCATGGCGCAACGGCACTTCATCGTGCTGCTATTGAAGGGCACACAGCGACGGCAGAGGTGCTTCTTGCCAATGGAATCGATGCCAGTATCCAACAGGATAATGGCAGAACGGCCCTGGATATTGCAGAGCAAAATGAAGATCAGCTTATGATTGAGTTACTCAGCAATTAAAGCTGTTAATAATGATTTCGTCTAAACTTCTTAAAAGAAGGGATTGATTTAAATGAAAAAAGTAAAATTCTATTCCTGGACCTGGTGCCCCTTTTGCATTCGCGCAAAAGAACTGTTGATGGAGAAAAGCATTGTATTTGAGGAAATTAATATTGATGGAGATCAGGAGGCAATGGATCGATTGACTGCTGTCAGCGGAAGTGACAGCGTACCTCAAATTTTTGTAAGGGATGAGTTTATAGGGGGTTGTGATGAATTGATTCAATTGGAAAAGGATGGAAAGTTTGATGAAGTCTTTTATTAATCATACAAAGAAATCCAGAGGTAAATGAATTTAATTGCGAAGTAGCTGAAAGCTCTTCGATCATATCGAGGAGCTTTCTTCAATACCCATGGTATGAAAGCAGGGGAGCGGGTATTGTTGTCTGTAAGACCGGACAGTTTTGAGCGAGATGATGCAGGAGCGATTGAAGGGAAAGTTCTTTTTCAGTGAGTGATCGGGTACCTCTAAAAAAGTGAAACCAGGCTCTGATTCTGAGCCTGGTTTCGTTTTTTGTGGAAAAAGATCAATGCTTGTTAAGGCAATTCTATCGAAAATCATCGAAAAAGGCTGCGGCTCGTTCTGGAGATAATTTTCGATCGACTAAGGCCGGCCCTTCCCGTAGAACTTCCCGTTGCTCTGTATAGGTTGGTTTTCTTTCCTGATAAAGAATTCCAAGAGGAATTCCGTCTTCCCATTCAAATGCTTTCTGAAGCGCCTGTTGTTTGTCGCTGGAGTCATAATCCTCCGGAAGTGTATAGGTGTTTTCTTTGTACCACTGGAAAGTATTCACTTTATTAAACACTACGCAGGGCTGAAAAATATCCAGCAAGGCATAGCCGGGATGGGTAATGGCGGCTTTCATCAATACAATTAACTGTTCTTTTTCGCCGACGAAACCACGGGCAACAAAGGTGGCTCCCATGGTGATGGCCAGTGCCAGCGGCTTTATCGGTTCCAGGGTGACGCCTTCTGTTTGAATTTCCGTCGTGTGCTTCAATTGCGTGGTGGGAGAGGCCTGACCCTTGGTCAGTCCATAAATCATGTTGTCATGAACAAAATGGGCAATGTCCAGATTTCTCCTCATATTATGAATGAAGTGATTGCCTCCTTCGCCGTAGGAGTCGCCGTCTCCGGTATTGACGATGACTGTAAGGTCTTTGTTGGCAATTTTGGCACCAAGAGCCGGTGGCAGTGCCCGGCCGTGTAATCCGTTAAATCCATTCGCATTGATGTAATGGGGCGTTTTGGCTGCCTGTCCGATGCCTGAGCAGACCAGGACTTCGTGAGGATTTTTATCTAACTGTGCCAAGGCTTCTTTCAAAGCTGCCAGCAAGGCGTGGTTTCCACAGCCAGGGCACCAGGCAGAGGGGTCTGAGGAATGAAAACATTTTACATCTGTCATTTAAAGCACCTCCTTTTTAAGGGCTTCCACAATTTCTTGCGGCGCCATTTGTCTCCCGTCATACTTCAAATAACTATACTGACAAGCGATGCCAGTTTCCTGCCGAATCAGCTTCGCCAGCTGTCCGGTGTAGTTTTGTTCGATGTTAACGATGGACATTGCTGATTTTGCCAGCTTTTCCAATCGATCAACTGGTAATGGCCACAGATCTCCAAAAACCAGAGCGGCAACATCAGGGAAGTCTTTGTCTTTCTGAAGCAGCTGCAGAGCTTCCTGCAATGGTCCTGCCGTGGATCCCCAGGCCACCAATAAGATTTTCGGATTGTCGGATCCCAAATGCCAAGGCTCCTCTACTTTCTGTTTAAGCAGCTCCATTTTACCCATTCGCTTTTTCATCATCTTTATCCGTACTTCTGCCGATTCAGTAATATGGCCGGCTTCATCGTGTTCATCGCTGTCTGCCAGCACCACTTGACCGGAAACTTTTCCAGGTATCAGCCTTGGTGAAATGCCATTCTCTGTCCATGCATATCGCTGGTATGGCTGTTCTTCGCTGTATGCACCCTCATCGGCAAGGTGTCTTTCGATGGTGATGCGGGAAAGATCAAAAGGTTCTGTTGTCACGGTATAATCCGATAAATATTGGTCGCTGAGCAGGAGAACCGGCAGCTGATATTTTTCTGCCAGGTTAAAGGCTCTGGCGGTTTGATAGAAGGATTCCTCCGGATTCCGTAAAGCGGTGATCATTCGAGGGATTTCACCATGCGAAGCTGTCAGTAAAAAGCTGAGATCGCTTTGTTCTGTTCGGGTGGGAAAACCGGTTGCAGGACCTGGTCGTTGCACTTCAGCAACCACCAGAGGAGTCTCAGTAATAGCTGATAGACCCAGGGCTTCGGTCATTAGTGAAAAGCCACCGCCGGAGGTACCGGTCATGGCACGGATTCCGGCATAATTGGCACCAATAGCCATGTTGATGGCTGCAATTTCATCTTCAGCCTGTTCCACCACGATACCGGCTTCATTTTGTTTGGCAGCCAGATAGTTCATAATGCTCGTGGAAGGTGTCATGGGATAGGCGCTGTAAAAAGTGACACCGGCAGCAATGGCACCCAGGGCGATGGCCTGATTGCCATTGATTAAAAGCCGGTCTTCTGTATCGCCGGGTGGTAAATCCATACGAGCATCCGTCAAACCTGCTCCCAGGTGGAAGGCTTTCAGGTTGGCTTCCGGGGATTTATCATGAAAGGCTTCTATGATCATTCCTTCCATGGTTTCTAGATCCAGACCGTACCATTTTACAAGCAATCCCAGAAATGCGGTGGTAAAGGTTTTCGGGTTTCCGGCTTCCTTGGCAGAAGCTTCCAGTGGAAAACCGTGGATTTGATCTTCTTTCTGTCCTAATTTCTCATCGCAGAGAACGAAGCCTTCCGGATGAAGCCTTGGAAGGTGTTCTTCAATAGTGGCTTCATCCATCGCGACGATCAGATCCAGCGAATGGCGATGAGAGGTTAAAGGTTGATCGCTGAAACGAATCTGAATAAAATTGTGGCCGCCCCGAACTCTGGACATGTAATCCTTATGGACAAAAACGTGATAACCCTGGCGCATTAGATGGCGTTCCAACATACTGGATAAGGTATCCATACCCTGCCCGGCGGAACCACCGATTAATAAATTATGATCCAACAGGATCCCTCCTTTTATGGTAAAATAACGATAAGTCTGCTTACAGATAAATTTACTCTTAGACAAGCTATACCCGTAATTTGAATCGAAAAACAATGGGGACGTGTAACTTATGAAACGACAATATGAAATACTGGCACCGGCCGGTAACGGCGAAGCACTTAGAGCGGCGGTTCAAAATCGGGCTGATGCAGTCTATTTGTCGGGAAAAGCCTTTGGCGCCAGACAGTTTGCCGGAAATTTCACAGAGGAGGAACTGGTGGAGGCCGTGGCATATTGTCATGTTAGAGGAGTTTCAGTGTATGTTACCGTCAACACACTGATTTTTAACGATGAAATGGACTGGCTGAAGTCATATTTAGATTTTCTTTATGTCAACGATGTCGATGCGGTGATCCTTCAGGACATTGGTGTGCTGGAATACATCAGGACTATTTACCCGGACTGGCCGGTACACTGCTCCACACAAATGTCCGTACAAACCGTGGCGGATATTCAGTTTCTGGAAAAACTTGGTGTTCAGCGAGCGGTACTGGGACGGGAAATGCCGCTGGAAAGGATTCGTAAAGCCAAAGAGCAAACGAGTCTCCAGCTAGAGGTCTTTATTCACGGAGCGTTATGTATTTCTGTTTCCGGTCAGTGCCTTATGAGCAGTATGATTGGCGGCAGAAGTGGTAACCGGGGAAGGTGTGCACAGCCCTGTCGTCAGATGTACATATTGGTGCAGGGGGAAAAAAAAGAACCGTTGAGCTCTGCGGAGGGAAATCATCTATTGAGCTCCAGAGACCTTTGCACCCTGGAAGATGTTCAGAAGGTGGTGAAGGCAGGAGCTTTTTCCCTCAAAATAGAAGGGCGGATGAAAAATCCTGAATATGTGGCGACGGCGACTCGTGCCTATCGAACCATGCTGGACGCGATGGAACAAGGAATAAAAGTGGATGTATCATTGCTGGAGAAGGAACTAACGGTTTTTAATCGTGGGTTTACAAAAGGGCATCTTTTCGGGGATTCGGGAAAAGCGTTGATGAGCCCTTCTCATCCAGGGAATCAGGGTTATTTCATCGGAACCGTGACAGGGTATGATGCAAAAAAGCAAAAGGTTACGCTGATGTTGCAGGAATCCTTAAACCAAAACGACGAAATACAACTGCGCCGGGATGAAGAGACTGTTGGTGGCAGGGCAGAGAGACTTGAAATGAACGGAGCTCTGGTAAAGCACTGTCCCGCAGGCAATATGTGTACCGTTAATTTTAAACACACCTGTCATCCGGGAGAGAAAGTTTTTAAAACCTATGATGAAAATCACATGAAGCAGATTCGAGATACTTATCATAAAGAAATGCTTAAAATTCCAATAACGATGAAAGTAATCATTGAATACGGAAAACCAATCTCCGGAAAGATCTCTGATGGTATAAACGAAGTGAAGGCTTCTGAATGCGTTGTTCCTGAAAAGGCAATAAAGAAAGCGCTGACAGAAGAAAAGGTGGTTCTTCAGATTTCAAAGTTGGGAGGTACGCCCTTTCAAATGAAGGAAGTAACAGTGTGGTTGGAGCCTGGTCTGACTGTTCCCATGAAAGCATTAAACGAATTGCGCAGAATCCTGGTGGAAGAATTAATGCAAAAAAGAATAACGCGGTATCAAAGAAATTCTGCTCTGAGGAAATTAATTCCGGAACCGAAAGAACCGGATCCGCCACAGGAAAGATCAACGGAAGCTATTGGCTTTTCCTGCTCGGTAACCACATTGGAACAATTGGAAGCGCTGATGGAAATGGACTCAGGGACAGAAGTGCATAGTATTTATTATCGAGATCCGTCAACTCTGGAAGCCGCTGTGGAATTGGTTTGGAAGTATGGCTTTGAAGGGAAACTAATCCCAGAAATTTTTAAAATGACTTCGGATGATGAATTGCGGCGATACAGACATCAGATCCAGGAGCTAGGGCTCGATACGGTTCTGGTTCAAAATCCGGGACACCTAATTGTTTTTGAAAGCTTTAAGAAAATTGGCGACCTTTCGCTTAATGTGGTGAATGACGCTTCCTACGGTTTTTATAAAAAACACTCATTACAACGGATTACTCTATCACCGGAATTGAATCTTCGGCAGATTCAACAAATGAACCTGAACCCTGCCCAAACAGAAATCATCGGGTATGGTTTTTTACCAGTGATGGCATTAAATCATTGTATACTCTCCGATGTGATGGCTTGCCAAAGGAATAAGACTAAATGTCGGAGAGATCAATTTTATTTGAAGGATCGAAAATCAGAATACTTTCCAACCCATCATCGCCTTTCTTGTTATACGGAAATACACAACGCCAAAAAATTGTATATATCGGATCATATGAGTGATTTAATCGAAGCTGGTATCGGAACACTTCGATTGCATTTTCTTCATGAAAAAAAAGAAGAAACAGCTGCTATTCTTCGTCTGCATCTGAACACTGTGAAAGGAACCATGAGTTGCCATGATGAAGGGATACTGGATAAGTTAAAAGAAGAAGGAGTCACAAGGGGTCACTTATTCAGAGGAGTCGAGTAAATTCGGTAGCTGACAACTGCTGCTGAAAAAAGATATAATATGATCACTGAGATCAACATCGACAGGGAGGAATTTTGAATGAAACCACAGGTGACACAAAGTATCTATGATTTTTTTTCCTTGGAGAATAAAGTTGCTATCGTAACTGGTGCCGGTAATGGAATTGGGAAAGCAACAGCTAAAATGATGGCTGATTTGGGAGCCATCGTTGTAGCCTGTGATATTGAAACAGAGTCCTTGGCTGAAACCGTGGCGGATATTACGGCAAAAGGACGGACAGCTATGGCGATGCCCTGCGACATTACAGTTCCAGATCAGGTCCAGACCGTGGTGGAACGAACCGAGTCAGTCTTCGGAACGGTTCACATCCTGGTCAATAATGGTGCCACCATGGGTGGCGGAAAGCCGGTGGATGAGGTGGATGAAAAAGAATTTGACCGACTCATCGATGTAAACTTAAAAGGCGTGTATCATTTTACGTATGCAGCGCTGCCACTGATGCGAAAGCAGCAATATGGAAAAATTGTCAGCGTCAGTTCTGTGGCTGCTATTGCCGGAGACATGACGGACATTCACTATGCGGCAGCGAAGGGCGGTGTGATTGCTATGAGCAAAACCCTGGCAAAAGAATTAGCCCTGGAAAAAATTAATGTGAACGTGGTAGCGCCAGGCCTCATTAATACCCGAATGTTGCATGAATGGGAAATTGAACCAGCTTTGAAACGGTTTCACCGGATTGGTGAACCGGAAGATGTGGCGGCTGCCATTTGCTTCCTGGCTTCCGATGCAGCCGGCTATTTTTCAGGACAGGTCTTGTCTCCTAACGGAGGAGAGTATATGTTATAAGCAACCAACCGTCAAACAAGTTTTTCAATCATCTATCCACCACCAGTGGTAGTTTTGGTGATCGGGTGCTGGCAACGGGTATTTCCTTTCAGAATATTCGTGAGAACATTGCCATGGGTCAAATGGATTCAATTGAAGCCCAAGGGTTTTTTCTATTTATTCAGCTTGTTGTAGGCAACCGCCAGCTTTGCAGCCACCCGGGCGTTATGATAAACAAGCTCCTTATTGGCTTGCAGGCTTTTTCCTTTGGTAGCCTGATGCAGATGAGAGAGGATAAAGGGAGTGATGGATTTGCCTTTGATTCTCTGTTTTTCAGCAGCATGTACCGCTTCATTGATGGAATCGCTGATGAAATCCGGATTCATCTCAAAGGCTTCCGGAATAGGATTAGCAACAACCATTCCGCCGTCGAGCCCTATTTGCCATTTGGCATGTAAAGCCTTGGCTACCAGAGTTAGATCGTCGACCCGGTCATCCACGGGAAAACCGCTGTCACGGACGTAAAACCCCGGGAAAGCATCAGTTTGATAGCCGACGACGGGAACCCCATGAGTTTCCAGTACCTCCAGTGTCAGTCCGATGTCCAGGATGGACTTAGCTCCTGCGCAAACAACTGCCACATTTGTTTTGGCCAGCTCCATCAAGTCAGCTGAAATGTCAAAGGTTTGGGCAGCGCCTCGATGCACTCCGCCAATGCCACCGGTGGCGAAAACATGAATGCCTGCCATGGCAGCGCCAATCATGGTGGTGGCCACGGTAGTAGCACCGTCTTCTTTCTTTGCCAGAATCATGGGTAAATCACGTCGGCTTGCTTTGCGAATGTTTTGATCTTTCCCAAAGTGCTTCAGCTCATCCCCGCTTAATCCAATCTTTATTTTACCCTTCATCACTGCGATGGTTGCCGGCACAGCTCCCTGTTGACGAATTTCTTCTTCAGACTTTTTCGCACTTTCAATGTTTTCCGGATAGGACATACCGTGAGAGATGATGGTGGATTCCAAGGCTACAACGGGATCTCCATTCTGAAGGGCATTCAAAACTTCCGGACACATTTCTAAGTAAGCATGCATGATTATTATCTCTCCTTATCTTTCTTTAATGATGTGACGAATATGGTCAACATTCATTTCTGTGCTGACGGTCAGATTACTGGTGATGGCAATGGTGGCAGCGCCGATGGCGAATTGAGCGATCTCTTTCATCGACCACTCTTGCAGTTCGCCGTATACGACGGCTGCTGTGACGGCATCACCAGCACCGGTGGCGTTAATGAGCCTAACGTCAGGTGCCGAAATCAAACCATGGTTGTCTTTTTCGGCGTAGAAGATTCCATCTTTTCCAAGCGTAACATAAATTCGACTTAAGCCTTTTTTCAATAATCGACGGGAAGCCTCTGAAAGTGTCTGTTCATTCATAATAGGGACTCCTGATAAATAACCGGCTTCCAGTCGGTTCATTTTTAGGCAGTAAAAGTTACCAGTGATCGCTTCCATCCGATAACATTTTTTCACAGAAACCGGATCCAGGAAGGTTTTGTGATTTGAAAAGGTGTCCGAAAGGTATCTCATTACCTCCGGAGACAGTCCTGCATCCATGACAAGGGCAGATGCCTTTGACAAAACTTCATGCTGTTCTTTTAAATGGTGAATCGGCAGTTCATCCAGAATTCGCACGTCGGAGAGTGCTAAAGCCATATCGCCCTCATCGTCCATAATGGCCATATAGGAAGATGAATTCTTTCCGGGAAGTGTGATGCTATGTGACAAGTCGATGCCTAATGGCTCACATTCTTTTCTAATGCGCTTACCATTGGAATCATCACCAAGAGCAGTAATCAAGTGTGTTTTAATCCCTAATCTCACCAGGTTTTCACAAATATTTCTCGAGACGCCGCCAAGGCACGTTTGAATATATCCAGGATTTGAATCTTTCATAAACAGACTGCTTTCGGAAAAACCCTGAATATCAATATTCGCAGCTCCAATGGCGACAACGGTTTGGGCCATATGGAATCTCCTTTCCTACATGACTGAAGAAGGATTAAAAAAGTATAAAGCCAATCAGAATTCCGCTAAATAATCCAATATTTGCCAAATGATTGTGGAGGCGGTTTGCCTGCGGGATCAATTCATCATTGACAATGTAGGCCATGGCTCCTGCAGCAAAGGCGAGGAGAGCTGATACCAGCATGGTTGATATGTTAACAATGAGAAGACCGATGGCTGTACCAACAACGGTCATCATGCCGGCAGCCAGTGTAAAGAGGAGTACTTTAAATCTTGACATGCCACCTGCTCTCAAAGGCCCAGCCACAGCTAATCCTTCAGGGATATTATGCAATCCGATGGCGATGGCGATATATAGTCCAAGCTCTGGGTTGGCTTCCAGGCCTGCACCGATGGCAAGTCCTTCTGGTAAGTTATGAAGTGCAATCCCAAAAAAAACCAAGTATCCTGTTCGAATGACAGCTCTGTCCGTTTCCGGAAAATTTTCCGGATTCTCAACTTCCAGCTGACCACTGCGAGACAAATGAGCGTGAGGAAGAATCCTGTCCACGCCAAACATCATTGCACAGCCAAGAATAAAACCTACAACTACTGAAAGCGTGCTTCCCAGTTCAAGGGCTTCCGGCATTAATTCAAACATAGCAAGTGCCAGCATAATGCCGGCGGCAAAACTGAGGATTAATGCCATTGCTTTTTTTGTTGGATGTCCAAAAAGCATTAGGATAGAAGCGCCTATGATGGTGGACGAACCAGCAAGAAAACTGTAAACTAAACTTTCCATAAATAACTCCTTTATAAATCATCGTTATTTCTGATAGATGTGTTTAGTTTACATGATTCATCTATATTTGACCAGAAAAACTGATTCAATTCAATAAAAAAAGCCATCTTAGTGATGGCTTAGTTTTTTGTAGATTCCAAGGGGCGCAATAAACATAAGCAAAAGCAGTACAAAGGCAGCCCAAAAACCGGGATCGTTTATATTGACAATATTGGAACCAAGATACGTATAAGCGAAAACCCTTGGCGCAATGCCAAAGACGGTGCCGGCGATGTATGGTCCGCGCTGGACTTTAGCCAGACCGCCGGCATAGCTGATCAGATCGAAACTGATTAGCGGAATAAATCGAATCATTAAGATATTGCGAAATCCGTTTTTTTCGATTTTTTCTTTGGCGTGCAGAACTTTCTCCTGTAACTTAATTGGTAAAAAAGCGATTCCGGTTTTCTGGGCAACACCATGAGCCACTAAAGCACCTGCGGTTGCGCCGATGGTGGATAAAACGCCTCCCCAGAAGGGACCAAAGGCCAGACCGCTAGCCAAGTAAAAGACAGTAATCGGGAAAAAAATCAATGGCCGGATAACTGCAAACAAGAAAAAAATAAGAGGCCCATATATTCCAAATGAAACAAAAAGATCTCGGATCATCTCCGGACGGATGGTACTGTATTGCTTTTGTAAAAATAAGTATAGAAGGAAAATAAATAAAACGGCAAGGAGTTTGTAAACCGTTTTGCTGCTAACGTGTGCTTTGCTTCTCATAGGATTCACCACCTTTATTGATTCAACAAGTGTAACATTAATTATACTACTAGTAAATGAACTATTTATGAACTTGGATTTACATTCTGAAACGTTAAACTCTCGACACATGGACATATTATAGTATAATGGCGTTAAAAGGAGGGTGACGGATATGATCACGATTGTGGCAAAAAGCATAGTTAAAGAAGGAAAACTGGAAGAATTTAAAGTATTAACGAAGGAAATGATTGAGGAAAGCAGAAAAGAAGAAGGGTGTTTGTCTTACAATCTGTATCAGGATGTTCATAATGATCATATACTGACTTTTATAGAAGAATGGAAAGACATGGAAGTCATCGATCTTCATAATGCATCAGAGCATTTCACAAGGATAGTACCACAGATGAAATCACTTAGAGAACCTGGGTCGGAAGTGAATTTGTATCAATCAATCTCATAAAGGAAGATACCACTATTCTCCATTGTCAAGCGGTCAGAATAGTGGTATCTTTATAGGAGAAGAAGATAACTGGTAAAACACGAATGGTGGGTAGGAGGGATACCTATGCGATTGCTGATTGCCATTATTTATAATCCGGCGAATGTATTTTATATTTTAGATGAGTTTTATCAGGAAGGAATTAAAGGATCCACCGTGCTGGACAGTATGGGAATGGCTCATATTATGGCACATCATGTTCCTTTTTTTTCAAAATTTGCTGAAGAAGGGCATGAACCAGGTCAGAATAAAACCATTTTTGTTCTCATTCAATCAGATGAAGAATTAAAGAAAGTAATTGGTGCCATCGAACGAATTGTTGGTGACTTGGAGAAACCGGATACGGGAGTTGTGATGACGGTTCCGGTGGAGTTTTGTAAAGGAGCAAGTAAAATATTTGAGCAGCAGAATAAAAATAAGATTTGATTATTCGAAAACTTTAAGATTTATCTTGCCAGACGAAAGAATTTATGATATTATTTTTTCAATTATATGAAAAAAGCAATGAAGGAGAAAAGTAAACAAAGGGATTTCCCTCAGGGAGGCGGTGTCGTTGACTGGAAGCACCTCTGGAAAAAAGCTTGTTGAAGTTCTCTCCGAAGCTGTTCGCTGAAATCCGAAAGGAATAGTAGGTTGAACCGGGGGTCTCTTCCCGTTATCAATAAGAGGGGTATCGGATGTGAAAAAAGATCCCATGCCCTTATGAGGATGGCTGACAGGCCAACCAGGGTGGTACCGCGGAATAACAGTTTCGTCAAACAAACAGTTTTCGTCCCTGACAGGGGATGAAGGCTGTTTTTTTTATTGAAAAATTTTGATGTGAATAGTTAGAAATGAAGGAGGCGGAAAATATGTTGGGAATGGCTGATGGATGGATCGCAGTGGCGTTTATTATGATGGTGTTGAGCATGATGGTCGGGTTAGGGTATGGTGTCCTGAACTGGAATAAGGGAGATGATGTTTCGTGAGCTTGCCGATTTTAAGCGTGGTGGTGATTCTATACCTGGGTGTTTTGACTGCCCTGGCGTACCATGGCTGGAAACAGACCAGCAGCGATGAAGATTACCTGGTGGCTGGGAGAAATATCAACCCTATCATCATGTCCTTGTCTTATGGAGCTACGTTTATCAGTACTTCAGCTATTGTGGGCTTTGGTGGTGCCGCCGGACTTTTTGGATTTAGCTTACTATGGTTAACAGTACTCACCATTGTTGTTGGAGTCCTGATCGCATTTGCAGTTTTCGGCGTTCGCATTCGTTCCATGTCTATTAAACTAAAGGTACAGACGTTTTCTTCATTGCTGGGGGAAAGGTATCAATCTAAATTGATAACGGTTTTTTCGGCACTGATGATTTTTATCATTATGCCGGCCTATACCAGCATCATTCTGGTTGGTGGTGCCCGATTTGTGGAAGAAGCACTGAAAATTGAATATAATCTGGCCTTATTTATTCTTGCTGTTATTGTTGCCGGATATGTTCTATCCGGCGGATTAAAGGGCGTTATGTATACAGACGCTTTTTGTGCCGCGTTAATGTTCATTGGAATGGTTTTTCTGTTGACTGGAACCTATCGACTGCTGGGAGGGGTTATTAATTCACACAGCACCCTTACAGCCATGGCAAATTTGGTGCCAGAAGGACTCGCATCGGCAGGGCACCGAGGATGGACGGCGATGCCTGCCTTCAATTCCCCAGTATGGTGGACTGTGATGAGCACAGTGGTCATGGGTGTTGGAATCGGTGTGTTGGCCCAACCCCAGCTTGCCATGCGTTTTATGACCGTAAGTTCAGATAAATCACTTTATCGGGCAATGGCGGTTGGCAGTGTTTTTATTTTTTTTATGACAGGAACAGCCTTTATTGTCGGACCATTAACCAATATCTATTTTTTCGAAACACGCGGCATGATTGCCATGGAAGCCATGCCTGGCGGTAACATTGACTTGATTATTCCGACTTTTATTAGTGAAATCATGCCTGGGTGGTTTTTGTACCTGTTCATGGTGGCTTTGCTTTCCGCAGCCATTTCCACATTAAGTTCACTGATTCATGTGCAGGGAACTTCTTTTGGTAAAGATATCTTAGATCATGTTCTTGCGAATAATCAGAATGCCACCTTGCTGACACGTATTGGAGTGCTGTTGGCAGTGCTGTTGGCAGTAATGTTGGCATATGTTTTGCCTGGAAGCATTATTGCCCGGGCTACCGCTTTCTGGTTCGGGATTTGCGCTGCAGGATTTCTTCCGGCGTTATCCGGAGCTCTGTACTGGAAAAGAGCAACCAGAGCCGGTGCCATCGCCAGCATTTTTTCCGGTTTTGGTGTCAGCATTTTGGGTTATGTCTTTCTTCATGCAGCAGAATCCGTTCCCTTTGGTATCAGCCGGATGCTTTTTGGTGTGGATTATCTGCTTCCCTTTCCCTGGACACATATTGATCCCCTCATCTATTCCCTGCCATTGTCCACGTTGATTTTTGTCGCTGTTAGCCTTATGACCAAACCAATGGAAGTAAAACACCTTCAACGGCTTTTTGATGAGGATGAAAAAGAAAATAAGGTAGAATATGAGACGAATAAACAGCTGCAGCACGAGCAATAAACAGGATTCCAAAACAAATTTCGAAATAAGGGTTTAAATCCTTAGGAAAATATGTTACCATGACTCCGACGTTGAAATTGATGTTGAAATTTCAACGAAAATGCAAGGCAAATTTGAAAGGGGTTTTAACGTGCGTTTTAGCAAGAAAAGTATAATCATGGTGATCCTATTACTGACAGTTGCGTTGGCGGCATGCGGAGGGCCGGCAGA
>SLLE01000175.1 GCA_007134225.1 Tindallia sp.
GCAATAACTGGCGCGGCATGCAGGACTCGAACCTGCAACCTACTGATTCGAAGTCAGGTACTCTATCCAATTGAGCTAATGCCGCATGAAATTGTGGAGCGGAAGACGAGATTCGAACTCGCGACCCTCGCCTTGGCAAGGCGATGCTCTACCACTGAGCCACTCCCGCATGTGGTGGCGGGGTTGCCGCCACGGCTTTGGCTGGGATAGCAGGACTCGAACCTGCGCATGACGGAGTCAAAGTCCGCTGCCTTACCGACTTGGCTATATCCCATTGATGGGGTGGATGATGGGATTCGAACCCACGAATGCAGGAGCCACAATCCTGTGTCTTAACCACTTGACTACACCCACCATATTATTTTTTCAATTTCGATATCCTATGGCGTACCTACAGGGATTCGAAACCCGGACTCACGGCTTAATTGGAGCGGGTGAAGGGAATCGAACCCTCGCGATCAGCTTGGAAGGCTGAAGTTCTACCACTGAACTACACCCGCACGATTCTGTTTCCTTTTAGCCACGTATTACAATTTACCATCTTATGACCGCTTTGTCAAGAAGAAATTGCAAGAAACTCACTTCTGAACGGCTCTTGAAGATGAAGTCGTAAACAGGTCGGCTCACTGGCAATACGAGGCTCAGATGCACTCCCTGGATTCACCAGAAAGATGCCATTTTCTTCTACCAATGCCGGAACATGAGTGTGGCCAAATATGGCTATATTTGCCCCCACTTCCAGCGCTTTATAGTAAAGTCGATTCAGGCCTGTTTTAACACCAAAATGGTGGCCATGACAAAGAAACAATCTTTTGCCCGAAACATCGATAATCTTTTCGGAAGGAATGTTCTTCTGATAATCACAATTGCCGGCAACGGCTGTTATCTTTTTCTGCTGTTCTATTGGCAGAGTCCTAATGTCACGATAAAAATCACCGGTATGCAGCACCATTTCACAATCACGCAGCAGTTCCATTGCTTTATTCAGTTGATATGTGTTTCCGTGGGTGTCCCCCATAATCCCAATTTTCATGGCTTACTCCTCAAAGTATTGTATGAGCATTTCTTTTAGGTTCCCCAATGCCCTGGATCGATGACTCATTCTGTTTTTAATCTCAGGACTTAATTCACCAAAGGTTTTACGATGCTGCGGAACATAAAACAAAGGGTCATAGCCAAAACCATTGACTCCCTTTTCTTCAAAATCGATATATCCTTCAACTTCCCCTCGCGTGACCAGCACTTCTCCATTCGGAAAAGCAGCTGCCAGGGCACACACAAAACGGCCGCTTCGTTTCTCTATCGGCACATTTTCCAACTCTTTTAGCAGTTTTGCATTGTTCTCCTGATCCGTCGCGTTTTCACCGGCATAACGAGCCGAATAAACCCCAGGCCTGCCATCCAGGACATCCACTTCCAGGCCGGAATCGTCTGCCAGAGAGAGGCTGTTTGTGGCTTCGCATACCGCCATGGCTTTAAGGAGGGCATTTTCCTCAAAGGTTGTTCCGGTTTCTTCAATGTCCATGTTTCCCAGGCCAACCTCTTTCATCGAAACGGCCTCAATGGGAAAATCCTGCAACATGGTGGCAATTTCTTCCAGTTTATGCGCATTTCCTGTAGCAATGACAGCTCTGATTTTTTCCAACACTCTTTCCTCCTAGGCCTTGGCCTTTTCCTTGGCCTTCTCGGCATAGATCTCTGCAATTGCTTTTTTCTGGAGCTCGATTAATTCTTCAATTCCTTTTTTTCCAAGGTCGATCATTTGGTTCATTTGATCCAAAGTAAAAGTTGCTTCCTCACCGGAGCCCTGTATTTCCACCAACTCTTCTGCCTCTGTCATGACAAGGTTCATATCAACAGCCGCAGTGGAATCTTCTTCGTAACAAAGATCCAGCAATGCTTCCTTCTCCACCACGCCAACGCTGACGGCGGCCAGGTAATGATTAATGGGAATCTCTCTGATTTGTCTATTTTCTCTCATTTTTATCAAGGTTTCCATCAGTGCGATGAAAGCGCCGGTAATGGAAGCGGTTCGGGTTCCTCCATCTGCCTGAATGACGTCACAATCGACCCAAATGGTTCTTTCCCCAATCACTTTCAAATCGACAACGGAACGAAGGGCTCTTCCAATTAATCGCTGGATTTCCTGAGTCCGCCCTTCCACTTTCCCTTTGCTTGATTCCCGTATTTTTCGAGTATGGGTTGCACTGGGCAGCATGGAATATTCTGCGGTAATCCACCCTTTTCCACTCCCTTTCAGAAATGGAGGAACCTTTTCTTCCATAAATGCGGTGCAAATTACTTTTGTATTTCCCATGGTCACTAAAACAGACCCGGATGCATATTTGGTGAAATTACGTTCAAAGGTAATTGGTCTTAGTTGATCGGTTTTTCTTCCATCATTTCGCATGAATGAACTCCCTTCGGCTCTTTTCATCGTTTCATTTTCGAAAAATAACCGCCTTTTATCGAGCGGGCATCCGTCACGGTAACAAAGGCTTTTGCATCGTGCTGGTTAAGAAGACGATGTAATTTGGGCAGGTTTTTGCGCTGAATGGTAACGTTCAGCAGATGGTTAACTCCATAGCGCCCATGTCCTTCTACAACCGTAACGCCAAAACCGGCTTCCCGTATGCTGTCCACCAGACTCATGGCTTTTTTGTAGGTAATGATCTGTACCACCAGATCGCCTAAAGCCATCCGCTCTTCCAACATTATACCAATATAGCCACCGGATGCAAATCCTAATGCGTATGCGATGACATTAAAAGGATCATTAAGGTTATCCAACACTCGGCCAATGGCCATAACCCAAATGATAACCTCTACGAATCCAATGAGGAACGCTTCCATTCTTCTTCCCCGCATGGACATAATGGTTCGGACTGTCGCCATACTCATATCAGCGGTTTTTGCAGTAAAAATAAATAAATATCCCAAAACCAATTCCATGGATATCCTCCTTCGCGTTACAAAATATCAGACCACAAGCGATTAATCATCGTTTGTGGTCTTTGCCTAAATCTTAGGATCCTTCTATCGCACTTCTGAAAGATGCGTGCCTGTTTCTTCCACATATCGAATCACAGCTTTCAGAATCCCTTCCGCAGCCAGTTTTCGATACTGACTGCTTGCCAGCAGTCGTTCCTCTTCCGGATTGCTCATAAATCCAATTTCGGTAATAATCGCCGGCATGTTTGTTTCTCTCAGTACATATAAACGGTCCCTGGCATTGATTCGGTGACTAGCTGCATTTAGGGTTCGAACCATTTCTTCCTGAAACACTTCCGCTAATCGAAGATTATCCCGAAAGTCAGTAGGACTGTTTTCGCTGGGATAATATAGAGTTTCGACCCCTTTTAAATCAGCTCTCGGTGCTGCATTGGCATGGATACTGACAAAAATATCTGCATTCAGTTGGTTCGCGATAGCAGCCCGATCCTGTAAAGAAATATACGTGTCGTCCTGTCTGGTCATGTAGGTTCTGAAACCAGCTTCCTGCAAAAGTCGCTGAGCTTCTCTGGCAACTTCCAGATTAACATCCTTTTCAAGCATTTTCATGCTCGATGAAATGGCACCCGGATCTTTTCCACCATGGCCTGCATCTATCACAATCAGTTTTTCCTGATAGCGCATGTCCCGATTGGTAAACTCCAGCGATAAATTCTTCGTGTTTTTGATGCCGGGACTCCGGATTTCCACTCCAGCCTTAACATGAATATTGGCAATTAATTCATTCCCATTTCCCGTTTCGCTGACTTGTATAAACTTAATCAATGGATCATTCACATCCAGCAGTTCAAAAGGTATGTTCATATTGTCTCTAGGCATAATCAGTTTAACAATGGATGCTGATTCGTTCACCTCTATTTTGTAGTCAACGGCTTTTTCTCCGTAAAAAGTTAATTGAGAAGAAGTCCACCCGGATTCTACATATCGATAGCCGTCTTCCGGCTCTCCTTCCAGGTGAATCACCAGTCTTCCATTCTGTTTGTCAAAATAGACATCATCCATATCCGGCACGTTGTTTAGATCAATAACCGTCCGAACAATTTTATCGTCCGGATCGTAGTGATGATCCGGTGTGAATTCAGAAACCCTTATTCTGTTCGCAACACGACCACCTACATTAAAGTCCGGAAAACTGTGTCCTGGATTCAGCAGGGAGTCCATTACATCCACCACCAAGCGATGTGGTCCGTTTAGTTTCATCATGTTGTAATCATGAACATTGCTGCCTTCAATCACTAATACTTCTTTCGCATTATAGCGTTCATAGCGAACATCGTCCACATAATGAATCAGTCGAATCACCATTTCTTCTGTTGCTTCATCGTATCGAACGTCATGACCGATATCATTTTTGAGATCCAGCACCACTCGAGTCACCCAGGGGTCTCGCTCAAACTGAGACGAACGGATGGTGCTGAGATAAGCATTGCTTGGCGCTGTCACCTTTACAGTTTTGTCTTCCTTCATATGACTTGAATTGTTCATATACAACCTGGTATGGTTCAGATCAAAGACAAGGCGCTGCGGATTCATCAACTGTGCCGTACTGTAATGAACTTCTTCACCCGTCTTTATCCTTATTTCCGGCATTCCTTCCACCATTTTGATGCTGATATCTTCCAGCAGGGCCTCATCCCCATTCAGCTCTTCTTCTCCAGCAAGGCCTTCTTCATAGGTGCGTTCTGCTTCATCCGGTCGAAGAGCGGAGTCTTCCGGTGGATTTGATGTTTCCTCTCTTTCAGGTGATAAAATTTCCACCGTCCGGTTTTCAGCATTCCAACCGACTTCCAGTCCAAGCTCCTGACCGACAAATGACACCGGCACCATGGTTCGTCCACGTTCCTGATAGGTGACAATTTTCGCCGGAACTTGACTGGGGAGAATTTTTTCTTCTCCATTCACTTGTACATTGGCACTGTCAATGGTTAAGATGATTTCTTTTTCACTGTTTGAAATGGTCACCTGCCGCGCTTCTCCATTCCACTTCACCTCTGCACCGGTTTGATTGGCAATCACCGCCACCGGAACCAGTGTCCGGTATTGTTCGTTGTGTTGAAACAGTACCGGCGGAACATCGGAAGCCAGTGTTTCTCCATCCATTGTCATCTGGACGACAGGGATATCCATCATCTTTTCATCCACTTCCGCCCTAATGGTCGGCACTTCTGCAAAAGCTTTATGAGGTATTGAAGCAGCCAGCAGGAGCAAAAAACTTAGTCCGATCAATAGTCGTTTTTTCATTTGAAAGCCTCCCGGCATTAAATTATTTCAATATTTTTTGCTGTATCACTCTATTATATATCACTCTGAATCCGCTTGTGTCAATGGGATTGCTGGGATTGTAATCACAATGTAACCTATTCTCTACGCTACAAAACCTGGTATAATTCGTCAACATCCGGCTCATCGAGGGGCTGTTTGATTCCTTTCACCAGCACATACCTTTCTTTTTGAGTGACTTCGCCAATGATCGCTGCGGTAATCTTTTCTTTTTGAAATGAATCCATTAAATCATCCAGCTTTTCAGGTGAAACAGTGATAATCATGACACCACTGGAAATGAGCCGATAAGGGTCAATTCCATAATGGTAGCATATTGCTTTCGTGGAGGGGAGCAGCGGAATTTTGTCCAAGTCGATGGCCAGACCGACTTGAGAAGCTTCCGCCAGTTCCCACAGTGCTCCCAGAACGCCACCTTCGGTGGCATCATGCATGGCATGGACACCAATTTCCC
>SLLE01000165.1 GCA_007134225.1 Tindallia sp.
CTGGTGGATGTGGAAACCAAAACCATCAGCGGCCAGCCGACCATATCAGTGGTGGGTCTGGGAGACACAGCGGTGAAAGAAGCCCGGGAGCGGGTGGAATCAGCCCTGACGGATGGGGACTATACCTTTCCTCAAATGAAGGTGGTCATCAACCTGGCGCCGGGGAACATAAAGAAGAGCGGTTCGCACTTTGACTTACCCATGGCCCTGGGGCTGCTGATGGAAACCAACCAGCTAAAGGGAGAAAAAATGCATCAGTTTGGATACATAGGAGAATTATCATTGAACGCCCGGCTACGGCCCTGTGCCGGAGTACTGCCCATGGTGATGGCGGCAAAGCAGGCTGGAATCGAGAAACTGATTGTACCGGCGGCTAACCTTCGGGAAGCATCGCTGGTCAACGGGGTGGAGGTGCTGGGTTTTACCACTTTGCAGGAAGTGGTGGCGTTTCTGGAAGATCGGAAAGCGTATCAGGGCGTCCAGGAAAGCATGGACATACCAAAACCGGACGACCCTCACCAGCTTGATTTTGCGGAAGTGCAGGGACAGGAAGCCATGATTGAATACATCGTAGCCTCCGCGGCTGGCGGCCATAATTTATTGATGATTGGGACGCCGGGCTGCGGAAAGTCCATGATCTCCAAACGGATTCCCACCATTTTGCCTCAGATGACAGAAGAAGAGGCGCTGGAAGTGACAAAAATCTACAGTGTGGCCGGTCTTTTGGAAGGCAAGGGAAAGCTTGTCAAAAGCCGTCCCTTTCGTTCGCCTCATCATAATGCTTCCACCAATTCTTTGATTGGCGGGGGAAATAACGCCACGCCGGGGGAAATATCGCTGGCGCATAATGGCGTTCTTTTTCTGGACGAAATACCCGAGTTCAGTAAAAAGACTTTGGAAGCCTTGAGACAGCCCATGGAAGATCGGCTGGTGACGGTTTCCCGGGTGAAGCATACCAATACCTATCCGGCCAGTTTTATGCTGATAGGGGCGATGAACCCCTGTCCCTGCGGCTACTTTGGAACAGAAAAATGCCGCTGCAGTGATTACGAAGTGGTGAAGTATCGGCAAAAGCTCTCCGGACCGATTCTGGATCGGATGGATATCCAGAAATATGTGCAACCGGTGAATTTTATGGAGATGACGGGAGGGCCGACCGGACAAAGCTCCAAAGAGCTGCGGGAGCGGGTGGAACGGGCCAGGAATGTTCAGAAGGAACGATTCCATTCAGTGGAGGGGGTCAACTGCAATGCTCAGATGGGGCACTCCCTGATTAAAGAATACTGTCAGTTGGAACCGGAAGGAAAAAGAATGCTGCAGCAAACCTATGATCGCTATAAATACAGTGCCAGAACGTTTCATAAATTTTTAAAGGTGGCGAGAACCTTTGCGGATTTAGAGGAATCGGAATCGATTCGCAAAAAAGATGTGGCGGCGGCCTTGATGGCCCGGGATTTGGAAAAAGACGGCGCTACCATGGTGGTGGTATAGATGGAAGCGCAAAAGAAAGCTCTCTACTGGCTTTGGCTGCGACTGATGCCCGGCATTGGTCCGGTGGCTCAGCGACGGCTGCTGAATCACTTTCAATCGCCGGAAAGGATTTATGAAGCAGATGAAGAAGCGTTGGAAAAGGTTCATGGAATAGGGCCGACGTTGGCTCAAAAAGTGCTGGCGGCCAGAAATCTGGATGAAGCCAGGAGACTGTGGGAAACGATGTGTCAAAAAGAAATCCAGCTGCTGACCCTGCAGGATTCGTTGTACGCTGAAAATCTCCGGCAGGATCCTTTAGCACCAACGGTGTTGTTTTACCGGGGAGAACTATCGGCGAAGGGACCGGCTGTTGGAATTGTGGGCTCTCGCAAATGCAGCGAATATGGAAAACAGGTAACGGTGGAAGCGGCACAATACCTGGCTCAGAAAGGCATTGCCGTTGTCAGTGGGATGGCCAAAGGAATTGACGGTTATTCCCATACGGCCTGTCTTAAAGCGGGAGGAAGGACGCTGGCTTTTCTGGGATGCGGGGTGGATGTTTGCTATCCCAGGGAACATCAAAGATTGATGGAATCGATTATTAATCAGGGAGCGGTTCTGTCTGAATACCTTCCGGGCACCCAGCCGAAGCCAGAGTATTTTCCGCGGCGGAACGCTCTGATCAGTGGCTGGAGCGATAAGCTGCTGGTGGCAGAGGCGGCAGAAAAAAGCGGTGCATTGATTACGGCCGGGATTGCCAAATCGCAGGGGAAAGAAGTGCTGGTCCCGCCGCATGATCTGTTCCGGAGCACCGGAAAAGGAACGAACCGATTGTTGCAGGAAGGCGCTACACTCTATCTGGGTCCAGATCAGCTTTGGACGGAACAATCGCCGGAAGCTGAAGCGGAGGAGCGCATACCCCTGGAAGAATGGCTGGGGGATCCGCTGAAAACACCTGATGCGGATGGCGGTCATAATAATGAGGAAAGAAAATGGACACCGGATGAGCGAAAAGTGCTGGACGCCCTGGAAAATCAATTTTTGACGATAGAAGAACTGCAGAAAAAAACCGGCATTGGTCAATTGGGATTGTTGGATTTACTGACGGAAATGGAACTAAGGGGAATGATCAAAGCGATTCCTGGCGGACGGTTTTCCAATCGATAGCTCTCAAACAGACAATTTGCTGTCCCTTCGTCTTGCGAAAATAGATCCTGGAACTGATTAGTGCCTGTCACTAGTCAACAGATCATCGGCAGCCTCATCAGCTTCATCAGTCTCATGGAATTAGAGTGGCACATTGAACAGACCGGTATTGGAAGTATCTAATGAAAATGGCTCCGAATATTTGATTCGATTCTTGCTTAATGTTGGTATTTACTGTATAATAAAATAAATCAAACAAACGGAGCGAAAACAAAAATGGCTCCGTTTGTTTGATTATAAAATTAGATTTTCTTTACCAAACAAATGGAGCGGAAATGATAATTGCTCCAAATGTTTGTTTTGAGAAAAGAGGGTTGATTGATATGAACGACAAGTTAAAAATTGAAGAAATAAAAAATGTCTTTGGTAATAAACCGTTCACGAGTGATGACCTGTATCATTTTTACCAAACATACGATCCAAACTTAAAGAAGAGTACATTCCGCTGGCGTGTCTATGCACTAAAAAATAATGGGGTAATAAACACATTAAAGCGAGGTGTCTATACAACCAAAAGCAAAAAAGACTTTCAGCCTACTGTGAGCAAAAAGATTAGAAATCTGTTTTCAAAAGTTAAAAATCAATTCCCCTATGTTGACATGTGCATATGGGAGACTTCTTGGTTAAATAATCTTATGGTTCATCAAGCATTTTCAAACAATATAATCCTGGAAGTTGATAAGGATGCCGCTTCAGCAGTTTTTGCTTTTCTGCAGGAATCGCAAAAAAATGTTTACTTAAATCCAGGGAAACATGAAGTGGAGCATTATATCAGTGCTGGGCAAACGAGCATCATCATTAAGAATCTGACAGTTACTTCTCCACTACAAGAAGTTCAAAACATCATTGTGCCAAGTGTAGAAAAAATCATGATTGATCTATTTGTAGACGATGAACTTTTTGTTGCTTATCAAGGAGCAGAACTTAAGAATATTTACCAGGAGCTTTTTAATACTTATAATGTTAACCAATCAACATTAAAGCAGTATGCACACAAGAGGCATATAAAAGATAAACTAATATCTTTCTTAAAAGCGGAAACGAGCATTGATGAAGACGAACTATTAATATGAGGTGATTTGATGATCCATGAGACGACATACACAAAAGAATGGATTGAGAAAAAGAGCAATGATTATAAACGAGGAAAGAAGAAAGCGGACCCAACACTCATCGAAAAAGTAACGAAAGCTTTTCATCTACTAGAAGAGCTTGCAAAAACAAATTTGGAATTCGTTTTTAAAGGAGGAACATCGCTACTCCTTCTTCTTAATCAGATGCACAGATTCTCGATAGACATTGATATTATTGTTGAGAAGGAAAAGCAAGAAGTTGACATGGAGGATCTTCTTACTGAGATTGTTGAAAAGAGTGATATCTTCATCCGTTTTGAAGAGTGTGTAAGGAATGGAAATAATGAAGTCCCAAAAGCCCACTATAAAGTTTTCTACACATCGGCACTTAATGAGGATGAGAACTATATTCTTCTGGATATTCTATACGAGAAAAGCCATTATGTAGATGTGATTGAAAAGAGCATAAACTGCAGTTTTATAGAATACTCTGAACCATCAGTCCTGGTTCATGTGCCGAGCGTGGATTGTATTTTAGGTGACAAGTTAACAGCTTATGCACCAAATACTACGGGAATTCCTTACGGAAATAATAAAGAGTTGGAAATCATCAAACAGCTCTTTGACGTAGGCAACTTGTTTGATGAAATGAATGAGGTCAATACGGTGAGCCGGACATTTAAACAGATGGCACAGGAGGAGTTAATCTATCGGGAGCGAGATGATGAGCTATCGTATGAAGACGTCCTTGATGATATTTTTGAGACCTCCAGAATCTTAAGTGAAAGAGGTCGGATCGAAAAAGACGTCTTTGACCAGTTACAACTTGGAGTAAATAGGATAAAGGATTATATTTTCTCCAGAAACTATATTGTAGAGAGTGCAATAAACAGTGCATCCAAGGCAGCGTACCTATCACTTCTAATAAAACATGAAATTGCCGATGTTGAGAGGTTTGATCCAAAAGTAGATTTAAGAGAGCTTGTGATTGAACATCCAGAGTTCAAGAAATTCAAAACGATCATGAAATTCGATCCTGAAGCGTATTTTTATTGGCACAAGAGCATCGAGATACTCAATCAGAAAACAGCAGAAGAGATATGAGCAACGGTGCCAGTCACTGAAAACAATTCGCCTTAATGTCTTTCAAGAAAATAATGAGGTGTCTGAAGCTGAACATGTCACTTCGTCTGCTACTCAAGCAGGAAATCTCGATGAAATCTCGATGCTTCATTACATTACTCCTCAACTAAGGTTTTAGTCACAAAAACCATAAAATCAATCGTTTTACGGGTATCGCTGAAAAAAAGATCCCGTTTTTTCGGGATCTTTTTCAGCGATCAGATTGGATGGTCTTTATTCAAAATCAACAAAAATCCTGTGATCATCCGTGCCGTTCATGGTTTCCAGCTCGAACAGGAACCGGTCGGCATCGGCGTTAAAGCTCTCGGTCTCTTTCCACGGCCGGTTCAAAGGGCAGGCGATTCATCCATTTCCAGCGGGATTTCGATCAGGTCTTGAATGCTTCCGTCCTTGGCGCTTGTGGTATAAAGTTCCAGGGTCAGGGCATCGCCGGGCTGGACGGTGTCCGGAAGGGTCAGGAATGGGTTGAAATAGCCCCAGTCGCCCATGGCACCGGTGGTAAAGTCGCTAAGCAGTTCTTCTCCGTCCGCATCCAGCACCCGGATCAGGACGGTTCCTTCAAATACGTTGGAGATCCCTTCGATGGTGAAGGTTGCAGGCACCGTTGTCTCTGGCGCCGGGCTGAAGATCTTGATGCCGTCGGATTCGGCAACGATGGGCGGCAGTTCGTCCAGTCCTATCAATTCAGGCACATAGGATTCTGCGCCGGTGGCTGCAAAAGTGACCGGCTTGTCTGTCGCCTCCATCACGTACAGGTCGTCTGGGTACGTGAGAGCCTGGGTCACTATCTCGTCTTCCGCAGGCTCGGTGAAAGCAACGGTCACCCGTATTTCCTC
>SLLE01000081.1 GCA_007134225.1 Tindallia sp.
CAGCCGAAATGATAGGATACCTCCGAAGTAGACAGTCTAATTAATCAAAATTAGACCAATCTACTTGGAGGTATTTTCTATTGGGAAGAAAAGTTGGCACGGTTTATGCGATGATAGTAGATAGGTCTTTGAATTGAAAGGTGGAACGGAAGGAAAGTGGTTAATACGGTGAAGGCTACATTCTGAAGAAACATCAGACTGTAGCATATCCTACAGGAGCAGTTGGAAATAATACAGGTTAAAACATTTGGAAACACAGGGTTTGGTCACAACTTCGACACATTTCCATGTTACGATGTATGTATTGAAAAAACGATTTAAAAATGTTTCAATAAAAATGGCAGCCTTCGGGCTGCCATTTTTATTTGGATAGATATTGGATTATCTCTTAGTTGAGCAGACAGGACAGTCTTCTCGATCGGACAGGTCGACCAAGGTAAATTCTGTTTCCAGGGTATCTACCATTAAAAAACGATGCTGGAGGGATGGTGGTAAGCCTGTAAGCTGCTTAATGGTTTCTGCTGCCTGAATGACTCCCATTAAGCCGGGGGCGGCACCCAAAACTCCCATTTCTTCACAGGTGGGAAAGTTTCCTTCTCCTTCAGACTGAGGGAACACACATTCAAGACAATGACCCTGACCTGGCACTATCGTGCTGGCCTGACCGTAAAAAGACAGGACGCCGGCGTGCACAAAGGGTTTGGAAGCCGCAGCCGCCGCTTTATTGGCCACATATCGGGCCGGCATGTTATCCAGTCCGTCCAGCAGCAGGTCGTATTTTTCCAGGAGCATATCGGCGTTATCTTCCGTCAGCTGTTCCTGATACGTATTCACGGTGATCTGTGGGTTGAGCATTTGAAGCGTTTTGGCTCCGGATACTACTTTAGGCATTCCGATGCGGCTGGTGGTATGAAGAATTTGTCGATTCAGATTGCTCAGGTCCACTTCATCATAATCCACCAGTCCCAGGGTACCAATGCCAGCTTTGGCAAGCACAAAGGCGGAAGGGGATCCAAGCCCGCCGCTGCCAATCAAAAGGACACTTGATCTGGAAAGTCGTTGATAATCTGGGCGGAGACTGCAATATTTATTGAATTCAGTAGTTTCTTCAAAAGTCATATCCATTAAATTGTATTGAAAAGGTTTCTTCGGCGATTGCCCTATACCGAGCCTGGCTTTTACCAGTTGGATGACGGACATAGTGCCGGCAAAGGAGGCAGACAGGATCGTTCCCACCGGATCTTTTTCTCCTTGGTCTCGATGATGTTGAACCATTGGCTGGGATATGGATGACGTTAGCACACCGGCCCATGGTCTGATTGCAACAGAAAGTAGTGGGAAGTCTGGCGGCTGACTGCCAATTTGTTCAGAAAGCTTCTGATGGCAGGATCCCACCCAGTTTGGTGGACCCAAAACCAACGCTGCATTGGAAGAGGAGATCAAGAGATCAGAATCTGCTTCACTGGATTCTTGTACGAGCCACTGCAACTCCGGATTGAGGTCCTGGACATGATCAAGGATCGCTTTTCCGCTTTCCGCTTCATCCAATACACATGTAATATGACCAAATCCTACGGCTGCCAGATATGCCAGCAGCATTTCTCCCCAGGATACAGAAGGCATCCATACCGCTATATGGGTTTGCAGCAGGATCTGCTGACCTTTTCCGCTGATTTCCGGCATGATAATTTGGCGCATATAACGTTGGATCTGATCCGGTGTTAAGCCGGATGCCTGCTGCATGGCAGATTCGTGCATATTGATCTGACAACTGTCGCCGGAGCTGTTCGTGTTGCTGTCTGTTTCATCCCGGTCAGCATCTTCTTGATACTGAGCAAGGGCTTTTTGAAGTGCATCAGCGGCTATATTGGAGCATTCTGATTTTTCAGGAGGCAGCCCGCCCAATGCTTCAGCAACATCTTCATTGGTGATGCGGCTTGCATTTTCGATGGTCTTTCCGGTTGCCAGTACTGTCAGCATACTGCTGGCTGCGATGGCAGCCGCACAGCCAAAGGTTTGAAAGCGAACTTCTTGCAAGTGGTTGGCCTGAATGCGTACATAAATAATAATCCGGTCACCATCGGAAGGGTTTCCGGTCTCGCCTCTTGCGCTGGCATTTTCCAACTTTCCTGCATTGCGCGGATTTGCAAAGTGATCCAGTACGGTTTCGTTGTACATCATCCCTATCAGCCCTTATCAAGATACTTTGTTAGTGAATCGAAATATACAGACATATACATATGTGTTTATAATATTAATTGAAAAAGAGACTGAATGTCAATGATTTTGAAACTCAAATGTTTTTACAACTCAAAAAGCCTGTCTGAGACAAAACATGGTGTCTTGGACAGGCTTTTACGTTCTGTACTATATTTGACTAGTTGGCGATTCTGGAGGCGAAAAGAACACCTGCCAAACTGTCGTTGAGATAAACAGGCGTTGCATACACAACAATTGACTCACCTGTTTCCTTACTTACTAATACATCAGAAACATTCGGCTCTCCTGCCATTGCATTCTGAAAATAATGTCGGTCCGTTACATCAATCTGAGCACCGTCTTGGTCCAGGGCAACTGCCTGTCCCTGCAGGTCGGCAAAACGGAATCCGATGTAACCAGCTTTCTCAGCTTCTGCTTCAAAAAAAGCCATTTTTTCTTCATAAGACACGTCATCGTCCAAAACAATTGGATGAACGGATACAGCTTCCAGATAAACCAGCTCTGCGGCATCAAAGGAAGAAATCGGAGCTCGCTGTGTTTCGTTTGGCACAGATTCCTGCCCATGTACCTGGCTGGAAAGGTTAAGATTAATGGTTTCACCGAGGGATGCACCCAGGCTGGTTGATGTCATGATCACAGCCAAAGCTAAAATGGCTGCGGTGGATAGCAATGTGGTTTTCATGTTGGTTGATTTCATTTCAAACACTCCTTTTTGAATTAAGTTGATAGCAAACAGTAGGGGATTCGTCGGTTTCACCTCATTTCGGATCTATCGTTATTTCCGGGATTTTGTTAATCGATTAACAACACCTATAATTCTATAGGTTTAAAAAAGTTTTGCGATGGGTTTTTGTTGGGCCTCATAGAGGGTTTTGTTGGGTAGTTTGGTGGATTTCTTTTCATCCAGTACGTGCAGACAACCATGAGGGCTTTGAAGTCCTGCGTGAACAAGGAAGGCTAAGAGGAGGGAGACTTATCGGTTTTTAGGTTAAAGTGTATCAAAGAAGCATAATTGTCAAATCTCGAGGACATTTTAGAGCTGCATATGAAGATTTTGCTTCAGAAGTTTTAGAGGTAGGCTGTCCAGGTTTTGCAACACCTAATTTAACCCATCTTTCTTATCACAAAGTGAAGAGACCCATTTTCCCCTTAGATAAGATTTAATTTCTTGACACAAGGGGACGTTGCCGGGGGTCGGAATGCGCCACTCCCTTCCCCGGATTCCCACTGTCAGTGCCGTATTGACTGATTTTATACTGATTGCTGCCATTTTTCATTATCGTTCGAAACGAGGAAAACGTGCTGAATTATAAAAACAAAACATGGGCTTCGGTTTCATCTCATGACCTGCCGGTAAGAATATATGATCCCGCCTCGTTTGCACTCTCATCTGCAGGGTATCAGCTAAATGAGTAGGTATAATGGAAAAAACATCATTGGGACGTTTGAGTGATTAGATGTGACGGGTGTTTGAGGAAATGTCTGTGAAAGAAGAACAAAGGATGATTTATATGAAACTAAAAGTAGGAGTATGCATGATCATGAGTGCCTTCATTATTATGCTGGCGAGTTGCGCCAATGAGATTGAAGATCCGGAACTGACGAGTTTTAGAAGCGTCGAACCGGAAGAAGCCTTGCAGCGGCTTGAAAGTAGTGAAGACATCATCATGGTGGATGTACGGACTCCTGTAGAATATGCAGAAGAGCGCATTCCTGGCAGTTTGTTGATTCCACTTCAGACGTTAGAGGAAGAAGCCCCCCAGCATTTAACAGACAAGGAGACTCCTGTTTTTATTTACTGCAGGAGCGGCCGGCGAAGCCTTGAAGCTGCAGAAATACTGGTGGAACTCAGATACACCAATGTGTACGACTTGGGAGGTATTATCGATTGGTCTTATGATGTTGAAAAACAACATGCCTTTGGGTCGGTTTTGTGACGCAATAAGGAAATGGCACGAGTGCCCTATGGGCATCGCGTGCTAAGGTTCCCGCTTATTTTTCGATGGGAGGAAGTAATATGTTTAAAAAAAGTCATACCTCGCCTTATCTCGTTAGGTTTCTGGTGATCACACTTATGGGCGCCTTTTTCCTCTTGCAAGGATGCCAGATTTCATCGCCGGCAGAACCAGACGACAAAGAGCACGCTGGTAACGCAATGATCATTCCGGAAATTTTGGAAGACCAAAGCGCGGATCCGGACACGGCTTCTTTTGAGTTGTTTGTTCAGCAAGGAGAGATGGAGTTTTTCCCTGGACGCACCACGGAGACCCTTGGATATAACGGAAATTATTTAGGCCCAATCATACCCGTCAGGCGTGGACAGGAAGTGAATGTTTCTGTTCATAATCAGCTTGGGGAACCGACCACGGTTCACTGGCACGGCATGGATATCAGCGGAGAAGCCGACGGCGGACCACATCAACCCATTATGCCCGGAGAGGTGTGGGAACCCAATTTTACCATTGATCAGCCCGCTGCGACCTTATGGTATCATCCGCATCTGCATGGTACCACGGGTCCTCAGGTATATAGCGGCTTGGCCGGCCTTATCTATATTGAGGATGATGTTTCAGACAGATTGAATTTGCCAAAGGATTATGGAATCAATGACATCCCCCTCATCCTGCAAGACAGAAACTTTAACAGCGACGGCAGTTTTTCCTATCAGTTGGATAGGATGGGGCTGGTTCCGGGTGACACCATGCTGATCAACGGCACGGTTGATCCGTATGTGGAAGTGAACGCGGAAAAAGTCAGACTTCGAATCCTCAATGGCTCCAACTTTGAAAATTTTAACCTTCAGCTCAGCGATGGCAGCTCTTTTTATCAGATTGCCTCCGATGGCGGGTTTCTGGAAAGTCCTGTTGCCAGGGATTCCCTGTTCATCACTCCCGGAGAACGAATGGAGGTAATCGTTGATTTTTCAACAGCTACAACGGACACAGAGATTGCTTTAATGGCAGGAGAACACCCTGTCCTGCAATTCTATGTGTTGGATTCAGAAGGAGCCAATACAGAAATTCCGGAATCGCTGGCCGTCATTCCGGAGATTTCCGCCGGCGATGATTCTCCAACACGCGTTTTTGAATTGCAAAGCATGGGACTTCGTGGGACCATCAATGGCAAATCCTTCAACATGAACCGCATTGATGAAGAAGTCAATCAGAATGAAACTGAAATCTGGATCATTCGAAATAGCCGCAGCATGATGCACTCCAGCGGCCACCCTTTCCATGTTCATGGCACACAGTTTCAGGTTATCTCCAGAAACGGGAATCCACCGCCACCAGAAGAACGCGGGTTTAAGGATACGATCCATGTGGACCCGGGAGAAGAAGTGATCATAGTCGTCCGGTTTAATCACACGGGTCTCTACATGTACCATTGTCACATGCTGGAGCATGAAGATTATGGCATGATGGGACAGTTCATGGTTCAATAGCACTGCATGTCATGCTGGATCAGGAAGCGAGAATGTTTCAATCCAAGAAAAGGATTTATCCGATG
>SLLE01000027.1 GCA_007134225.1 Tindallia sp.
AAGAAAGAAAGGAGGAGATGTTTTCTCTCTTATAATCACTTATTCACTGGAAAGTGCATGGATTGCTTCGCCCATAATTCCTGCACTGGCTTCCATCACGGCTTCCGACAGTGTTGGATGAGCATGTATGGTGTGAGCCAGCTCTTCTGCTGTACATTCAAGTCTTAGCGCCAGAACGGCTTCTGCAATAAGCTCGGTGGCTTTAGGCCCCAGAATGTGAACACCGACGATCTCGTTCCATTTTTTTTCTGTTATGATTTTAATAAAGCCTAATGGTTTCCCAATGGTCAGTGCCTTCCCATTCATTTGAAGGTCAAAATAACTGACACTTACTTCACCACGATATTGATCCCGGGCTTCTTTTTCTGTCAGACCCACGGAAGCGGCTTCCGGCTCAATATACAAGCAGGAAGGAACGGGCTGTCCTTTCATGGACATTTTGTGTCCCAGAGCATCTTCAACGGCGACAATTCCCTGGTGAGAAGCGGTATGCGCCAGCATGTATTTTCCGGTTACGTCGCCTATGGCATAGACATTGGGAATATTGGTTTTCATTTGATAATCCACCTTGATTCCCGGCCCTTCCATTTCCAGTGCCAGAGAATCCAGCCATGCGACTTCTGGTTTTCGACCAACAGCCATCAGTACTTTTTCCACTGGCAGCTCTTCGGATGATCCACCCATTTGATAGTGAAGACTGAAACCATCGCTTGCTTTTTCAATTTCTGAAACCCGGCAATCGGTTAATATTTTCATGCCTTTTTCTTCCAGAATTTCCGTCAGGCTTTGCGCCAGATCTTCATCTTCCCGGGGCAAAATCTGTGGCAGCATTTCAATCACGGTTACTTCTGTTCCCAGCGAGTGGTAAATGTATCCCAGCTCAATGCCAATGACACCTCCGCCGATGATCGCCATGGATTTTGGCACTTCTTCCAGCTCCAGGGTTTCCTTGCTGGTCAGAATTCCCTCCAAATCATGTCCGGGAATTGGAATCATGATGGGTTCCGAACCAGCAGCAATGATGATTTTTTTCCCCTGAATCTCTTCTTTTCCATTCTCCGTGGTGATTTCAACGGTATCTTCGCTTTTAAATGCTGCATTCCCTTTATAAATCGTCACACCATTCTTTTCCAGCAGACTCTCTACGCCGTCAGTTAAGGATTGAACAATCTCTTCCTTGTTTTTCTGAGCCTGTTCCCAGTTCACAACCGCTTCTTTCACTTCAAGGCCAAAAGCCTGGGAGTGTTTTGCCGCATTGTAAACCTCTACGGTATGAAGCAGTGCCTTTGTGGGAATACAACCCCAATTCAGGCAGGTTCCACCAATCTTATGTTTTTCAATTAAGGCTACTTCTTTTCCTTTTTTGGCCGCATGGATTGCCGCCGTATAACCACCAGGTCCACCGCCGATGATCACAAAATCATATTTCATTATGGTCCCTCCAGTATTTTCCCTATCCACTCAGTCATTTCATTGAATCTTTTTTTTCAAATTTTGCGTAAGATTCTGCGCATCCAGTTTGTTTTTCGGATCATAATCAATTTCTTTTGGTTTTTGTCCCTCAAGAAATATTTTCAGTTTCATCCATTCGCCTTCCAGCTGTTCTTCAATATTCGAAATATGTGGAATTTGAATGTATGACCAAACACCGCTGTATTTCTGGGAAGTTGATTTTTGTTCCTGTTTGGCTTCCTCAATCAGAATCACTTCTTTTTCAGTCAGAATCATTAAATGTGGTGCCGTCTGAAACTCGGCTGAATTTTTGCTTTTTCCCACATAAGCCATAGGCTGATAGGCACTATTTTGAATTTCTTGGCCCGGAAGCAGGCTAAACTGTCCATAGTTATAGAACTTTTCACTAATCTCTTTCAGGTAATCCAGTTCTTTCGATCCTTCCTTTTTAGGTTCTGGGCTTAGTTGAAGCGCCTTGTTTCGAATTTTATTGAGAACCTCTTCAAACAATTCTTCCAGAACCGTATCAAAATACAGGGTGCAGCTAATGTATTCACCCGCTGATTTTCCCCAAATACTGATCCAGGATTCCAGCAAAACAGTTCCCATCTGAACCATTTGTATTTCTTTCATGAAAAAGCTGGCGGTACTGATTTTTCCGCCCTGGTCTTCCAGCACGTAAATGTTTTCTGCCGTCATGACCAGCAAAGTATCCTGATCAGGTTTTCCGGTTTTATCGTTTTTGGGAGCAAAAATCGTATATGGAAATACTTCTAACTTTGAAACAATCCTACTCATCATTTCCTGAAAATTTTCCGGCACAGACGCTTCTTCTTCAATCTTAATCGCCCAGGCTTTCATGGTATCGGTAGATGACATGGTAACCCTCCTTTTTCCCCATTAAACGTTACAACAGCAAATATGGGTTCTGCAGCATTTTTTTCACTCGTTGCAGGAACTGTGCGGCCGGCGCACCATCAATCACTCGGTGATCATACGTCAAACTTAGCGTCATCATTGGTCGTATGACGATCTCATCCTCCCGGACCACCGGCGTTTTTTCCGTTTTACCAACGGCCAGGATGGCGCTTTCCGGCGGATTGATAATCGCCGTGAAGTCGTCGATATCGAACATGCCCAGGTTGGAGATGGTAAAGGTTCCGCCGGTGTAGTCTTCTGAATCCAAATTGTTGGTTTTTGCTTTTTCAACCAACTCTTTTCCAGCGGCGTTGATTTCCTGAAGGGATAACAGATCCGCGTCTTTGATGACGGGTACGATTAGTCCGTTTTCCACGGCAACGGCAATCCCCATGTTGACAAAGTTATGCGTCAGGATCCCCTCTTCCGTCAGGGAGGCGTTGACCATCGGATGTTCCATCAAGGCTTTAGATACAATTTTGACCAGAATATCGTTCATGGAGATCTTTTGGCCGTCTTCTTTAAACATTTCCCGCAGCCGGGTGACTTCGCTCATGTCCACTTTGATCCGATGGCTGAGCTGAGCAGAAGTCTGCAGGCTCTCCATCATCCGCTCGGCAATGACCTGGCGCATTCCTTCAAAAGGAATGAGTTCGGTGGTGCGCGAAGGCTTGGCACCGGCTGCCTGACCGGAGGCCAGGTATTTTTCCACGTCTTCTTTGGTGACACGACCGTTTTCTCCGGTTCCTGTGACGGCGGCCAGGCTGATGCCTTTTTCCCGAGCCATCTTAGCGGCAACAGGAGTTGAGCGGTGATCCTGACGCGATGTTTCGGCGAGAGCCAAAATATCTTTCTCAATGATCCAGCCCTGTGGGCTGCTGCCGGCAACAGTTTCGTAGTCCACTTCTTCTTCCTGAGCCCTGGTCTTCGCCCGGGGGGTGATAAAGATTTTTTCACCGGGTTGTCGTTTCTTTTCAGCCGGTGCCGCAGCAGATTCTGCGCTTTTCTCTTCTTTTGGTGCTTCTTTTTTACCTTTTTTAGGTTCTGAGGTGCTTTTTGAAGCTTGTTCAGCTGCTTCGGCCAACAGTGCGGAAATATCCTCTTCCGGCTCTCCGATCACACCGATGATTTCCGTAATGGGTACCACCTCACCCACACCACGGGTAATTTTCAGTAGTGTTCCGGTGGCAGGAGCTGTGATTTCGATGTTCAGTTTATCCGTCTCAATTTCGAGTAATGGTTCTTCCGCGTTTACGGTTTCGCCTTCCTGTATTAGCCATTGGCGGATGGTTCCTTTTTTCATTTGAAGCCCTTGTTTGGGCATAATTACTTTCGTCGCCACATTTCTCCCCCCTTATTGGTGCATGGTTTTGCGAATGGCTTGTATTATTTCTTCTTTCTGGGGTACGACTGCGTTTTCCAGACCCAGGTTGAAAGGCAGTGTGCATTGTTTGGCCCCAAGTCTTTCGATGGGAGCATCCAGATGAATGAAGGCTTCTTCTGCCATAATAGATGCCAGTTCTGCGCCGACGCCGGCGGTTCGGTGTCCTTCATGAACCACCACGGCCCGGCCGGTTTTTTTAACGGACTGAATCATGGTTTCTTTGTCCAGGGGAACCAGCGTACGGGGATCAATGACTTCTACATCAATTCCCTCTTCCGCTAATTCTTCAGCAATCTCTACGCCCATGCCAACATAGAGATGGGTGGCGATCAGGGTCACATCTTTTCCTTCACGAAGGATATTGGCTTTTCCGAAGGGAAGGGTGAATTCCGGATCATCCGGTACTTCTTCTGTGGATGCGTATAGGGCTTTGTGTTCAATAAACATCACCGGGTTATCGTCCCGAATGGCGGTTCTGAGCAGTCCGGCTGCATCCGCTGCACTCGAGGGCATGACGACTTTCATGCCGGGTATGTGCATAAAGAAAGCTTCCACGGATTGAGAGTGCTGACCGGCATTTCCCCGTCCAATTCCCTGCTGGCCTCTCACCACCATTGGAATGGTGGCTTTTCCACCGAACATGTATCGCATTTTCGCTGCCTGGTTCAGCAGTTGATCCATGGCTACGTAAACAAAATCCATGTACATCAGTTCCACTACTGGGCGCATGCCGCAGGATGCTGACCCGATTCCGGCTCCTACAAAGGCGGCTTCGGATATGGGGGTGTTCCGGACTCGTTTGGGTCCGAATTCGTCAAGCAGGCCTCGTGTGCAGCCAAAGATTCCGCCCTGTTCTGCCACGTCTTCGCCCATGACGAACACATTTTCGTCGCTTCGC
This sequence comes from Tindallia sp., assembly GCA_007134225.1. Taxonomy (GTDB): domain Bacteria; phylum Bacillota; class Clostridia; order Peptostreptococcales; family Tindalliaceae; genus Tindallia. The sequence goes on from SLLE01000027.1 coordinate 4,653, forward strand.
ATTTCTTCTGCCAGTACATCACGGATGGCTTGTGCATATGATTTCACACTCATGGTTGATCCTCCTATCTACTTTTAGTATTCTGTAAAAACATCTTCCATTACCTTGGCCGGATCTGGTTCCGGACTATTTAAAGCGAATTCCGTTGCGGTTTCAACGTCTTCCTGTGCCTGTTTTTCAATAGCTTCCAATTCTTCCTGGCTGGCGATTTTTTCATCCATCATGTATTTTTTAAACCGCTTAATGGGACATTTTTTCTTCCATTCTTCGACCTCTTCCCGGGTTCGATACACTTGCGGGTCGCCGGTCCAGTGTCCCATCCATCGATAGGTTTTAAATTCCAGTAACGTTGGTCCTTCGCCGGCTTTGGCACGGGCGATGGCTTCCTGGATTTTTTCATCCACGGCCAGGACATCGTTGCCGTCGGCGGTTACGCCGGGAACGGAACATGAACCGCCCCGTATACCGATGTCTTTCACGGAACAACTTTGGCTGGCTGGAACGGAAATGCCGTACCCATTGTTTTCGCAGACAAAGATCACCGGCAGTTTCCAAACGGAAGCCAAATTCAAACTTTCATAGAAGACACCCTGATTGGAGGCGCCGTCTCCGAAAAATGTAACGGCAACCTGGTCGGTTCCTTTAAAATCAGCCGCCAGCGCTCCGCCAACAGCAATAGGGACACCGCCGGCTACAATGGCGTTGGCACCCAAATTTCCTTTGGAAAGGTCGGCGATATGCATGGACCCACCTTTTCCTTTGCAGTATCCGGTAGCTTTACCCATCAGCTCCGCCATGGCTTTGCCAAGGTCGGCGCCTTTAGCGATACAATGGCCATGGCCCCGGTGCGTGCTGGTGATATAATCCGTGTCTCTCAGATGTGAGCAGACGGTGGCGGCAATGGCTTCCTGCCCGATGCACAGGTGGACAGACCCTCGCAGTGCATCGCTTTCAAACAGCTCCACCGCTTTTTCTTCAAATTTCCTTATTTCATTCATGGTTTTATAGATCCATAGCGCTCTTTCTTTTTCCATCCTGTTTCTCACTCCTCTTTTCGTTTTCACGTTGAATATA
>SLLE01000144.1 GCA_007134225.1 Tindallia sp.
ATTTTTTATATAACACTACTTTACACTATATTGAGCGGTATGACCGAAGTATAAAAGAAAAAAAATACCGGGAGACTGTATTATTTTTATCCAACCTGAAATCCGAACTCTTCTTTATTCGTAAATCCATCAAAGACATTGAAGAAGCCATGAAAGAAAGCTATGATCTTTATAACAAATTGGAAACCAAACCATTAAAAGAACAGGCCTTGAGTGTGGCAAAAAATATCCATGAAATCAAAAAGGACTATGCCCGTGTAGCTGAAGGAATGGAAAAGGCACTGGCAGAAGAACAAGATCAGTCCAAGATGAGCATCCGGGAGCTTTTTGAGTTGCTAAAGGAGAATTATTCCAGCCTGCTCAGCAGCCGTCAGCAGGATATAAACTTACACTTTCAATGCCGCAACAACCTGACCACAGCAGAGTATTACCCGCTGATTTCCGTTTTGAATAACCTTTTGATCAACGCCGTTGAAGCCATTCAGAGTGAAGGAACGATCGTTGTCAAAGGATTTCTTGAAAAAGGTTACTATCACTTTCAAGTTTTGGATAATGGTTCCGGTATCGATCCAAAAGATCTGAACCTTTTATTTTTACCCGGATATTCCACTAAGTATGATCCTGTTACCGGAAAAATGTCCACTGGCATAGGGCTTTCCCATGCCCGGGAAATTATCGAAAATCATTTTTCCGGTTCCATCGAAGCGGACACAATCCAAGATCGGAAATGGACCCGGGTCCGTTTACAGATTCCTGTCAATCGACTCAACCAGGAGGAGGTCTAAGTGATGGACTCACGTCTTTATGTTGTTGATGATGACCTAAGCATTCAGCGAATACTTGAAAGCATCATTGAAAAACACGAGTTGGGAGAAATGATCGGATCGGCGAATAACGGCAAAACAGCCATTGAAGAGATTCAGGTGCTTCAGCCGGATATTGTGCTGGTTGATTTACTCATGCCTCAGGTTGACGGCATCGGGGTGGTTTCCACTTTGAAAGAAGCGGGTTGCCGCAGCTCTTTTGTCATGATTTCACAGGTTGATTCCCAGGATATGATTGCCGGTGCTTATCAAAAAGGGATTGAGTTTTTCATTAACAAACCGATTAATGTGGTTGAAGTTGTCGCCGTCATCAAAAATGTCATCGAAAAACATCAACTGACCCACATGCTGTATTCTTTTGAGAGCGCGATCCAGACAGTCCGCGGAGCCGATCCTGCAACTGCTCCGCTTGAAAGATTTGCTGACACAAGGACGGACATTCGTAAGATTCTGGCTAACTTGGGAATTTCCGGCGAGGCCGGGTGTCAGGACCTGATTGAAATGGTCTGCTTAATGGCAGAAGAAAAGAATTATATACACAATCCTGCCGGTCTTAAAATGGCGCATGCTTATGATCTGCTCCAAAAACATTACAAAGAAAGCGGTATGGATGTTAATACCGGCACCATTGAGCAGCGAATCCGTCGTGCCGTTAAGAATGCTTTAAAAAATCTGGCCAACCGGGGATTGGAGGATTATTACGATGATACTTTTGTCCGTTATTCGACGATTTTATTTGACTTTGGCGAAGTACGCCGGGAAATGGGTTATTTGAAAAGCCAAAGTGTCCATAGCGGAAAAATCAGTGTCCGGAAATTCATCGAAGGAATACAAATCCTGCTGACCGACCGAACATTGTAATTATACTGATAATTCTTTCGATTTTGAGTATTTTTCTGTCGATTTATGTCTTTTTCTGTCACCCTCCGTATATAATGAATCTGTAAAAGCAATTATCCATTTATAGGTAAAAAAGGAGGAATTATTTTGAAAGGAAAAATGTCGTTGACCACCAAGATTTTGCTGGGTCTCGTAGCCGGTCTTGTTGCCGGTATTGCTCTGCAGGGCGCGCCTGATTTTGTCAATACTTTCATCGCACCCCTTGGACGATTGTTCCTGAATATGATCATGATGATCATCGTACCGCTGGTCTTTTCTTCATTGATTGTCGGAGCCGCCAGCGTTGGCGATCCGAAGACCCTTGGCCGTATGGGCGGTAAAACACTGGGTTACTATTTGATTACCACCGCTTTTGCCATCACCATCGGTTTAGCCCTGGGTGCTCTGTTCAGACCAGGCGACGGACTCTCCATGCCGGTTGATGCAGACGTGACCGCTGCCGAAGCGCCGGCCATTACGGAAACCCTGCTTAACATCATTCCTAGAAACGCCATCAGTGCCATGGCGGAAGGAAACATGCTTCAGATCATTGTTTTTGCGTTATTCCTTGGAGTTGCTTTTAATGCCATCCCTAAAGAAAAAGGACAAATCTTTATTGACTTCTTTGACGGACTTGCCGAAATCATGTATAAAGTCACCTCTTATGTAATGGCTTTTGCGCCGATAGGAGTCTTTGGGCTGATCACGCCGGTTGTGGTCACCCATGGCCTGTCCGTTTTAATGCCGCTGGCAACTGTCATCGTAGCGGTTTACCTGGGATGTATCCTTCATGCCGGTATTGTTTACAGCACCGCCGTATCCGTCATAGGCAAAATGAGCCCGTTAAAATTTTTTAAAGGCATGATGCCGGCAGCCATCACCGCTTTCGCTACGACCAGCAGTGCCGGAACCCTTCCGGTTACTATCAAATGTGCCCGTGAAAACTTGGGTGTCTCCCAGAAAGTATCCAGTTTTGTTCTCCCCCTGGGCGCTACCATTAACATGGATGGAACAGCTCTTTACCAAGGCGTCAGTGTACTTTTCATCGCGCAGGTTTATGGCATTGAGTTGACTATTGCTCAGTTTGGAACCATTATTCTTACAGCCACACTGGCTTCCATCGGTACAGCCGGTGTCCCCGGTGCCGGTATGATCATGCTTGCGCTTGTGCTAACTTCTATTGGCCTGCCTTTGGATGGTGTTGCGCTTGTCGCCGGTATTGACCGGATCCTGGATATGGCCCGAACCAGTGTCAATGTTATCGGTGATGGTTCTGCCGCCGTTGTTGTTGCCGCAACAGAAGACGCATTGGACGTTCCGGAAGAAGCCCAGCTCGGATCCACCAGTTAGTCTAATCGTATTCCCTTAATTATTATTTTGAACAAAAGCCTGGCTTTTACTGATGCGTTGTCAGTCAAGAGCCAGGCTTCTTTCAGAATTAAATCCAATTTGTGAATCCGTTAAGCTGTTTGGGTAAGGAATTAATAGATGAAATCCAAAATAAGACAATAAAAGGAGGGACGGAGATGAACGAAAACATTGTTGGCATTTTAGGGGGCATGGGACCGGAAGCCACCTGGGATTTATTTGGACGAATCATCAAGGAAACCCCTGCTGAAAAAGATTCCGATCATCTGCGAATTATCATTGACTCTAATCCTAAAATTCCAGACAGGACGGAGGCAATTCTCCGTGAAGGTACAAGCCCGGTTGAAGCCATCATTGAAACCGGTCGAAATCTGGAAAAAGCCGGAGCTGATTTCCTTTTGATGCCCTGCATGACTGCTCATTATTTCTATCGAGAAGTTCAGGATGCATTGAAAATACCGTTGGTGAATGCCTTTCTCCTGATCCAACAGCATATTGAAGCAAACTTTGCTGATCAGGTTCAGGTTTTAGTGCTGGCCACCAGCGGCAGTATACGTTCCGGATTATTTGAAAAATATCTGGGTTCAGGCATTATTGTTTTCCCTGGAGACACCATTCAGGAGGAAGAAATAATGGATATTATTTATGGACCACGAGGCATCAAAGCCGGTTATGTGGATGAGCATAACCTGGATCGAATCTACCGGTTGATGCAGCGCTATCAGCAGTCTGGCTTATCAGCCTCTATTGCCGGTTGCACCGAGATTGGACTATTATTAAAAAACCAGCCTTCACCGCTCCCCGTTATCGATCCGTTAGATCTTTTGGCAAAGGAAGCAATACGGCTGGCAATAGATTAGTTTATGCAACGACAATCGGTGATTTTTCGAATTGGGAGTTATAAAGGCGAGCGTAGATTCCATTATCGTCCATCAGGGTTTTATGATCTCCCTCTTCCACAATACCGTCATCGGTTAATACCATGATCCGGTCCGCATTCTGAATGGTTGCCAGACGATGGGCAATGACAAGGGTTGTTCTCTGATGGGATAAGGCAGTTAAAGATTGCTGTATAAGTTTTTCGGTTTCGTTGTCCAAAGCAGACGTAGCTTCATCGAGAATAAGAATCGGCGGGTTCTTTAAGAAGATTCGAGCGATGGACAAGCGTTGCTTTTGACCTCCCGATAATTTTATCCCACGCTCCCCAATATACGTATCGTAACCATTCTCTAACTTAAGGATAAACTCGTGGGCATTCGCCAGCTTTGCAGCCTGAATTACCTCTTCCTCCGTCGCATCAACCCTGGCATAAGCAATGTTTTCCCGAACGCTTCCGGAAAAGAGAAAAACATCCTGTTGCACAGTGCCGATATGGCTTCTTAGCGACCGTTGTGTAAAGCGCTTTATGTCGCGACCATCGACGGTAATGGCTCCTGCATCCAACTCATAAAAGCGGGGAATCAGATTGCAGAGCGTTGTTTTTCCTGCACCGGAAGGTCCCACCAACGCAACGGTTTCACCAGGCTTAATCGTAAAACTCAAATTTTTCAGCACACTTACCTGTTCGTCTTCCTTTCGATTATAGCTGAAGGTGACGTTATCAAAAGCAATTTCTCCGTTGACTTCTTTAACGTCAACAGCACCTGGCTGATCCTTTATGTCTGGCTCCAGTTCCAGGGTTTCAATAAATCGATGAAATCCAGCCATCCCTTTCTGGTAATTTTCCACCAGTACCGTTAGCTTTCGCATGGGTTGGAGAAACATGGATACATAAAGCAAAAAACCCATGAGCTCGCCGGTTCGCATGGTTCCCTGATAAACAAAAATACCGCCAAAAGTTATCACTGCAAGGTTGATTGCGTTAGTAAAGAAGTTCGCACCGGCAAAAAATTCTGCCATTACTTTCAGGGTTTTTTCCTTAGAATTTCGAAACTCTTCATTCCCTTTTTTAAACTTTTCTTCTTCCAATCCTTCGTTGGTAAAGGATTTTACCACTCGAGCGCCGGCGATGCTATCCTCAACCTGGGCATTAATATCCGCCAGCTTTTGTCGCATATTTCGAAAAGCCAATTGCATTCGTTTATTCTTCATAATGGTGAAGGTCATGACAATGGGAATCAGTGAGAAAGTAATCAGCGTTAGCCGCCAGTTCATATTTAACATGATAACGAAAGAACCTGTCAGCGTTACCATGGCAATAAACAAGTCTTCAGGACCATGATGTGCCAACTCGGATATTTCGTTAAGATCGTTTACAAGACGCGACATGACATGTCCTGTTTTTGTGTTATCATAATAGGTAAAAGACTGTTTCTGAAGATGCCGAAACAGATCCTTTCTCATGTGGTACTCCATTCGGATCCCCAATACATGTCCCCAGTAATCCACAATATACTGCAACAGTGCTCGAAGGATGAAAAAAATTAACATCCCTCCTGCAATCATCATGAAAAGCTGGAAATTCCGAGCCGGAATTATATCATCGATGATGATAGAAACCATAAAAGGAAACACCAGATCCATCAAGGCCGTTACAAAAGCACAACCAAAATCCAGAAAAAACAAAGGTAAGTGAGGCCGGTAGTAACCTATGAATTTTTTGAGCATAAAAA
>SLLE01000185.1 GCA_007134225.1 Tindallia sp.
GAACGTAATGGTATTTGTTGGTCTTTTAAGCACCAGCTACTTTTTTTCAAGCCTCTAATCTCAAATAATTAAGAAAACTCCCCTATCAAGCTGGAGCCATGATGCGCTGAAAACAAAGAATTGATCTCGTGAAAAAAGTTATGGATTGTTCATATTTTCTTATTATTCTTTCAATTCGCATTGACATTAAAATTATTCTGGTGTAACCTTTTATTGATATATGTATGTTGAATTTTGACATACAACTATCGCATTACTCTAGAACTATGCTTGACAAGGAGGTGATTTTTCACAGTCAGGTGAACCGTGTAAATTTTCACTGCTGTCATCAACTAAGATTAAAGGGGGAGAAAAATGAATCTTGTACTACAAAAAAAATGGTTACTCCTACTGCTTGCATTCTTTCTTGTGTTTTCGTTAGTCGTCACTGGATGTGGTGCGCCGGAAGAAGAACCGGTGGATGAGCCGACGGAAGTGCCTGAAGAAGATGATGAGCCTTTAGATGAAGTTGTTGCCGGTCAGGGTCGGGACATCTCTTGGTCAATTACACATTCAGCTTCCGGGTGGTATACTTGGAAAGCCACTTATGCCTCACTGGTCAATGAAACAGCTGGAGATCTTTTAAATGTTACCGCTACTGAAGCCGGCGGCGCTCAGGAAGCGTTTGAAATGCTTCTGGCCGACATGATTGATATTGGAAACAGCAACAGCCTTGAAGTCCAGAAAGCACGACATGGAGAGGGAGACTATGCGCCAGGATATCCGGACTTACGAGCTATTGTTTTAGGTGCCTCTGCTCCCAACAACTTGGCAGTTCGTGCCGACAGCGGTATAGAGAGTTTTTCTGATCTGGAAGGCAAGCGAATTAACCCGGGTGGAATGGGAACCGCTACCGAACAGATTACACAAAATGTGCTGGAAGCATTAGGTATTGAGCCTGACTATCAGTTTATGGGTATGGATGATGCCATCGACGCCTTAAGAGATGGTCATATTGACGGCTTCTTTAAAACCGCCGCCACTCCTGATGCACCGGATGCTGCAATTCAGGAACTCCAAATGACTGCTGATATCCGTACAATTGGTCTCACGGAAGAAGAAGCAGACCTGATTCGCGAGCAGGAACTTGCCTTTATCTATGAAGTGCCTGCCAACACCTATGACCATCAGGATGAACCAATGTTGGCCAAAGGAACGGCTTACGTATCCCAAACGATGAAGGATAACCTAAGCCGTGAAGAAGCCTATGCTTTTGCAAATGTCGGGTTTACCATGCAGGATCGTCTGGAAGACGCCACCCCAGGGCCAGTTATGGACGATATCATTGAAGTTCAAATGGCTGCTGCACCATATTACTGGCATGCAGGTGTCATTGATTTACTGCTGGATCTAGGTTATGACATGGACGAAATACCGGAGGAAATCATTCCACCAGAGTTCCACGATTAATCTTGTTCCACTACAATTATATGATTAACTCCATCAGGAGGTTGTTGAGAACAGCCTCCTGATTTATTACAATCTTCATACCGCTACTCGCATAGGGAGGTTGATAACCTTGTTCCAACAAACAGATCATTCGCAGCCTGCTGAAGAAAAACGTAAAACCCGACAATTGGAAGGTTTCTATGCCAAACTGATAAAGTACGCTGCCATTGGCTTTACTTTATTCCAACTGTACACTGCATTTTTTGGATTGCTGCCTCACATGGCACAGCGATCCATCTTTATAGGACTCGGCCTTTTTATTATGATTGGTCGAAATAAATTTATAGCAGACACTAAACCTGGAAGCAAAATCCCCATTTATGATCTGATTTTAATGGCTATTGTCCTAGTCGCCACTCTTTATGTAACGTTTACTTATCCAGATCTAATTCGAAGACGCTTGCACCCAACTCAACTTGAGTATTTTTTCACTTTGGCACTGCTTGTAATCGGGTTTGACGTTGCCCGTCGTTCAATTGGATGGCCCTTACCCATACTTGCCACGATTTTTCTCATTTACGCTTTTTATGGCCCCTATTTTCCCGGTGTCTGGAGTCATCGCGGTATGGGACTACAAATGTTTGTGGGAAGAATGTATTTGGGTGATTCCGGTTATTGGGGGATGATGGCGTCGATATCCACTCGGATTATTGCAATCTTTTACATTTTTGGCCTCATAGTCGTTGGGGTTGGCGGGGGAGATTCTTTTATAAAAATTGCTCTTCGCCTAGCCGGCCGATTTCGGGGCGGAGCAGCCAAAGTAGCTACAGTTGGGAGCAGCTTAATGGGAATGATCTCCGGTTCTGGAATGGCGAATGCCGCCGCCACCGGATCTTTGACTATTCCAATGATGAAAAGACTTAACTATAAGCCTGAGTTTGCTGCCGGAGTTGAAGCCGTATCTTCAACAGGAGGACAGATCATGCCACCCATTATGGGAGCCGGAGCATTTATGATGGCTGAAATAACAGGTATTCCGTATCTGAGCATCGTGGTGGCAGCGATTATACCCGCTTTTCTTTTCTATTTCGGCGATATGCTGGTGATTGATCTTCGTTCCCGGAAAGACGGCATTGCGCCTGTACCTGCAGAAGAAATACCAACCTGGAAAGAATCTTTCAATATAGAAGCCTTGCTACAGTTAATCATACCTGTTGGTCTAATCGTCGGTTTTTTAATGCGTGGAGCCTCCGTCCAGTATTCCGGAACTATGGCCCTTGCATGGGTGTTGGCAGTATTCCTCCTGATCAACCGAAAATACAACATAAAAGAAAAAATGAAAATTCTCATTGACTCTTTCGAAAAATCCGGAAACAGCCTGGCAAATCTAGCCGCTCTTGCTTTTGTAGCACAAGTCGTGGTCTCTCTGATTACAGCTACCGGCGGAGGACCTAAGTTTTCTCAACTGATTGTCTCCATCGGCGGCGAAAATCTGGTTCTGGTTTTATTGTTGTCCATGGGCGCCTGTATTGTTTTGGGTATGGGAATGCCGACGACTGCAGCATATATCATGTCTGCATCTTTGGTAGCTCCCGCTTTAGTGAACTTAGGAATTCCAACGATCACCGCACATATGTTTGTATTCTATTTCGCTATCATGTCCACTATTACACCCCCGGTATGCACTGGAATTTATGCAGCTTCAACAATTGCCGATGTAGACTGGGTCAAAACTGTCCCTGATGCCATAAAACTGGGATTAGTTGGTTTTATTGTCCCCTTCATGATCATCTATAATCCAAGCCTGTTATTGGATGGATCCCCAGGAAGAATTATACTTGTCGTAGCGATTAAGATGGTAGGAATTACTGCGCTTGCTTTTACGACCATTGGCTATATTCACAAACCATTGAATTTTTTTTACCGCTTGATTTTCTTTATCGGCGCCATTATTACAATCACACCAGGTTGGCTCTCCAGTATTTTGGGTGTTGCGCTAGTAGGCGTGACGTTAGCTTTCTTCGTTATAACACAAAAGAAGAGTCAAATCCCAGCCAACGCAAATTAATCCTCATATAAAGATAAGGAGACGTTTCTCGCATCTCGTCTCCTTTCTTCATCTCAAGCACCCGGCTCGTATGACACGTTTCCAACAAATGAATCATTGCATTTGGATTTCTTAAACCTATTCTGCCAGGTACCCTACCGGAATCAGCAATAATGGTGATTCTTCTATTTGCATCAGATTTTGTACTTCCTCATCCTCAAAAGCACCTATGATTACGTTTCCTAAACCCAGGGCGGTAGACTGCAGGGCAATATGTTGAGCAGCACCACCACTTTCCATGTAGACATACCTTATGCCTCTTTCTCCATAACGCTGAGTTGTTCGCTGTTTGGCAGCCGCGATAACGACTGTAACCGGTGCATCGGCTATGACATTCTGCCCAAGAGATGCCTGCGCAAGTTTTTCACGGATATCACCTTCAGCCACCTGAATTAGAACTTCTGTTGTAAGGTCATATTGGTATACTCCGGCTGTCAAATCTTCCACTTCCCCGGCAACCACATAAATTTGAAGCGGATGGGTGGCTCCCGCAGAAGCAACTGGTCGAGTCGCTCCGGAAATCACATCAGAACCTTCACCTTGAACTGCCATCATCAGTTTCCCGATTTTTTCCAATTCGATAGGAACATTTGTAAAACGACGACTGGACCTTCGTTGTCGAAAAGCATCTTCCAGGGATATGCTGTTCTCGATTTCCTGAGGTTTCAATGCTACTGGTTCTGCCGGCTCACTGGTGGAATTTGGTCTCTCTTCATCGCTTGGTTCCTGCAAGCCTGTCCCACATGCAGCAAAACTGAATGCGACAAGCATCATTGCAATCAATACAAAGCTAAGCCTTCCCTTGCTTATTTTCATAGAATACACCTTTCTTTTTAATTATTCTTGCGTAGCTCCGGCCGTCTCTGCCATTTTTCTTCTTCCTGTCAACTCATCCAATGAATGGTTCAATTAGATAGTGCATTATTTACTACGACTAACCTTTTTTCTTTATATTCTTTATTCTATAATAATTCCAGTTAATTGACCATCTCTGATTCAGTAAAAATATACCGCAGGAACCGTCCCTGCAGTTACCTAGTTGCGTTTTTTTCGGTTGATATGGGGTATAAACGAACTAGAAAGCGGTGTGTGGCCATGATCAGAAGGAGTCATCGAAGGGAGTAATTAGGATGAAACTACTGGTATGTGTGGATGGTTCAAAGGAAAGTGACAAGGCACTGAGTAAAACAGTGGAACTCTCCTCCGGATGTCGAATCGACAAAGTAGCGGTAATGCTTGTTTTTCAAAAAGTCGATTTCCCTTTCGTGGAGAGTGCTGAAACCAGCGACTCGGAAATTATGGACAGCTTTAACCTGATGAATGAAGAACTGATGAAGCAACATGAAAGATTTTTGGAAGAATCTGCGACCAAACTGAGGGATCAGGGAATTGACCCGGAAGTGATCATGAAAGAAGGACGGCCAGCCAATACCATTGCCGAAGTTGCCGAGAAGGAAGGTTATGACCTGATTATCATCGGCGGCAGGGGCCGAAGCGGTCAGAAAACTTCCACCCTTGGCAGCGTCAGTAGCGCCGTTATTCAGGCAACCAATACGAGTGTGCTGGTAGTTAAGTAACAGACAAACCTGTGTCAACGCAAAAAAGGGACGTTTCTCACGTCCCTTTTTCCTTTTTTCATCCTGTCTGCTCCATGGTAAGTTCAGGCCTTCCCCGGCTGTCTGCGAGTAATTGGAGGGCCCCATGATCATCTCGAATCCAGCTTCGGATTTCCGGCTTTTTTAAAATCAGCGGCATCCTATCATGAATGCCTTCCATGGATCTATTGGCTTCCGTCGTCAGGATGACAAAACGGCCGCCTTCCTCATATTCCCGATAAAGTCCCGCCATGTACAGTACCGACTCTTCCGGCATGTGGATCAGGTATTTTTCCTTCGTTTTTTCCCCGGTTTTTTTCCATTCAAAGAAACCGGTACCCGGGATTACGCACCGAAATTGGCGGACGCTTCTCCGAAACATAGCTTTTTCAGCCGCCGTTTCCGATCGGGCATTAATAATCACACCGCTTCCCTTGAAGTGGGGGAACCCCCAAATCATCGGCCAGGGTCGAATCTGACGATTCCGGTTCATTAAGACCGGTACTACATTCGTCGGAAAGATCTCTCCCCTCTTGATTTTCTGGCGCTGCTCCTCTTCCAGGTGACTGATAATCCAGTTAATCTCCTTTATATCCTTATCCGTCATCAATTGAAAACGTCCACACATTACCATTACCACCTTTGTTAAATCAACGCAGCACCTAACTGTAAAATTACCCCATCAAAACGACCCTGCATCCGTTACCTTACCATTTTGGATGCCGACACCCTGCTTCAGTATGGTGCCACCTCGGGTCCCTATTTCGTAACTGCCCGTCGGCAGCGCAATCATGAAACTGCCGTCGGCATTGGTCTCAGCAATCACGGTATGTTAGTCATTATCTATTTGAAAAAAAATAAGCCATAAGGAATTGCGAATCTCTTCTTTACCTATCACCTTTTTGCCGCCTTCTTATCTCACAGGCATCGCTCCTCGCATGTTTTCAGTCAGTTTTGTTCATCATGGCTGGGTTACATGGCGGCTGGCCCCATGTACCCTGGTGCTTTTCATGATTTTCCTCAAACATTTCCTTGTTATTAACCAAAGGTAGTAGGAAGGAATATATCAATTACTCCAATCAAAGCCGCTGCCAGGACAGCTCCCAAGACAGTAACCGACATGGCTTGTACAAAAAATTGTGCCGCATAAATAACTATTACCGCTATAACAAACCCAATAATTCCCCTTCGTTGGCGCACTTTTTTCTTACCCATAAACATATTAGAGATATATCCCTTGCCCATAATCATATTAGCGACGTATCCCAAAATTGCAATGGCTATTGCTGCCAAAAGCGCACCAACAAATCCCCCTACGTTAAAACCTGGTAATATAAAGCCAACTACCATAAGTACAAAGGCCGATATAACTAAACGAATAAATAACCCCAACATTTTCACATCACTCCTTAAATAATTTTTATTTGATTGACCAGACATTTAAGAGAACTGTTGACCCTGACGAGCCATTTCTAAAGGATCAGTACCCAACTTCTTCTGACCGGTCCGGAGCATTACGTTAGCCAGAAAGAAAAAAGCAGCTCCCGCAATAAACATACCTTTGTTTCCAATTATATCCATGGAAAGTCCCAGAAAAAAGGGCCCCATCATTTGCCCGATCATGGTAAAAACGTAATAAAGTCCGATATAGAAACCAACTCTGTCTCTACCTCCAAAATCAGCAATCAGAGGCATCGCCTGAACATTTACCAAGGCCCAGCCTAACCCGCCCAGGACAAATATGCCGCTGATGATCCACGGGTCCCTTACCGGAATGGCCAAGAGGAATAATACTGGCAAAATCACAAGACCCCACAGCATTGCAGGTATTTTGCCGATTTTAGTGCCAACATAGCCTGCAAATAGGGCAAGCACCAGGAAAGAGGCAGCAAAAGAGGTAAGGACACCACTGCCGATCCCAAAGGTCATCCGGGGATCAATATCATAGAGCAAAGCTAAAACGCCAAAGCTGATAAGCGTTCCCACGCCACCCATGAGGTTGATAATACCGTTGGCAACAGAACGTTTCTCCGGTGGTGTGTGATCAGGCATCAATGAAATGACTGGTCCTCGGTAGGAATGCATGGCTGCCGTAAAAACTATTTCCGTAATAATCAGCAGAAACAATATCGATGCAACCAGGGGAATGGCAAAGTGAGTCAACGCCGCAATAGGTATTGCAATAACAATAAAGGGCAACCTTCGTCCCCAGGGCGAATTGATTCGATCAGACCAGGCGCCGATGATCGGGATCAACAGTAAACCAATAAGGTTGTCTGTTCCCATAAGCAAACCAACCAGGGCACGGGACTCAAAAAACTCCCGATACATCAGGGGAAGAAAAGCATTATAGGTAGTAAATGCCAACTGTACACCAAGAAAACCGAAGCCGATCCACCAAATCTTTGCATATGAGAATTTTTTCTTCCCCCCTGCTGATATCTCCTTCATATCATAATTTCCTCCAGCACCCTGCCATCACACTGATAAAAATCCAGGCCTAACACCTTCGCCATTGTCGGTGCTATATCCACCATTTCAATAGGTCCTAAATGAACGTCTTTCTTTATATTAAAGCCTGAAGCAATAAAATTGCATTTGTAATGGTTTTTTTCAGGGGAATACCCGTGGTTAGCACTTTTTATTCCTTTCGCCAGATAGTTTTCAATGGTTGCTTTGGACAGAGAATCTTTAAAACTATAGCCAGTTTTTGCTTCAACGGCATACTTGACATGCCTGCCGGCACGCAGAGCGTCCAGTTCCTGACGGCTGTAGATGGCCTCTATCCCATACTTCTCTTCCTTCATTGCTTCTTCAAGACAATTTAATGCTAGCTGCTCAGCATCCGGATCATGATCTCTTAAATGAAGATAGGCATTCCCGCCGGTGCTCTGTAAATAGGCTCGCCATCGAAACCTTCCCTTTTCTTTATAAATTAATCCCTGGTCCTTCAGCAGGTTATTGAGATGAACCGCGTAATGGATATCAAACTGTCCATGATCCCCAACAATAAAAAACACGGTGCTGTCCATTAAATTGGCATCCTTAACCCCTTGCAGGATCTCTCCTATTCTTCTATCCATACGAAGGAGGGATTCCATTACTTCCTTGCTCCTGGTTCCATGACCGTGCTTTGCGCTGTCAAGGTCGATCAGGTGAAGCAATAACAAATTTGGCTGTTTCCTCTTTATGGTATCCACCGCACACAGGGTTGTATAGTCATCCAGGTACGGCTGTTCTATCCCTTTTCTCTGTTTTCCCAGCCTTAACTCCAGGTCGATAATGTAAAATGGAGAGCCATTTTTGATCACCTTTACGATTTGATTTTCATTTTTAATCGCAGCTACTTCCGGAAGGTTATATTGTATGGAGGATTTTCCTGAAACCGGCCAGAGAAGTCCTGCCGTTTTTAAATGATTTTGCCTGGCCAAGTCATAAATGGTGGGTACCTTAATATCCCTTTGATGC
Source organism: Tindallia sp. (assembly GCA_007134225.1). Classification (GTDB taxonomy): domain Bacteria; phylum Bacillota; class Clostridia; order Peptostreptococcales; family Tindalliaceae; genus Tindallia. Next base: position 8,599 of record SLLE01000185.1, read on the forward strand.
CAATACCAGGTTTGCTCTTTTTCCGGAATAAATGGTTGAAATGGATTGTTGTGAAAGATTCCATGTTTGTCAGGGTATACGCCAGTGACCATAGTGGTGTGAGCCACATAGGTATGAGTGGGGAAAACACTTTTAAGCTGATTACTGGATGCTCCATTTTCAATGAGAAGAGAAAGATTCGGCAGCTTTTTAGCCTCCTCCCAATGATCTTCAGAAAATGCATCCAGGGATATGACGATTAGATACTTTGCTTGCTCATCATTCATTCCAAAACCCATTTTCTGTCACCCCTTATCAGTATATGTCCCGGTCTCATTATAATTCAAGCCTAACCCTTTATATTTCCAAACTATACGTCGCGGGCATTTTCTGCTGACCAACTGGAGACCTGGTCCTGAATGGTGGCAATGGAGGCATTTTGAATTTGGACAGTTACCACTGCAATGCGCTCTCCTGTGATAAAGGCTTCCATACCAGGATGCCGTCGCAGGTGGGCTTGCCGGTAGAGGCTGTCTTGGTTTTGGTCCTCGATATGAGCTTTTCCATACACTGTACAACTTACCGGTGGACGGTCATCCCCCGAAAAATGAGTGAACAACAGTGCAACATAAGGGTTATGGTGCATGTATGACACTTTAGTAGTATCGGCACGGCTGGTCAGGATGATTAGCTCTTTTTCATGCAGGTACGTGAAATTCATAAGGCTGACATGGGGCCTGTCTTGGTAGCTGGTAGATAGGAAACAGAGTTTTTCTTTTTCCAGCAGCGTAAGCAGTGTTTCAGGAATGGTCATGGCATAATTCCCCTTTGTTTAAGAATTCTTGCGTTGTGGTCATAAACAGGATTCGCTGAAGCAGTATTTCGTTACACATTTTTCAATCTCTAAGAGAAAAAATTTAATCCACCGACCCGAACACCACGTCCCGCAGGGCCGGCCACACATCGTCTGTGGCAAAGCTCCGCTGCCAGCCGGCAATGCCCGCCAAGCCCAGTTCATGGACCAGACCCGCACGGATGGAGAGAGTCTCGGCGTTTTCGATCCAGATTTTCACCAGATCTTCCTCGTCAATGAAAGCGGCGTAGTAGAGTTTTGACTCGTCGTCCCAAAAGGGGGTGAGATCGTTATTCTCAATGAAATTGGCCTGGGCCTCCATCCCGATGGCCGTGGACCGGTTGACCATCTGGTTGGCCCGTTCCGTGGAGGGCCGTTCCCGCCAGACCCGGGTGTAAAAGGACAGCCCCATGACCAGCCTGTCCGGGTCCACCACCTTGGTCAGTTCGGTCATGCCCCTTTCCACCCAGCCGTAGGAAGCCACAGGCCCGCTGATGGGACTTGCCGCCCAGTGTTCGTCGTAGGTCATGATCACCATGTAGTCGACGATCCGGCCCAGGTAGGCGTGGTCGTAGCATTTTGACCAGTTGTCGCTGCCCCCCATGACGGTCACGTCCATGGAAAGGATCAAATCATGCTGTCTCATGGCCCAGGCCAGCTCGTTAATGAAATGGGTCAGTCGGTCCCGGTCCGCCATGTAGATGTGTTCGAAATCCACGTTGATGCCCTCGTACCCATGGGTCAGGGCTTCATCGATCATCCGGTCGATGAACCTTTCCCGGGCATCCGCGCTTTTTAGAAATTCATGGGTCCGGTCAATGTCAAATTCATTGGAAACCAGGGCCCAGATCTGGTACCCGTTGTCCCGAGCCCAGCGGATGTATGGGTTGGACACCATGGATGAGACGTTTCCCGACTCATCTGTCAGGGCATACCAGGTAGGGGATACCACATTGACCCCGGGCATCTCCGGCAACGTGTCCACATCCGGGTTCCGGCTGTACACCGCCTCCCAGATTAGCATGATCGACTCATCCAGGGGCGGTTGCCAATCGGGCAACCTGGCCGTCTGAATCGTTTCCATGGACGCCAGCCGGCTGTCTGTTTTCCGTATCACCCCAATGGTTCCTTTCTCTGTCACAACGGAGATCTGCTCCTCCCCGGACACAAATGCCAGAGCCGGCCCGCCCGAAGACTTTTCGAGAATCTGGATGGGTTCCCAGATGGACCGCCATTGAAGGTAGGGCTCCAGTGACTGGCGTTTCTCCCGGTAGGCATCCATTTGCTCCATGTCCTCGAAAATCAGCTGGCCGGATTCCAGTTCCAGGCGCTGGTAAGGCAGATAGTCGTTGGAAAAAATCACATGACCGCTTTCGGCTCCCTCCTGCAGTCGGATCCCCAGGGTGTCAAATATGTCCAGGGCAGCCAGATCCTCATAGGGGAGAAAAGTGCTCTCTCCTCTGTGAACAGGAAGAATCCGGTCACTTTGCTGATCGCCGTCAATAGTAACCTCTCCCTCGTCAGAAATGGTAATAAAATGCTCCGGACCCACCAAATTGACCTGCCCGATAACGGCATCATAATGGTGGGTGTACAGGGAATCCCGCAGCCAGTAAACATTGAAATGAGTTTTGCCGGTTTCCCCGTTGATGTGCAACAGGTCTTCCGTATAGGGCTCAACATGGACGCTCCCCTCTCCCAAGTAGGCCACTTGGGGAGAAGTTTCGTAGGTCTCATAGGATCCCGGCGCCGGTAGCTGCTGGACCCATCTGCGGATCCGCAGATTCAGTTCAATATTTATACTCAGTACTGCCGTGACCACCAGGGTCAGCGCCAGCAGTGCTGTCAAAATGGTAATTTTCGTCTTTTTCATGGTTTAATCCCTTCCTGCTCTCGTTGTTTCTGAATTTTTGTTTTCTCAGTTTTCATGTGCTATTTTACAGTACCCTTAATTCTGTCGAAAGTACAAGGACGGTTCTTTGCATTAAAAGAACCCCGGCCGAAGCCAGAACTCTAGGCTTAACGGGGGCAAAATGCTTTCTGCCTGTCCGGAATCAACTCAAATTATGATATTGATAAGCCAATTTCCATCATAATCCTGGCAAATTTCCTTTGAAGTCGATAACTTCAACTATCAGTTCGCAAAAGAACTTCAATTTCTCTTGCCGGCATGGGTTTGTAATAATAAAAACCCTGCATTTCGTAACACATCTGTTGCGCCAAGAATGACTCTTGCTGGTGTGTTTCAACCCCTTCAGCAATGACATCCAACCCCATGTTTCTCGCCAGGACAATAATGGTTTTTATAATCGCTTCATCTCTCTCATCTACGTTAACCCCTTGGATAAACAGCATAGGGATTTTAATCCGATTAATTGGTAATAATTTCAAATATTTTAACGAAGAAAACTCAGTGCCGAAATCATCAATAGAGATGTAAATGCCCATTTCCTGAAAGGCATTCAAAACGCGAATAATATAATCCGTATCTCGCATGGCAATATTCTCCGTGATTTCCAACTCGAGATATTGAGGCAATAGCTTTGTTTCCTCCAGTATCTCTTTAATCTGACTCGCGATTTCGGAATTTTGAAATTGGATGATGGACAGATTCACGGCAATTCTCATAGGTGGTAAACCCGCTTCCTGCCAGGCTTTGTTCTGCATGCATACCGTCTGCAATACCCATTTGCCGATAGAGTTTATTAATCCGGTTTGTTCCGCCAAATGAATGAATTTCCCAGGATAAACCAATCCTAACTCCGGATGATTCCAGCGAAGGAGTGCTTCCAGACCGACGATTTTCTTTGTATTGAAACTGATTTGGGGCTGATAATAAACTTCCAGTTCATTTCTCTCCAAAGATCGATACAAACTGTTACTCAGTTTCATGTTTTCCGTAATGATATCTTTCATGATTGTGGTACAAAGGACAGATTGATTTCTACCCATCTCCTTGGCTTTGTACATGGCTAAATCCGCATTCTTGAGGAGAAGTTCATGCGTTTCCCCGTCCTCTGGGAAAATGGATATCCCAATACTGGCAGTCACATAAATTTCGTTGTGGTTCAGGTCGAATGGCTGTCTGAAGGCATCAATTATTTTATTCGCAACTGTCAGAATGTCATCGTCGCTTTCCAGATTTTGGACCATGATGATGAACTCGTCGCCACCCATCCTGGCCACGGTATCGCTTTCTCGAACAAGATTAACGAGTCTGGCGGCAACGTCTTTGAGCAATTCATCCCCTTGAAAATGTCCGAAGGTATCATTAATTGTTTTGAAGCCATCCAGGTCCAAAAATAAAATTCCGATCTTTTTTTTAATCCGCTTCGCTAAATCTATTGCCTGCCGAAGCCTGTCCACCAGTATCACGCGATTTGGCAAGCCGGTTAAAAAATCACAATATGCAAGCTGCTCGATTTTTTGATTAGCAATATGCAACTCTGCTGCCCGTTTTTCTTTCTCTTCGGCTTCATTTAATTCTTTTAAAGATCTTTCAATTGAATATATTAATCTTCCCAATTTATTTTTCGAAACATAATCAGTAGCTCCTTGTTTTAGAAGCTCCACTGCCGTTTCTTCCCCTATGAACCCGGATACACAGATAAATGGAGTTGATGGGCATATTGATTTAACATGTTCTAATGCTGCGAACCCATCAAAACCGGGCAAAATAAAGTCAGCAAGAATCAACTCATATTTCTCGAATTTTATTGCCGAAACGTACTCTTCTTCTCTTGATACAATATCCATTAGAATTTCGTATTCGGAATTTTTATATAGATACTCATAAATTAGTTGAGCGTCCATAGGGGAATCTTCCAGACAAAGTATTTTTAATTTACGCTTATTTTCATCTTCGTCCTTCATATTGCACCTCATTCCGAAGGTACCTCATTAGCAATTGCCCAAAAAGCTTCTATCTGTTTCACTACTTCTGTTAAAGCAAGAAAGTCAACCGGTTTTACGACATAGGCATTAACTCCAAGGTTATACCCTTTGATTAAATCCTTTTCTTCTCGGGAAGAAGTAAGCATAATGACCGGTATGCGCTTGAATTGATCATCTTTTTTTATTATAGCTAAAAATTCCATGCCATCCATTCTTGGCATTTTTAAATCAAGCAAAATGAAAGCTGGATTACCTACTTTTCTGTCCTTATACTGCCCTTCAAGTCTTAGGTATTCAAGGGCCTCAACACCATCATTAACCACAACCAATTGATTTGCAAGTTTATTCTCTTTAAATGCTTCCATGGTCAGATCAACATCCAGGGGATTATCCTCAACATAAAGAATCGTACTTATTTTCATGGCCGTGTCACTTTCCTTTCTTTTTTAGAAAAGTAAAATAGAAAGATGCGCCTTCATCAACTTGACCTTCAGCCCAAACTTTTCCGCCATGTCTTGTGATTAATCTTTCAACCGTTGCCAATCCTATTCCAGTGCCTGTATAGTCCTCCTGAGGATGTAATCGCTGAAACATGGTAAATAATTTTGAAGCATAATTCATGTCAAAGCCCGCGCCATTATCCTTAATATAGTAAATAATCGTATTTTCATTTTCCTCTGTCCCAATAATTATTTTCGCCAAATTCCTGTTCTTGGTAAATTTAACTGCGTTTTCAATAAGATTGCTCCACACTGATGTCATCATCTCAAGATCACCATAAGCCAAGGGCATTGCCTCAACACTAAATTCTATCCTGTTTTGTATATCCCCTTCTTTGATAGGCCAAATCAGTGTATCGACGATTTGATTCATATTAAGCAAACTTTTTTTCATATCTGTTCTGTTGATTTTTGAAAAATGAAGAAGACCATCAATTAATTCTCCCATGGTTTTTGTGGCACTGGAAATATTATCAAGATATTGATGACCTTCCAGAGGGAGCAAGTCTTTGTATTTTTTCTCTAAAAGCGAGGTATACCCGGTTATATGTCTTAACGGTGCTTTTAAATCATGGGAAATAGAATACGAAACTGCTTCTAATTCTCTGTTAGCATGTTCAAGCTGAGCAGTTCTTTCTATGACGCTATTTTCCAATTCGTCATGGAGCTCTTTTATTCTTTCTTTTTTAATAATAAGCTCTTTGTTGGCAGCAGCAAGTTCTGCTGCCTGGTCTGCTTTCTCTTCATTTCTCTTTAAATTATCTTCCACCTGTCTATAAAAATTATCATTCATACGGCATTACTCTCCAATCTACTTTTCTTTCTGAGCATTGAGTTTCTCTATATCCTTAATTGCCGTTTGATTACATCTATTACTTCGTGTTTAGCAGCTTAGTTTTGAAACAAGCAGCACTTATGGAGTCATATTGATCATGTTACGTAGATCTGGTAAAATGCTTCAACAGTTGCTCATGCATAGTGAAACTGATCGAAGATCGATTTTACAAGTTCAAGCTTACATAGACTTCATCCAGGTCGTCTTGTAAGATCCCTAGATATTTCTTAGTCATTTGAATACTACCGTGATTCAACGCTTCCATAATAAGCGCTGGGCTTATGCCCATTTTCCAAGCATGATATCCCCAAGTTTTTCGTAATGTATGTGGACTTATCGAATCTTCGATTCCACAATAATTTCCTGCTTGACTTAATATATGGTGGGCTTGTTGTCGTGTAATAGGTTTCATCTTATTCTTCTTGCTTGGGAATAGATAATCACATTCGTTTAAATCAGTTTCATTAAAATATTCTTCTAGAGCTTTTTCTATGTTTGAATTAATCTTTATTTTCTTGTTCTTTTTTGTTTTGCCTTCAGTAATGTCAATAACTCTTTTTATTCTCTTTCCTTTCTTGACATCACTAACTTTTAAATGAAGAAGATCAGAAATTCTAAGGTTTGTATTGATACCGATCATAAAGAGAAGATAATCTCTAATGCTCTTTGATTCGAAATACATTTTTAGAATTTCGATTTCCTTTTTGTCGCGGATAGGGCTTACTTTTTTCAATTATGCCAGCTCCTTTAATATGACATATTTCTTCTATATTATATATTATGTCATATTATAAATCAAACACCAATAATGATTCCTTCCATCGAGATCCAGGACATAGTTACATTTGAAGAGATGTTTGCTGAGGAAGGGTTCCCTGCTTTTGTAGTGCTTTGAATTTTATGACAAGCATGAATAGTCAGAACACTGTTGTTGAAAAGGGGCTGCACTAAATGTTAGAATATGGTAAACAGGATTCTTAGCTTCTGGTGTAGTTTTAATTCCATCAGAAGGTTAGAATGCGATATCCATAAGTAGATGGCCCAAATGTATCATTTGGTGGCAGATACTTAGTTTTTTCACCTAGGGACGTAGCACCGCTTATCTCCCTCTTCCAGAAGAGGGAGATAAGCGGTGCTAGTCATCGGAGAAACGACAGAAGCGGTTTCCAATCTAACACATAGAACAAACATCTGTCGAAAAAAAAGAAACTGAAAATCCGACGGAATCATTGAAACGGAGGCGATTAATTATGGAAAAAATACTGAAAGTGGCGGACATCGACCGGTGTATCGGTTGTTATTCCTGTATGCTGGCCTGTTCCCGCACTCTGCGTAAAAGTTTTGCCCCCAGCCGTGCATCGCTGCAGATCCATACCGCTGGAGGATTTCAGTCCAAATTTGTGGCTGAAATCTGCCGTGGTTGCGACAATGCACCCTGTGCCCTGGTTTGCAAATACGGAGCGTTGATAGTGCGCGAGGGCGGCGGCGTGAAATTCAAGGAAGACAAATGTGTCGGCTGCGGTGAATGTGTGGAGGCCTGTATCATTGATGTGCTGCATTTCGATGAGGACAGAAAAAAATCCATGCCCTGTATCCAGTGTGGCAGCTGTGTCCGATTTTGTCCGCATGAAGTACTGGCAATGGAGGTGAAAACAGATGAATAAGCGAAGTATTCGCATTTTTGATATCAATTTAGCAACGCAGCAGGTGGAAGTGAGTCATCGGGAAGATCTGGATCATTATCTGGGCGGCACCGGACTGGCAGCCAAACTCTTTTCAGAAACCATGGATCCTGCGCTGGATGCCCTGCATCCGGACCAACCGGTGATCCTGGCCAACGGCCCCCTGAACACCATCTTTCCTGTGGTGACCAAAGTCGTGGCGGTTTTCCGTTCGCCTCTCACCGGAGAATACGGTGAAAGCCATGCCGGCATGCGTCTGGGGCTCGCCATGCGGGGTGCCGGTGTGGATGCGTTAATCCTGCGAGGAAAAGCCGACAAACCCACCTACCTGGTCATTGGTCCCCAGGGTGTGAAGTTCAAAGACGCATCAGCCCTATGGGGTCTTGGATGCGGTGAAACCGGCACCATACTCCGGCGGATTGCTCCTGGCCGTGGCCACCGCAGCTGTATCCGGATCGGTCCTTCGGGTGAAAAGGCCGTCGCTTTTGCCGGGGTGAACGTTGATACCTACCGTCATTTCGGCCGCCTGGGCATGGGCGCAGTGTTTGGATCTAAAAATCTGAAGGCCGCCGTGATTTACGGCGACAGGGATGAAAGCATCCAGAACATGAAAGCGTATCGGCCCACCTATGAAAAAATTTACCAGAAAGTGGTGAATACTGACCTGATGGAAAAGTATCATGATCTGGGTACATCCATCAATGTGATCCCCCTGAATGAGCTGAAAGCCCTGCCCACGCGCAATCTGCAGCAGTCCAGCTTTGAGGCGGCAGAAGCCATCAGCGGCGAAACCTTTGCCGAAAAAACCCTGCTACGCCAAGTGGCGTGTTCCGGCTGTCCCATCGGCTGTATTCATTTGGGCCTGTTCAGGGAAGAGTTCGGAAAAAGCCACGAATATAAGTTTCAGAGTCTTTCCTATGATCATGAATTGATTTTTGCGCTGGGCTCCTATCTCGGAATGAGTACCACACAGAAAATATACCAACTGATTGATGAAGTGGAACAATTGGGGCTGGATGCCATCACCGCAGGTGTCGCGCTGGGGTGGGTCATTGAAGCACTGGACACGGGGATCATCAGAAAAGAAGAAGTGCTGACGCCTGTCGCCTTTGACGACCCTGAAGGCTGCAAAAAAGTGCTGGGAAACATGGTGCAGCAGCCAAATGATTTTTACCGGACACTGGCCAAAGGAACGGAAGCCGCAGCTGAAGTCTATGGCGGCATGGAATTTGCCATGACCATGGGGAAACATGAAATGGCCGGGTATCACACCGGTCATGCCAACCTGGTGGGCATGGCAGTGGGTTCCCGCCATTCCCATCTGGATAATGCGGGATATTCCGTGGACCAGAAGCACAGGGATCAGGATCCGAAAACCTTGGTGGAAGCTTTGGTGCAGGAGGAGAAACAGCGTAACGTGCTCACCTCTTTGTGTATCTGCCTGTTTGCCCGGAGTATTTACGACACGGAAACCGTCCTGGAAGCTTTAAATTCCGTTGGAATTGAACGTTCAGCGGCGGACCTGGAAGCGCTGGGTGAAGAGATTTATGCGCTGAAGAACGACCTTCGCCACCAGCTGGGGTTTGACTTGGACAATCTGCGGTTTGCAGACCGCTTCTTTGAGACCCCTTCGCTGTCAGGACAGCTGAGCCGAAAGGTTCTTGATGAAATGCTGGAATATTATCAGTCGATAACAAAATAAACAGGATTCGCTACACCAATTCCTTGATATCTACAAATTCACCATTGGGGAACTGGTCCGCATTAAGAAAATTCAGCTTGGCCTTTTTCCGACGAGCGACTTCTTCCAGCTCTCGATTTTCATGCCGTGCCACACAGATCAGGTGCAGATCTGGTGCCGTATCAATCAAGTGCGCTGCCAGAGACGCTCCCAGCCCCCTGGAAGTTCCGGTTATGATCACGGTTTTCATCACCATTCCTCCTCTTATTTTCATTCCGTGCGAATAGGAAAGGTGCAATCAATTGAATGCACCCTGTTGGAAGTTCTGTGGAGCGGGTGAAGGGAATCGAACCCTCGTAACCAGCTTGGGAAGCTGGGGCTCTGCCATTGAGCTACACCCGCAAAGTCGTTCTGACCATTATTGTACACCAAACAGCAGGAAAATAATAGCATGTTATCCATTTCCAGGGCTTTCGCCCATGTCACCCTGGCACGTATGATTTCGTGCAGGCCTCTCGAATTATTCTATTGCAAGGAATTGATCACTTGAGGTTTAGGGTTTTACAAAACATATATTGAGGGTATCTTTTTTAGTGAATTTACTGTTCCGTTGGATGGATTGCCGTAACGAAACGCTGTAAGTTGTGAAGAATAATGGAAACTGTATTGATGACGAATCTCATAGATGGGGTTATGGATTCAGAAAAACCGAAATAAACAGGGGGAAATTGCCATGAAAACAAGAAAAATGAGTATGCTACTATCTGTTTTATTGCTGATTGCTTTGCTATTCACTACAGCCTGTTCACCAAATGGAAACGATGGAGACGAAGTTCCGGTAATCAATGATATCGCTGAAGAGCCCTCAAATGACAATGCTTTAGACGGGCATTATGTCGGTTATTCCTGGAGAGGAGAAGCCGATGGCGAAACTTTTGATGAAGCCGATCAGTATATCAAAACCATTCTGCAATTAGATGATGACGGAACAATTCTTGATGCCAGGATGCTTTTCTTTACTCAGATAGACGGTTACTGGACAACCCGCCAGAGCGGAAACGCCTGTGTGGAAGTGGACTTTGACGTTAATCCAACACCTGCCGTTCCAGGGGATGACTACGAAGCCGGCGACTCCATGTTTTCTGTCTGTACTGCCGACATGATGGGCTTTTATGCCGTTGCCGTCAGTGAAGAAAACGCAACAGCCGTAGCGCTGGTAGAC
>SLLE01000148.1 GCA_007134225.1 Tindallia sp.
AAAAGGATGGCCGCTGCTGTGGAAAGATGGAAATCCGGAAGTGGAGCGGGTAATGCCTGAAGGAGGCCGCCTTGTTTTGCTGGGGAGCCTAAAGAAGCCGGAAACCATTGCTGCAAGACTTTTCGACGCGCTTCGTTCCTTTGATGATACAGACGTGACGGTGATTTTAGCGGAGGCCATCTCAGAAAAATCCCTGGGTCACGCCATTATGAATCGATTGTTAAAAGCATCGGGCTCAATGGTGATTAAGGGTTAGAAGCAATGAATCAACACCGGAAAGGAGCAGACAGGATGAAAAAAATTCTCTTTATTTGCACTGGCAACACCTGCAGGAGCCCAATGGCGGAAGCGCTGGCAAACCATTATATCCAAAACAGTGATCGGCTGAAAGAGAAAATAGAGGTCGGTTCAGCAGGCATTTTTGCTTCCGAAAATGATCGGGCCACCTACTCGGCCATTCAGGTGATGCGAGAAAAAGGAATTGATCTGATGACGCATAAAAGCCGGCGATTGAGTTCGGAGCATCTTGCGAAGGCGGATGTCGTTTTGGGGATGACTCGCAATCACAAGGAATCTGTTCTGTTGATGGAACCCAGGATGGAAGGAAAAGTATTTACGCTGAGGGAGTACTTACGGTTGAATGATGAGAAAGACGTTCAGGATCCTTTTGCTCAAGGTGAAGAAGTGTACCGAAAAACGGCAGAAGAACTGGATGAATTAATACGACTGATGATTCAAAAATGGGAACAAGAAATGGAGGGCGTATAGAGGATGAAAATAGCCATTGGAAGCGATCATGGAGGCTATCCGTTAAAAGAATTGATTTATCAGCATTTACTGAAAAAAGAGATTGAAGTGACTGACTTTGGAACCCACTATGAAGCATCAACGGATTATCCAGATTACGCGGAGAAGGTTTCGGAAGCTGTAGCAGCCCAACAATATGATTTTGGAATTTTGATCTGCGGCACAGGGATTGGGATGAGCATTGCTGCGAATAAAGTAAAAGGCATCCGTTGCGCTTTGGTTTCCGACTGTTTTTCTGCCAGAGCGTCCAAGCAACATAACAACAGCAACATCCTGGCCTTGGGAAGCCGTGTCCTGGGATCGGGACTGGCGCTTGAGATCGTTGATGTTTGGCTGGAGGCGGAATTTGAAGCTGGACGACATCAACGTAGAATTGATAAAATAAAAGCCATGGAAAACCGGCATCGGTCATAAAGAGGAGGAAGCTTATATGGGCAGAGTGGCAGTAATGGATCATCCGTTAATTCAACACAAACTGACAATGCTTCGGGACAAAAACACTGGGTCCAAAGATTTTCGGGATTTAACCAAAGAAATAACCATGCTGATGGCTTATGAAATGACGCGAAACCTGAATCTGGCAGAGGTGGAAATTGAAACCCCCATCTGCAAAACAAAAGCAAAAGCCCTTTCCGGGAAGAAACTGGGTATCATACCAATTCTTCGTGCCGGCCTTGGGATGGTGGACGGCGTTTTGCAACTGGTGCCGGCGGCGAAAGTCGGGCATATTGGCCTTTATCGTGATCCGGAAACTCTTCAGCCGGTGGAATACTACTGCAAGCTGCCGTCGGATGTGGAAGAAAGAGATCTGTTTTTGCTGGATCCCATGCTGGCCACCGGTGGATCCGCCAACGCTGCCATCCAGTTTATTAAAGACCGGGGTGGTGCGAATATTCGGCTGGTGTCTCTCATTGCTGCGCCGGAAGGTGTGGAAGCGGTTCGGAACGCCCATCCGGATGTGGACATTTACATTGCAGCGATGGATGAAAAGCTGAACGAAAAAGCCTACATTGTTCCAGGTTTGGGCGATGCCGGCGATCGACTCTTTGGAACCAAATAGGGTGAGGGGGATTACATGAGGCCGGATTGGGACAGCTATTTCATGGAAATGGCAACGGTAGCAAAGAAACGCTCCACATGCTTACGAAGACAGGTGGGCGCTGTGTTGGTAAAAAATCACCAGATTTTAACCAGCGGATATAACGGAGCACCGGCCGGCCTTTCTCACTGCGATGAGACCGGGTGCCTCCGACAGGAGATGAAAATCCCCTCCGGCGAAAGGCACGAAATCTGCCGGGGACTTCATGCGGAGCAAAACGCCATTATTCAGGCGGCTCAATACGGCGTTTCCGTCAGAGCAAGCACCATGTATATAACGCACCATCCTTGCATGATTTGTGCTAAAATGATAATTAATGCCGGAATCAATGCCGTAGTGTTCAGCGGTGATTATCCGGATGAGCTTTCAAAAAAAATGCTGGAAGATGCCGGGATCGAGATGAAATGGTGGACTCCGGCGGATTCCCGGGAGTGAATGAAGCGTGATCCAGCGAATGATTCTGGCTCTGATTGTATCCGGAGCGATTTCTTACTTAACAACCCCTGCAGCGCTGAAAATTTCTCACAGGCTGGGGGCCATTGATATACCGAAAGATAACCGTCGCATGCATAAAGCTCCAATCCCGCGACTGGGGGGGTTAGCGATATATGCAGGCTTTACCATAAGTTCTTTGTTACTGTTGAATCTGGACAGGGAGCTGGCGGCTCTGCTGGCTGGAGCGACCCTGATGATGGCTATGGGCGTGGTGGATGATTCCCGGACGCTTTCCGCCAAGGTGAAACTGGCTGGGCAAATTTTAGCAGCCATGCTGGTGATCTACAGCGGGATCCGCATCGAATTTATCACCAACTTTCTTTCACCGGCAAAAAGCATTATCGCCTTGGGTTGGTTGAGCTTTCCGGTAACCTTATTCTGGATTGTTGGCATTACCAACACCGTCAACCTGATTGATGGACTGGATGGGCTGGCGGCAGGGGTGGCTACTATTGCATCCTTATCCCTGGCGGCAGTGGCCTATTTGAATAGAATGCCGGAAGTGACCATCATGCTCCTGATTCTGGCCGGATCTTCCATGGGGTTTCTGCCTCATAACAGTCATCCGGCGCGGATTTTTATGGGAGACACAGGTTCTCTCTTTATCGGGTTTGTGCTGGCGGTGATTTCCATCGAAGGCGTTCTCAAAAGTGCCACCACCATTGCCGTGGCGATCCCGGTGATGGCCCTTGGAGTACCTATTGTGGATACCACCTGTGCTATTATCCGCCGATTTTTGAACAAACGTCCCATTATGGAAGCAGATAAAGGTCACCTGCATCATCGATTGCTGGAGCAGGGATATTCCCACCGGCAAACAGTCTGGATTCTCTATGGCATGAGTCTGTTTCTTGGTCTGGGAGCCGTCTTCATCTCCGATGCGGATAGAATTCCTTCCATGATTGTGCTGCTGATGGTTATCGCTGTGGTGACGACAGCGCTGATCCGAATCGGACTTTTGAGAAAAACCTCATAGAACATGATGGGGCGCGTCTATTGCAATTGACATTAGTGTCCTTGAAGCACGAAATGCTTCAGGGGTGTTTTTTTGTTCAGGCCCTCCCTGTGATTCAAGCTTGTCTTAAGCCTATATTAACGATATAATAAAATAAGTAAATTCAGCCTGCGATTGGTCGTTGAATAACAATGGCATAATGGAGGAAGACGATGTTTAAACCATTAGCAAAAACAAGATTATTTGAAAGCATCGTGATGCAAATTCGCGAACAAATACAATCCGGTGCTTTAAAACCAGGAGATAAGCTGCCTTCCGAACGGGATTTGGCAGAAATGATGGATGTCAGTCGCAATTCGCTTCGGGAAGCCCTCCGAACCCTTGAAATGATGAAGTACCTTGAAATTAGATCCGGAGAAGGGGTTTTTGTCAAGGATGTAAGCATTAATGACCTGATGGATCCAATTGTTGATGCCATTTCAGTGGATAATGTTTTATTACTTGACCTGTTGGATGTGCGTGAAATTATAGAAGTGGAAACTGCCAGGCGAGCTGCGGTGGTCGGTACAGAAAGTGATTTTCAAAAGATACTTAGTGCCATTGAAAGGGCGGAAGAGAAAGTTGCAAACAGCGGCATCGGTCTTGATGAAGATCATGGATTTCACCTTGCTATTGCTGAAGCTACGCATAATCAGGCCTTTCTTATGATTTTTATTCTGATTTCCGAAGCGCTGATGAAAAACATGGAAGCGACATTGACGATTGTGGGTCAGCCGGAAAAAACGATTTCTGACCATAAAAAGGTTTACCACGCCATTCGATCCAGAAAACCGGAAGAAGCAGCGAAGCTAATGAAGGAGCATATCGTTAAAGCCAGAAAAAATCTTGAAAAGAATCGGTATAAAATTCATAGCGTATAAAAGTTAAGCCCGGTTTAAAAATTTTTAAGTAAGTTAGTGAAACCAAAGAAAGAAAATAGAAGCATGAAAGAAGAATAAGTCAAAATGCGTGATCGAACCAATTGAAATTAAATTCAGAAAATGCTTGCATTTCAATTTGGTCTGTGATATTATTTCAGTAACATTACAGACAGAGGGTATGATGGGAGGTGAAAACCTCTCAAATTTTTAAACTTTGGTGGTCCAACCACGCTACCATACAACCAATGACCACATAATCAAAGACGTAAGTGTTTGATCTAAATCAAGGATCCATGAAAGGGGAGGTGATTAGGCGGCGGTGCAGTTTTAAAGAATGAAAACGTTGTCAGCTTTGAATTTATTAAAATATAAAGGAGATGTTATGAATGACTTTAGGAATTATGGCAGTGGATCATGAATTGAGAATTGACTATGACAAACTGAGACGAGAACGTCTGGAAAAAACAAGAGTAGCCATGAAAGAAGATGGACTGGGTGCAATTCTCGTATACAACCCGGACAACGTTCGTTACATCACCAGTACCAAGCTGGGTGAATGGGTGAACAACAAGATGAACCGATACTGCCTGCTGGCGAAAGACAGAGATCCAATCCTTTTTGAAATTGGAAGTGCTATCGGAACCAAACAAAAATTATGCCCCTGGATCAAAGATATCCGACCAGCTAAAAACGACATGCTGGGCAGTATGCCTAACGAATTGGGCGCCGGCGAAATCAGCATAAAAGAAATCTACGATATTCTGAAAGAATACAACCTGCAGGACGAACCACTTGGTGTCGATATGATGTCGGTTCCAATGATGAAAGCTTTCCAGAAATTTGGATTGAATGTCGTAGATGGTATGAAAACCATGCAGGATGCACAGACGATTAAAACCAAGGAAGAAATCGAATTATTGGAAATATCCGCAACGATGGTGGACGGTGCCTACTATGACGTCATGGAGGCAATTCGACCTGGTGTTACTGAAAAAGAAGTTTGCGCGGTTATGAGAGGCAGACTGATTGAAATGGGTGCTGAAAACGTACACAACGTTAACGTCATCAGCGGTGATCGTGCTTTCCCACACCCTCATGATTTTACAGACCGGATGATTCGACCGGGGGATATGGTTTACCTGGATGTAGTAAATGACTTTAATGGCTATAAAACCTGTTACTATCGCTGTTTCTGCTGTGGAAAACCATCGGATCAGCAAAAATATGTCTACAAAAAAACCTATGACTGGTTATATGATGCCATCAAACTCATCAAACCAGGCGCTTCAACAGCAGACATCGTTAAAGTATGGCCAACCTATCAGGAA
>SLLE01000035.1 GCA_007134225.1 Tindallia sp.
ACTTCAACGGTGAGCACTGCATAACCAGCGGCCATAAAAGCAATGTAATAAACGCCGGTAGTAAAATTAACAATTGCGTAAATGGCTGAAATGATTGCGACAACCAAACTGATATTACCGATGGTTTTCATGTTTTCTACACCGAACAGCAGGGCGTAGGCGATGGACATATACAAAAGACCATGCGAATACAATAGTCCGGCGCCCAACACATCACCCATAATAGCTGCATCGGCAAAGCCGCAGAGCACAGTCAGTACACCCACAGCCATCGCGATAAAACCAGTACCTTTGGGTTCTCCATATCCTAAATTAAGCAGGGCAACAGCAAACCAGAACAAGCTAATCATAATTAATGCAGAAATTACCATTAAAAAATCCCCCTCAGTTAGCTACCAACCAACCCCTCCTTTGATAAACAAAATAAGACAAATTCATTATACAGAAAAAACAAATTATTCGCAATATAAAAATTTATAGTTGCGGAGTTTTTTGACAACAAAAGATTCAAAAGTGTTTGAGTTTGATGAAACTAAGTGATAAACTGATACCAAGATCTTTCTCTTGGAGTTAATCTGCAACGTTGCAAAGGTGAATTATTTATTGACTGGTGAAAAGCGATCAGAGGAGGAATAATGATGAGCAAATTGATACGCGTTCAACTTGGAACCGGAGAAATAAAAGAAGAAGAGATTTCAAAAGATGCTGTACTTCTCGCCGGCCGTGCACTGACCAGTAAACTGCTGGCGGAGGAAGTGAATCCCAACTGTGATGTATTTGGTAAAAACAACAAACTGGTGTTGGCATCAGGTCTATACGCCGGCACAACCATATCCTGCGGTAATCGTATATCCATTGGCGGAAAAAGTCCATTAACCGGCACGATAAAAGAGAGTAATGCAGGGGGCAATGTTGCTTATAAAATGGGGAAATTGGGAATTCGAGCCATTGTGCTTGAAGGACTTCCGAAAGACGGATCATTGCAAATTCTCCATATTTCAAACGAAAAAATGGAGTTGATTCCAGCGGAAGAGTATCGGGAAATGTCTGTTTATCCTGCGGCGGAAAAGCTTCGTCAGCAATTTGGGGATAAAGTTGGTATTTCAATGATCGGACCAACAGGAGAACGGAGATCTCTGGCTTCCGGAATTGCGAATACAGACAAAGATGGAAGGCCGTCACGTTATTGCGGACGTGGTGGTTTGGGGGCTTTGATGGGAAGCAAAGGCATCAAAGCGATTGTGTTGGATGACACCAATTCAAAAGGACCGAAGACTACCGATAAGGCAGCCCTTAAAAAGATTCGTTCCCAACTGAACAAGGAAATTCTGAGCAACGAAGCGCTGGGCCGGTTTACCAAGTATGGTACGGCTGGCATGGTGGATATAACCAATAACCTGGGTGCATTGCCGACCAGAAATTTTTCCCGCGGATCCTTTGACCTGGCTGAAGAAATTAATGGAAATAAGCTTCATGAAGTGATTACTCAGCGTGGCGGAGAAGGAAATCCCACTCATGCCTGTATGCCCGGATGCGTGATTCGGTGTTCCAATGCCTATCCGAACGATAAGGGAAAAGAAGTAGTAGCGCCACTGGAATATGAAACCATCGGCCTGGTAGGATCCAATTGTGGGATCGGCGATTTGGATGCGATAGCAGAACTGAATTATCGTTGCAATAACTTAGGTCTTGATACCATTGACATGGGCGGAGCCATTGCTGTGGCAATGGAGGCCGGAGTGGTCCCATTTGGAGATGGACAAGGAGCCTTAAAGCTTATGGATGAAATAGAGGAAAATTCCTGGCTGGGTCGTATTCTCTCATCCGGTGGTGTCCGTACCGGACAAGTGCTTGGTGTAAAGCGCATTCCAGCAGTAAAAGGACAGATTATGGCTGCTTACGATCCACGAGCAGTTAAGGGGTTGGGAGTCACCTATGCAACTTCTACTATGGGTGCAGACCATACAGCAGGCCAGACCGTGCGGATGCCCATCGAACACCACAGTGCAAAAGGGCAGGTGGAAGCTTCGCGGAAAGCTCAGATTACCAATACCATGCATGACTGCATCGGAACCTGTCTTTTCATTAACGGAGCTTTTGCTAACAATCCAGAGTGGCTTGGAAATTTGGCTGAAGCGATTCATGGTGTTCCCTGTACCTACGAAGAACTGCAAGCGATCGCCAAGAAAACCCTTTTGCTGGAACGAGATTTTAATCAGCGCGCCGGCTTTAGTGACAACGACGATCGATTGCCTGAATTTTTCTATATCGAGGAAAATCCTGACTCCAAAACCGTATTTGATGTTCCGGAAGAAGAAATGCGGCACCTATTTGAATTTGACTAAAGGCAGGTGGCTGAATTGAAAAAAATTGAAGTGAAATGGATGACAAACAAGAGAAAAGAAGAAACGATTGAACTAACTGACTCTGCAACAGTGCAGGATCTGTTGCACGAACTTGATATTGATCATGAGAACTATCTGATTGTGGTGAATGGAAGCAACAGACTTCCGGATTACCAGCTGTCTGATGGCGACCGGATCAAAATTCTCCATGCCATGGCAGGAGGTTAATTTATTGTAGCATTATTTTTTAGGATAAGGTACCTATTAGGAAAAACAGGCAACGATATTGCTGAAAGGGAGGTGTTCTGATGAAAGTAGTACTGGCTAAAGATGTTATGAACCCCAAAGTGATTAGTGTAACAGTCGGAACAACGTTAAAGGAAGCCTTGCTGATTTTCGCAGACCATAAAATCAGTGCACTACCAGTAGTCGACATGGACGAAAACCTGGAGGGGATTCTGGCAGAAAGTGATGTGATTGAGTATTCCGATAGATTGCACGTGGTACCCATGCTGGATTCGTCCGGGTGGATTTCACCCTATGAAAATCCAGGAGAAATCTACGATTATAAAAAAGGTGTTGAGCTTTTAGAGAAGACGGTTGTGGAAAAAATAATGTCGAAAAAAGTAGTGACGGTAAAACTTGATACGTCCAGCATTGAAGTAGCTAAGATTATGAAAAAGAAAAAAATAAACCATGTGCCAGTGGTGGATGGAAAAGGAAAACTTTGCGGTATTATTGCAAGGGAAGATATGATCAACTATTTAGCATCTACATTAGAATAACAAAGCAGACCCCGGCCAAGATACCGGGGTCTATTCTCTTGCAGTAACAGGAAAATAATTGAAAGGAAGAACGACATCCATGAAACCCCCAAAAGCAATCACACTCCTCGTTTTATGTACTTTATTCTGGTCAGGAAATTTTATTGTCAGCCAGTTTATTCTGGAAGAAATGAGTCCGTTTATGCTTACATATCTTCGCTGGCTCTTTGCAGTCTGGTTTCTGATATTGCTGGCACATATCATTGAAAAACCACAATGGAAAAAGGCTGTGAATGGCTGGACATTACTGATAGGCATGGGAATCACTGGTATTATCATGTATAATACCATTTTGTATTCAGCGCTGACCCTTACATCCTCCATCAACGCTTCTATCGTTACCGCCTTGAATCCTGGTCTTTTAGTGATTCTATCTGCTGTTTTTCTGAAAGAAAAAATTTCTGGCATACAAATATCGGGCATACTGGTTTCTCTGCTGGGTGTTATGATTGTCATTACCGGAGGCAGAATTACTCATTTATTTGACATTGAATATAATGTCGGAGATTTATTGATGCTTCTTGCTATTTCTGTTTGGAGCATCTATTCGATATTTGGAAAAAAACTGCCTCAAATACCACCCATTACCACCACTGCCATTTCTTCATGCATAGCAGTGGTTATTATGACGCCTTTTGCATTACTGGAAGGACTTCCTTTTAGCCAGATGAGCACACAAACTACCATGGGAGTTGCATATATTGTCATTTT
This sequence comes from Tindallia sp., assembly GCA_007134225.1. Taxonomy (GTDB): domain Bacteria; phylum Bacillota; class Clostridia; order Peptostreptococcales; family Tindalliaceae; genus Tindallia. The sequence continues at coordinate 3,881 of SLLE01000035.1, forward strand.
TCCATCAGTGCTTTCTTTTATGTTTTGGAATATGGGAGTTCGGGCACTTGGTGCAGGACGTACCGGTATTTTTCTGAATTTGGTGCCTGTTTTTACCGCACTTATCAGTACCATATTGGGAGACCCGGCAACCGTTGTGCAGATGACTGGTGGGATCTTTGTTTTTATTGGTGTGTATATGACGACTGGAATGCTGGAACGAAAACTGGGCCGTTATCAGAAAATTGAATAGAAAACCGAACCTGGATGTGGTATGCTTCCATAAAAGGGTATTCTTCGCAAAAGTCAAAAAATTGGTTGGAAGTGGGGGTAATCCGTGAGATATCATTTTTCCGAACTGGTGGATATGATAAAAGTTCAAAAAATGTTGGATTTGCTGTATGAAGCAACTGGAATTCTGACGGCTGTTTTAGATCTGGAAGGCAATGTTTTGACAGCTTCAGGATGGCGTTCGGCCTGCCTTGACTTTCACCGAAAAAACGCAGAAACCAATAAGCGTTGTGTCATTAGTGATCGAAGAGTTAATGAACGATTAAAAAACAGTGAAAGCTATGTGATTTATCATTGCGAGAACGGGCTAATGGATGCTGCGACAAGGGTTTTTGTCTGCGGAGAGCATGTGGCAAATGTTTATACCGGTCAGTTTTTATTTCAGGAACCCGACGTTAAATTTTTCCGTCAACAGGCAGAGGACTTTGGATTTGATGAGAAAAAATACATTGAAGCCCTCAGGCTGGTACCGGTTTGTAATGAGGAAAAAATCAAGAGTATTATGGAATACCTGTGCAGTCAGGCAGAAATGCTGGGAGAAATGGGATTCAAAGAAATGGAGACCCGGAGAGCTGTTGCAGAGCTTCAACAGACATGCGAAGATTTGGAAAACACGAAAGAAGTATTGACGGCAACCCTGGAAGAACTGAGAGATCAGTACGAGGAGCTTCAAAAAAAAGAAATAATCGCACGTCAGCATGAGGAACTTTGGGAATATGCAGTGGAAGGAACTGGATTGATTATTTATGACTGGAATGTTAAGAATAATCAGTTATATTTCACGCGGACATTCAAATCGTTACTTGGATTTGAAGCCACGGAGTTTACGGATGACCGGGAAAAATACCTTCAGCGCATTCATCCGGAGGACCAGCAGCGGGTAAAAGAGGTAACGGAAGAGACGCTTCTTGGAAAAAAAGGCTTATATTACAATGAATATCGAATCCAGAACAAAGAAGGACAGTATATATGGGTTCAGGCAAAAGGAAAAATAGTGGAACGAAATCAGAATCATCAGCCGCTTCGATTGGTGGGAACGTTAATGGATATTACGAAATACAAAGTGGAATAAGATTTTGGAGGAGCAGCATATGCGATATCAATCGATTATTTCGGAGATCAATACCGCTCGAGAAGCTTGGAAAATCTGTGTTGAAACAGGGATGCCACCTCAAGAGCTTCTGCGTAACGAAATTGTCGCTTCATGGAAACGTAGTTTGGACTTTTCTGTCGACCCTTATGATGGTGCATGCAAGGATGTTTTAGAAAGACATGAACTGTCATTATTGCTGGAGGAAAAGAAAAACATCATTAATATAGCCAGGCCTATTATGAAAACCCTTTATAAAAGTGTTCAGGGTAATAGCTTTGTGGTAGTGCTAACCAGTGAAAAGGGACGAATTCTTGAGATGATCGGAGACGAAGAGGTGCTTCAATCGGCA
>SLLE01000061.1 GCA_007134225.1 Tindallia sp.
CCGGGGTGTCTGCATGCCAACGGGCATTTATTTTTGCTGTCTGTTTCGGGTTTTCGTGCTCTCCGTGGATCATAAGCACTGGTTGGGTTGGGGGATCGGCAATTGTTCCGTTGGCGGCTATCATGCCTTTATTAATCAGGTAATTCTGTCTGAACCCAATCTCGGTCAGGGACTTTTCATAAAAGTTCTGGGCTTCGGGTGTAAAGGCTTTTTGCCGGGCTACTGTCCGATAAAGGCTTTTTTCGGGAATCAGCCTTGCGAACTCGTTATAAAACTTAAAAAACCAGATAAACAGTTTGCCAAATGGCTTGTTCAGAGGAGTGCCGGCGATGCTTATGATTGCCTTTACCCGTTGGGGATATTTATGTGCACAGTGCTGACTGACCCAGCTGCCCAGGGAATGGCCTGCCAGGACAGCTTGTTGGAAATAATGTTTGTCCATGATCCCGATGATAATATCGCACTGCCCTGCAAAATTTAAGGGAGCATCCAGCTTGTAAGACCGGCCGTGGCCGGGCATATCCCAGACGATAATACAGTAGTTATTCTTCAGCGCGGCTATCTGGGCATCAAAGGCACGGCTGTTAAGGCCTGCACCGTGAGTAAAAACGATGACCGGCAAATCTTCGGAACCGTGGACCTCGTAGTACACTGCACCTTCTCTTGTATCCAAGTACATTTATTGAACCGCCTCCTATAGGTTTATCCGAATCCTGTTTACTTGAATGATACTGAACAGTTTTGAGTTATATAAAACCCTGGAGGGTTGTTTTCGCTTGGCACTGTGGAAATATGCCGTTGACTTAAGCAAAATATTTATGCATTAGCAAACGTGCGATCACTTTAAGACGTATAATAAAGATTATCTGCTTAAATATGCTAAAAGTGCAAACGTTAAAAAGATTATTGTCATAACCAAGTAAACTAAAGTTATAAATCGCCTTCTTCTTTTTTCATCATCAACGTTCTTTTGGATAACAAGTTGAATTATAAACCCACCAATAAAAACGAACATAATAGTCCACCCAGAGTTGATTTCAGCGAACACTTTATCCCTCCCCTCGTTAGCTGTATTCTCTCTTAATTACTGCACATCATTCATCTTATGAGAATAATCCTTACGGTTACATTGTCACACGGAATAATTATAATTTCAATCTAAATCCCACCTGATTTCCTGCTCAGGAAAGACGGGGGACGTGGGCGACTCATCCTTTTCCGCTGCGATCAGTAATGTGGGCTTCTGATAGTTCTTTATGTTTTTTCCTCGAATACTACTGGGCATATGAAATTGGGGAGCGTTACGATCTGGAATTTATTGCGACTTTTGGTTCTTATGGAATGCAGCGATTCTCGGAAGAAAGTGATATTGACGTTGCCTTTTATGCAAAAAGAGAAATGGATTATGCAACAGAAGAAGCTCTGTTGATCGAAATTATTCAGTATTTTCGACGGGATAAGATTGACCTGATTAATCTGAGGAAAGCATCGATTCTTTTGAAAAAAGAATTGGCTTCCAACGGAAAGGTTCTTTGGCGCCTTGTACCAGGATGCGTAACCGGCTGGTTCTTCAGAAAGAGATTGAAAAAGGACGAGTCGGGACAGGGGCGATTCGTCCTTTATTGAAGTAATAATGGAGCGTTGAAAAGGAGCTTATAGTCCATATAATCGCATTGGAAGAGGAAATCGCCCGCCATCTGTGCGGAAAAACCAAGTTGGCTTCTGAAAATTTCCTGTATGTGGACAGTTTTTGAACCATGCTTATGCTGTATGCGTTTCACCAAGAGAACTGGCAGGTAGTACAATGTTGCATTTGTGCTTACAAAATGATAAACTATACGCACGAAAGCAACATAATTGAAAAAGGTGATGAAATGAAGTACAGAGAACAAATTCTGCGTTATCTTAAAGAAAACCATGGCATTGTAACAGCGTCATGGTGCAAAAACAATGCTATTCCAAGTATATACCTCCACAGAATGGAGCAGGACGGAACTCTGACCAAAGTTGGGAGAGGCATTTATATTGATGAGACTGGAGACTATGATGAGTTTTATTTTTTTCAAATGACTCATACTAAATGTATATATTCTTACCTCTCAGCCCTTTTTCTGCAGGGCAAAACAGACCAAATACCCCAATCTTTTGATGTGACCGTTTACAAAGGGTACAATCCTCATCGACTGCCTAATAGTGTGACTGTTCATTATGTTAATAGGGAGATTTATGAACTGGGGATCACTGAGGTCAAAACAAACTTTGGAAACATTGTCCGAGCTTATAATATGGAACGCATACTCTGTGATTTGATTTATAACAGAGAGAAAGTGTCATCAGAACTTTTTGCACAAACTGTGAAGATGTATGGAAAAAGCACAGATAAAAGAATGATGGTACTGTTTAACTATGCAAAAAAGATGGGGATTACTGAAGATGTGCAAAAGCTGATGGAGGTCTACTATGAATAAACAGAAAATGACATTTCTTGTCCATCGGATTGCGGGTGAGAACAACCTGAGCTTTAATACGGCGCTGGTGTATTTTTTTCTTGAAGCGGTTTTGAAAAGAATTGCATCTTCTCAGACAGAACAATTTATTTTTAAGGGTGGCTTTATTCTTTCTAATATCATTGGGATCTCTCAAAGAACAACTGTTGATATGGACGTGTTGCTTAAAAACTACACCATGGAGCAGGAACCGCTTAGGCAGCTATTCGATGAAATACTTGATGAGAACATTGAAGATGGTGTTGTGTGCAAAGTCGAAAGTATTGAACCCATTAGAGAACAAGATGAATATGGCGGCTTTCGAATAAAAATTCTGTGCCAGCTGGAGAACGTTAAACAAGTCATACCATTGGATATTGCCACAGGAGACCCCGTTACCCCGGCCCCCATATCGTATGAATATAAAGCCTTATTTGATGATAGGAAAATACCATTATTATGTTACAATCTGGAAACCATACTGGCGGAAAAACTGCACACCATATTTGTGAGAGATATTGCCAACAGCAGAAGTAAAGATTTTTATGATGTATTTATTCTCATGAAGTTGCGTCTTGGAGAAATTGATAAGGATAAGTTAAGTGATGCTTGTAGAAATACATTTAAATACAGGCAGACACCAGTGAACGCAGATGAACTGAATAATGCCATAACCCGGATTGAAGAAAACTCTCTAATGGAGAACAGATGGAATACATATACGAAAGCAAATAACTACGCAAGAGACATTTCATTCCGTCAGGCAATGGATGCTTGCAAGCAACTGGTGAATATGTTGGAAGTTGAAGTGGTGTGATTTCTCCGAAATTCCGCAGGACGAGTACCGGGAAGGGTGGTGACTCACCCCAGGGCAAATAGAAATAAGTCTATTTAAAAAGACAAAAAATCAAAATATAAATTATAAGACTTGCACAAAAGACAAATTCGAGATATTATGGTGTTGGGGTGGTACGAATGATCTTAAAACGTGAAAAATACATGAAAGAAATCAGATCCGTACTGGGAAAGCAGGTCATAAAAGTTTTGCTGGGTATGCGTCGTGTTGGTAAATCGACGTTACTTTTGCAGATTCAGGAAGAGTTGCTTTCTGAAGGGATTATGCCTGATCAAATGATCAGTGTTAATTTCGAATGGATGGAATTTGAGGCACTTAAGGATTATAAGGCACTGAACAAATACATTGAGGATAAAATGACGGATGATAAGAAGTATTATGTTTTTTTAGATGAAGTCCAGGAAGTAGATGGGTTTGAAAAAGTGGTAAATTCCTTAAATGCAAAGGGACAGGCTGAAATATTTATCACCGGATCGAACTCTAAACTGCTTTCAGGAGAATTGGCTACGTATCTGACAGGAAGGTTTTATACTATCGAGGTATATCCTTTTTCCTTTGGAGAGCTTTATCATCAGGGAGAATCTTTTGATGAAGGGTTTTTGGAGTATATCACCATGGGTGGGCTTCCGGGTATTTTTCAGTTTGATTCTGAAAGGACTGCCAAAAACTACCTGCTGGATATGTATCAATCCATTTTATTCCGTGACATTGTTGAAAGAAACAGAATTCGCGATGTCAACCTGTTTAAACAGTTTATGCTCTATCTGATGAATAATGTCTCGCAGATCTTTTCTGCTGGAACCATTACCCGGTACTTAAAAAACGAAGGGCGTAAGTTATCCAGGGAGACGATTTATCAATACATTGAAGCGGCCAAAAATGCATATTTGATTTATGGGGTTCCCCGATACAATATAAGGGGTAAAGAATTGATGAAAACCAATGAGAAATACTTCATCAACGATGTTGGTATCCGGAATCTGTTTTTTGATAATGAGAAGGATATTGGGCAAGTCCTGGAAAATATTGTTTACCTGGAGTTAAGAAGAAGAGGGTATGAAATCTACACCGGAAAACTGGATGATCGGGAAGTGGACTTTATCGTCATTGATGGAGAATCAAAAACCTATATTCAGGTTACGTACCTGCTGGCAGAAGAAACAACCATTGAAAGAGAGTTCTCTGTACTGGAGGCAATTGATGACAATCATCCGAAAATGGTCATTTCCATGGATCGCATCAATCGTTCCAGAAACGGTATTATCCATAAAAACATTGTGGATTTTTTGCTGGAGGACGAGTAGGTGCGAAAGTGATGTGGTGCCAGAAACTGTGTTATACTAATGTTGGGTGATGATACATGATGAAAATGACAAAAAATATAAAAGAAATTGGGGAGCGTTACGATCTGGAATTTATTGTGACTTTTGGCTCTTATGGAACGCAACGATTCACGGAAGAAAGTGATATTGACGTTGCCTTTTATGCAAAAAGAGAAATGGACTATGCAACAGAAGAAGCTCTGTTGATCGAAATTATTCAGTATTTTCGACGAGATAAAATTGACCTGATTAATCTGCGGAAAGCACCGATTCTTTTGAAAAAAGAAGTGGCTTCCAACGGAAAGGTTCTTTACCAAAAACAGTATGCTTTTGTGCGTTTTCAAAGCAAAGCATTTAAGCTCTTTCAGGAAATGAAGCCAATGCTGGATCGCCGAGCAGCGGAAATTTCCAGGCAAATCCGGGAAATGTAAGTATTGTAAGGAGGGCGAAAATGGGTGATCAGTTATATTTGGTGATGGAAAAACTGCATATAATGAAAAAATATATAAATGAACTGGAAGTGGTTGGTCAATTATCTTATGAAGAGTATCAGAATGATTCTTTGAAACGATATGCGATAGAACGACTCATTCAGCTTATTGTTGATTTGGCCGTTGATATTAACAATTTGATTTTAGCGCATCTGAAGCAACCAGCATCAAGAGATTATTTTAACAGCTTCATCGAGCTGGGTGAGGCGGATGTGTTGCCGGTAGAATTTGCTGTTTCGATGGCACCTTATACCGGGATGCGTAACCGGCTGGTTCATCAGTATGAATCCATTGACTCGGAAATAATCTACCGGTCAATACCTAAAACCATCGATAACTTTGGAAAGTATATGAAGTATATAGACCAGTAC
>SLLE01000060.1 GCA_007134225.1 Tindallia sp.
ATTGATCCTAAAGTGGTTGAACTAAATGTCTATAACGGCACCCCGCATTTATTGATTCCAGTGGTAACCGATCCTAAGAAAGCCACTGGTGCTTTGAGATGGGCAGTTACAGAAATGGAAGAGCGATACCAAAAATTTGCGGATGCCGGGGCACGTGATATCGCAAGTTTTAATGTAAAAATGAAAGACAGCCGCTTGCCGCACATTGTGATCATTATTGATGAATTAGCTGATTTAATGCTGGCTGCCGCAAAAGAAGTGGAAGACTATATTTGTCGCTTGGCACAAATGGCAAGAGCTGCCGGTATTCATCTGATTATTGCCACCCAGAGACCTTCCGTGGATGTCATCACCGGTATTATTAAAGCCAATATTCCAACCAGATTAGCTTTCTCCGTAGCTTCCCAGGTGGATTCCAGAACGATTCTTGATATGGGCGGCGCTGAAAAACTTCTGGGTAAAGGTGATATGTTGTTTCATCCCGTTGGTGCCAGCAAATCAACACGTATTCAGGGTGCCTTTGTAACGGATGATGAAGTAAAAAAAGTTGTACAGTTCTTAAAAACGCAGTGTGAACCGGAGTACGAAGAAGAAGTAATGGAACAAATTGAAAACCAGCCATCGGAAGAAATTCATTCGTCAGCGGATGACCTGTTTAATGATGCACTCCGGCTAGCATACGAACAGCAGCAAATATCCATTTCCACCTTGCAACGAAAATTTAAAATTGGCTATAATCGAGCAGCCCGAATTATTGATGAATTGGAAAAACAAGGCTACGTTGGTCCCAATGAAGGAACAAAGCCCAGAAAAGTAATTCAACGAACCCTTCCATCATCGGATACGCAGGAAGACTCGTGAAGCCAGTGAAAGGGATCCTCGTATGTATACGATAATAATAGATCAGGCAATTGAAGACGCCTCTTGTTTTTATATTGACCTTCGGTCACCAGGCGAGTATCGTCAAGGAACCATTCATGGGTCTGTTAATCTACCCATTCTGGACGATGAAGAGCGGGAAATGATTGGCACCATCTATAAACAAAAAAGTGCTGCAGAAGCAAAGATAATCGGCATTCAAAAGGTTTCCCCTAAACTGGCATCCATGCTGAAACAAATCAAGGATTATACCAATCGGTATAATAAGGTAGTGCTGTTCTGTTCCCGGGGTGGACATCGCAGTGGTCCTCTGGTTCATTTGTGCAACCAAATGGAAATACAGGTTTATCAGCTGAAAGGCGGATATAAGTCCTACCGCAAGTATACCCTGGATTACTTTGACAAAATTGAATCTCAACATCAATTCATTGTGCTTCATGGATATACTGGAGTAGGAAAAACGATTCTTCTGGAAAAGCTTGCTGGCCAGGGAATCCCATACATTAACCTTGAAAAAATGGCCCAAAACAGTGGATCTGTTTTTGGATTTATCGGACACCCGAATGAACGAATCACACAAAAACAATTTGAATCCAAGCTATTGAATGCATTGTATAGAAGCAACTCAAGGTATCTGTTTATTGAGAGCGAAAGCCAACGCATTGGAAATGTCATTGTCCCCAAGCCCATTCATCAGCAAATGATGAATGGATCTCATGTTTTAATTGATACATCTCTGGAAATGAGAGTTGCAAATCTCATTGACGAATATGCAGACGAAATGAGCGAGAGAATCGAAGAACTAAAAAAAGCGTTATCAGATCTGAAACAGTTGCTTGGAAACGAAAAAATTCTCGAATATACAGACGACCTTCATCATGGTCGGTTTGAGAAAATTATTTTGGAACTGACAAAGGATTATTATGATCCACTTTACCAGCACTCAATTCAAAAGTATTCATATGAATTAAATATCACATATGATACAATGGAGGAGGCGCTGGAACAGCTGCATCAATTCTACAAAATGAAAGAAGGCTCCAGAATTTATGAGTAAGAGAATCTATTTTGAATCACTTGGTTGCTCCAAAAACCAGATTGATGCAGAAGTCATGATGGGCTTATTGCAGAAAAACAATTATACCATTACGAATGAAATTGAGCTGGCTGAAATAGCCGTTGTTAATACCTGTGGATTTATTGACAGTGCAAAAGAAGAATCCATTCAGCATATTCTGGCAACAGCTCGGTATAAAGAAAATCAGTTAAAAAAATTAATTGTCACCGGTTGCCTTGCTGAACGCTATAAAAATGATTTAATGGATGAAATGCCTGAAATAGATGCACTGCTTGGCACTGGCAGGTATGAAGAAATCGTGGAGCTCATCGAAGAAACAACACAGGAAGTAAAGACCGTTCGAACAGGCAATATAAATCAAGCTTATAATGAAAGTGTAGGCCGATATCGAACAACACCGGATTACATGGCCTATGTTAAAATTGCAGACGGCTGTGATAATCATTGCACCTATTGTATTATTCCTCAGCTGAGAGGTTCTTACAGAAGCCGGGAGATAGAAGCCATACTTCGTGAAGTTCGGGAACTGACGGCATCCGGCGTTAAGGAAGTGGTGCTTATTGCCCAGGATACGACTGCTTACGGCATTGACCTCTATCAGGAGTTTAAATTGCCCACATTATTAAAGGAAATGGAAGAGATTGAAGAACTGCGTTGGATTCGTTTGCTATACTGCTATCCGGAACGCATTACGGATGAGCTGATCGATGTAATGAAAACAAGCAAAAAAATATGCCGTTATTTAGATATTCCAATTCAACATTCAGAAGATTCTATTCTGAAAAAAATGAACCGATCTGCGCGAAATGATACTATCCTTCAGCTGGTAGAAAAATTGCGGCGAGAAATTCCAAACATCGTTCTTCGTACCACACTCATTGTAGGTTTTCCTGGAGAAACCGAAGAAGATTTTCAAGGTCTAAAAAACTTTGTCCAGGAGATGCAATTTGATAAACTGGGGGTTTTTGAGTATTCACAGGAAGAGGGAACTCCGGCTGCAGAAATGGAAAATCAAATAGAAGCTTCCGTTAAAAAAAGCCGCAAAGAGTCTGTTATGCAGTTGCAACAGAGAATTTCTGCAGAAATTCAGCAAAAACATATAGGAAGCATCAAACATGTATTGGTGGAAGAGTGCCTGTCTGAATCCGAAAATTTCCATGAGTATGCGGGCAGGACCGAACAGGATGCACCGGAAATAGACGGGGCTGTTTACTTTACCAGCAAAAATCTGATCGCTCCAGGCGAAATTCTCCCTGTTAAGATAACAGGTGCCCTGGAATACGATCTGATGGGAGAGGCAATCAATGAAACTTAACCTGGCAAATAAATTAACCATCCTTAGAATTTTCATGATACCTGTATTCATGATTTTTCTCTTAAACAAAATTCCATATGGTGTTCCCATCGCTGCTTTTATCTTTATTTTAGCTGCTTTAACGGATACATTGGATGGTTATATTGCCCGCAAGCGAAATCAAGTAACAACTTTAGGTAAATTCATTGATCCCCTGGCTGATAAGCTGTTGGTATCCGCCGCACTTATTTCTTTGGTACAAATGGGAGAACTATCAGCCTGGGTTGTGGTCATTATTATTTCCCGCGAGTTTACCATTAGTGTTTTGCGAGCAGTTGCAGCCTCTGAAGGTATTGTCATTGCAGCAAGCTGGTGGGGAAAAGCAAAAACCATTACGCAAATTGTGGCGATTGTAGCAATCCTCATGAATAATTTTCCGTTTTCATACATCGGATTCCCTTTTGACCAAATAATGGTACTATTAGCAGTAGTCTTTACAGTTATTTCCGGTGTTGATTATTTAAGATTAAATATGCATATGCTGACCAAAGAGTAACAAAACTAATCTAAAAAAGGGTGGTGATCCAGCATTGGCTGGAAAAACAATGGATAAGTCAAAAGCATTAGAATCAGCAATCAATCAAATTGAAAAACAGTTCGGCAAAGGTTCTGTCATGAAATTAGGGGAAGAAGCAAAAGTTAAACTTGCAACTATCTCAACAGGATCCATCGATTTAGACGTTGCATTAGGTCTGGGCGGCGTACCAAGAGGGCGTGTGGTTGAAATATTCGGCCCTGAATCCTCAGGTAAAACAACCCTGGCGCTTCACGTTATTGCTGAAGCCCAAAAAAACGGCGGTTCAGCCGCTTTTATTGACGCCGAGCATGCTTTGGACCCCACCTACGCAGCAAATTTAGGCGTTGACGTTGAGAATTTAATTGTTTCTCAACCGGATACCGGAGAACAGGCGCTGGAAATCGCGGAAGCTCTGGTGCGAAGTGGTGCCATTGATGTGATTGTAATAGACTCCGTAGCTGCATTGGTACCCCGGGCAGAAATTGAGGGCGAAATGGGCGACAGTCACGTCGGCCTTCAGGCACGGATGATGTCTCAGGCCCTTCGTAAACTGGCCGGCTCTGTTAATAAGTCAAAAACCACAACCATTTTCATCAACCAGCTTCGCGAAAAAATTGGCGTGATGTTTGGAAACCCTGAAACAACACCGGGTGGACGAGCACTTAAATTCTATGCCTCCGTAAGGTTGGATGTGAGACGAATTGAAAGCATTAAGCAGGGCAACGATATTCTCGGAAATCGAACCCGGGTTAAAGTGGTTAAGAATAAAGTAGCTCCACCCTTCAAAATCGCAGAATTTGATATTATGTATGGTGAGGGAATTTCAAGCCATGGGGATGTACTAGATGTGGCCAGCAATCTTGATATCGTCAAGAAATCCGGTGCCTGGTATAGCTATGGTGATACACGTTTAGGACAGGGTCGCGAAGCAGCAAAGCAGTTCCTGAAAGAAAACCCGGATCTGTTTTTAGAAATTGACAATAAAATTCGGGAGCACCATGAACTTCCTAAAAAAAATCAAGCCGTTTCGGCTGAACGGCAAGAAGAAGCAGCTGAACAGGAATAAGCGATTACTTGATAAAGGGCGAAACGCCAGCATTTTTTCCCGGAGTTTCTTATATGCTTAAGTACTGCTGTTTCAATAATAACTGCTGGAATGCTTTTCTTGACACTTGATAAAAAAAAAGATAGAATGAAATAGTCATAGTTTAAAGTTTATTGTGAGCATATATGTTTTTTTTGGGTTCCATAAGTGATTTGGTAACAAAACTGCATCAATAAAAACTTAATAAGGGAGGTGTCCGCATATCAATACTGGCATTATGATACTATTATTTGTAGTCGTTGCCGTTGCAGGATGCCTTGTCGGCTATTTAATTCGAAAAAACATTGCTGAAGGAAAACTAAACGCAGCAGAAGAGTTGGCTAAAAAGATTGTTGAAGAAGCTGAAAAAGATGTTGAAACAACTAAGAAAGAGCTTTTGATTGAAGCCAAAGAAGAAGTTCATAAACTTCGCAGTGAGTTCGAAAGAGAAAGCAGGGAAAGGCGCAACGAGCTACAAAAAATTGAAAAAAGGTTAATGCAAAAAGAAGAAACGTTGGACAAAAAATCAGATAATCTGGAAAAGAAAGAAGAGAAACTGTCTAAAAAATTGCTTGACCTTGAAGAAAAAGAAATTGAAATTGAGAAGTTACGGGATCAGGAAAAGGAAAAGCTGGAGGAACTATCCGGTTTGACCGGTGAGGAAGCAAAAACCCTGTTGCTACGAGACGTGGAAAAGGAAATTCGTGTCGAAACTGCCATGATGATTAAGGAAATGGAATCAAAAGCAAAAGAAGAGGCAGAAAAGCGTGCGAAAGAAATTGTTTCCTACACCATTCAAAAATGTGCTGCTGATCATGTTGCAGAGACAACGGTTTCTGTTGTTCAACTGCCAAACGATGAAATGAAAGGTCGTATCATTGGTAGAGAAGGACGCAATATCAGGGCACTTGAAACATTAACGGGAATTGACTTAATCATTGATGATACGCCAGAAGCGGTAATTCTGTCCGGATTTGATCCCATAAGAAGAGAAACGGCAAGAATTGCCCTCGAAAAACTGATCGTCGACGGTCGTATCCATCCAGCCCGCATTGAAGAAATGGTGGATAAAGCAAAACGTGAAATTGAAACCATGATCAAAGACGAAGGTGAGCAAGCTACCTTTGATGCTGGTGTGCACAATGTTCATCCTGAGCTAATCAAGTTGCTGGGTCGACTCAAATATCGCACCAGTTACGGACAAAGTGTGTTGAAACATGCCCTGGAAGTCTCTCATTTATCCGGTATCATGGCGGAAGAGCTCGGAGCTGACTTCAAAGTAGCAAGAAGAGCCGGTTTATTCCATGATATTGGTAAGGCAGTAGACCATGAAATTGAGGGAACTCACATTGAAATTGGAATGGAATTGCTGAGAAAGTACAAGGAATCGAAGGACGTTATCCATGCAATGTCTACTCACCATGGTGATTATGAACCTCAAAGCATCGAAGCAGTACTGGTTACCGCCGCTGACGCTATTTCCGCAGCGCGTCCAGGAGCCCGCAGAGAAACGCTGGAATCTTACATTAAGCGACTTGAAAAATTGGAACAAATAGCAAACGACTATGACGGAGTTGAAAAATCCTTTGCCATTCAAGCAGGAAGGGAAATACGCATTCTGGTAAAACCAGAATCTTACTCGGATACTGAAATTGTAATGCTGGCTCGGGATTTGACGAAGAAAATTGAATCCGAACTGGAATACCCAGGTCAGATTAAGATTAGCGTAATCAGAGAAACAAGAGCAGTGGAGTATGCCAAATAAAAAAATATGATGAAAAAAAACAGCTTTCCTGATCAGAGGGAGGCTGTTTTCTATATTAAGCAGTATTCAGAACTTCTTTACCTGAGCATCATATTTATTAAAAGATTGTCAAAAATTTAGTAAATTAATTTTGCAAAAAAGAAGGATATTACGATTTCTCATCGAATATATCTAATGTATAGATAGTATAGAAAAAAACATGCATATTCAGCAATTTAAATTAAAGGGGGCAAAGCAAACATGGAAGTATTAAAAGTATCGTCTAAATCCAATCCAAATTCTGTTGCAGGAGCTTTAGCCGGTGTCTTAAGAGAAAATGGTTCTGCAGAAATGCAGGCCATTGGTGCAGGTGCTTTAAATCAGGCTGTTAAAGCCGTTGCCATTGCCAGAGGCTTCGTAGCACCAAGTGGCCTTGATCTGATTTGTGTACCCGCCTTTGCCGACATCGAGATTGATGGAGAAGAAAGAACAGCCATCAAGCTGATTGTCGAGCCACGGTAAAAGTTATTTTTTTTAATCTGTCTGCACTGAATCGAGTGCAGACTTTTTTGATTTTATTTACTTTTCAGATTTGACGGGTGTATTGCTATTCAACTATAATGTTGATAGTGATGTGGAAAGAAGGTGGATGCCAATTAATCCAATGGATGAATCGAAGCCAAGAATTGATTTACATACTCATTCCAATGCCTCTGATGGAATTTTTTCACCGAAGAAGCTAGTGCGGTACGCCTATGAACATGGACTGTCAGGCATCGCTCTCACAGATCACGATTCCATCTCCGGACTAGATGAAGCACACAGCGAAGCCGATACCATTGACGGATTTACCTTTGTGCCTGGAATTGAGTTGAGTGCCGAATATCGAAAAGCGGAAGTGCATCTATTGGGATATGGAGTCGACTGGCAACACCAGTCCTTTTTAGCCACCGTGCAAAAAATCAGCCATGCCCGGTTGGAACGGGTGGAAAAGATGATCCATAAACTTCAGCAGTTAGGTGTCACACTTCCGTTGGAGGATATCAACGCCCTGAAGGAATTGGAAAATCCAGGCAGACTTCATATTGCCAGAGTTCTTAAGAACAGAGGCTTTGTTCAGTCCACGGAAGAAGCTTTTGATCGATTTTTAAATCGTGATGCACCGGCTTATTGTCCCCGCTACAAGCTGTCTCCCCGGGAAGCCATCGAATTGATCCATCAGGCAGGAGGACTGCCAGTTCTGGCTCATCCAGGTTTAATGAAGGATGACGATCTCATACCGGTTATTCTTAGAGACTCTCTGGCCGGCATCGAAGTATACTATCCCACTCATACGGATGCAGAAATCCAGCGTTATCTTTCTATTGCAGAGAAGAACCATTTACTCATTACAGGAGGCTCCGACTTTCATGCCCCCCCCGCAACCGGCATTCGGAATAGCCATATTGGTGAATGTGCCGTAACGAAGGAATCCGTTCGTAAAATCATTCAACATTCAATCAACCACCTTGAAAGGAGATTGTGATGACCTCAGGAACCGATGTTTATCAAAATCCGCTGGTTCAACGTTACGCCAGCGACGAAATGCTTTATCTGTTTTCAAATGACTTTAAATTCACCACCTGGCGACAGCTTTGGATTGCCCTGGCTGAATCTCAGCAAGAATTGGGCCTGGAGATAACAGATGAACAAATTGACGAGTTAAAACGCTATCAGGAAACTATCAACTATGACGAAGCACAGAAAAAAGAAAAGGAAATTCGGCATGATGTCATGGCTCATGTACATGCTTATGGACTCCAGTGTCCAAAAGCAAAACCTATTATTCATTTAGGTGCCACCAGTGCTTATGTTGGAGATAATACAGATCTTGTTCAAATAAAAAAAGGACTTCAGCTCATACACAATAAAACATTGATTTTAATGGAGGCCATGGCTGAATTTTGTGATCAATATAAAGACCTTCCTACCCTTGCATTCACCCATTTTCAGCCGGCTCAATTAACAACCGTCGGTAAAAGAGGTGCTCTTTGGCTTTATGACATTCTGATGGATTTTGAGAACCTGCAATACCAGCTCCAAAGAATGAAGTTCAGAGGAGTGAAAGGAACGACCGGGACTCAGGCCAGTTTTCTTAAATTATTTAATCATGACCAGCATAAGGTTGAAGCATTAGATCAAAAAGTGGCTCAACGCATGGGTTTCTCAGCCCGACTGCCAGTGACCGGCCAGACCTACACCCGAAAAATTGATTATGAAGCTGTCAGCACCTTAAGCGGACTTGCTCAGTCTCTTCACAAAATTACCAATGACTTGCGTTTGTTACAACACCTAAAAGAAATTGAAGAACCTTTTGAAAAGAATCAAGTGGGCTCTTCCGCCATGGCTTATAAAAGGAATCCCATGAGAAGTGAAAGGATTGCAGCCCTTTCCCGTTATGTCATCAATTTAACTCAAAACACAGCAATGACCCAGTCTGCTCAATGGTTTGAAAGAACCTTGGATGACTCTGCCAACAAACGGTTAACCATACCTGAAGCTTTTCTTGCAACAGATGCCATCCTGGATATTGCTATTAATGTGTTTGACGGGCTGGTTGTTTATAAAAAAATGATAGAAAAACATATTGAACAGGAACTTCCCTTTATGCTGACAGAAAACATCTTAATGGAGGCAGTCAAAAAGGGTGGTGACCGTCAGGAGCTGCATGAAAAAATTCGCCTGCATTCCATGGAGGCCTCCAGAATGGTAAAAGAAGAAGGAGAAGAAAATGATCTGTTAAAACGCATCCTTGAAGATGTTTCTTTTGATTTGACAGAAAAAGAGCTGGCAGGTATTTTAGATCCGGCACAGTATGTGGGACGGGCTTCCGAGCAGGTTACCCAATTGTTGAAAGAATATATTTATCCAGTATTAAAAGAGCATGATCAAATAAAAAGAGAAAAAACCGATTTGAAAGTATAGTGGAAATGGGATCAATAAAGCAAACTGGAGGGATTTTTGTGAGAGAATGTGTATCAATCGAGAAAATCAGCCATTACGAAGGACAGAAGGTAACACTGGGTGGCTGGCTCTACAATAAACGATCCAGCGGAAAAATTGTTTTTCTGCAAATTCGTGACGGCAGCGGTTTTATTCAGGGCGTTGTGGTGAAAAAGGAAGTTGCACCAGACGTGTTTCAACTTTGTAAAGATTTAACCCAGGAATCATCACTCTATGCAACCGGCGTAGTGCAAAAGGACGATCGATCTAAACTGGGATATGAGCTGCTGGTCAGTCATGTTGAATTAGAGACACAGGCAGAAGAAGGTTATCCCATTTCTTTAAAGGAGCATGGAACGGATTTTCTGATGGATTATAGGCATCTTTGGATGAGAACGCCTAAGCAAAATGCGATTCTTCGCATTCGAGATGAAATCAACCTGGCCATTCGGAACCATTTCCACGAAAATGGATTTGTCCTGGTGGAACCACCTGTCATTACACCTACAAGTTGTGAGGGAACCACCGAATTATTTGAAATTGACTATTTTGGTGAACAAGCGTACCTGTCACAAACTGGTCAGCTATACGCCGAAGCGGCGGCAATGGCTTTTGGTAAAGTTTACAGCTTTGGACCCACTTTCCGGGCGGAGAAATCAAAGACCCGAAAGCATTTGAATGAATTCTGGATGGTAGAACCAGAAATGGCTTTTGTAGACTTTGACGGCAATTTGGAAGTTCAGGAAAACCTGATTACGCACATCGTTAAAACCGTTTTGAAGAACCGGAAGCATGAATTGTCGGTTTTAGAAAGAGATACTACTTTTCTCCAAAAAGTTGAGCCCCCCTTTCCTCGAATTACCTATACGGATGCAGTAACCATGCTTCAAAAAGCAGATTTTGAATTTGAATGGGGCGATGATTTCGGAGCTCCACATGAAACCTATATTGCCGACCAGTATGAAAAGCCAGTTTTTATTACTCATTTCCCAGCCAATATGAAACCCTTTTACATGGAACCTTGCCCTGAAGATCCCAATGTGATTTTAGGAGCAGACCTGATCGCTCCGGAAGGCTATGGTGAACTCATTGGCGGTTCTCAGCGTATTCATGATCTTGATCTGTTGCTCCAGAAAATGAAAGAAGAAGATCTGCCGCAGGAAGCCTATCAATGGTATATTGAATTAAGAAAATATGGTTCAGTACCTCATTCCGGATTTGGTATGGGACTGGAGCGAACGGTTGCCTGGATTTGCGGAGTGGAACATATTCGACAAACCATTCCTTTCGCCAGAACACTGAACCGTATTTACCCGTAAAGGAGCTGCTACCTTGAGATTACAAAAATACCTTGCTCTATGCGGCGTTGGTTCCAGAAGAAAATGCGAATCCTACATTGAAAATGGTGAAGTTGCAGTCAATGGAAATATTATTACTGAAATGGGTTATAAAATAGACCCACAGCAAGACCAAATCACCTTTCGAGGAGAACCTTTATCCGATCCGGAAAAGAAAGTATACCTGATAATGAACAAACCAAAGCAGACTGTCACTACAGTAAAAGATCAGTTTAACCGAAAGTCTGTCCTGGATTTAATTTCTGTTCAGGAAAGAGTATATCCAGTGGGGAGATTGGACTTTCATACCACCGGATTATTGTTGCTGACAAACGACGGAGAGTTGGCTCAAAGGCTCATGCATCCCAGCCATAGCATCGAAAAAGTCTACCATGCACTGGTGCAGGGAGAAGTTTCCCAGGAAACCCTCCGGCAACTACGTAACGGCTTGGTGATCGACGGCAAGAAAACTAGACAGGCAAAAGTGCTTAGCCTTAAGACATACCCTGGTAAAAACAGAACGCTGTTGGAGATCGGAATCAAAGAAGGACGTAATCGCCAGGTTCGAAAAATGCTTGAAGCTGTTGAGCATCATGTTGTTTATCTAAAAAGAGTTTCTGTTGGATCCTTGGTCCTCGGCACCTTGAATCCAGGTGAATATCGATATCTTAAGCAAGAAGAAGTGGAAAGATTAAAAGAAGAGGCAGGGATGTCAAAGTGATATTAATAAAAAAATTAACTCCTCCTTATTATGATGCCTTTATGAACTATCTGAATGAGCATAACGTTTTAGAACCCTTTATATTGGACGAAAAGCATCCTATTTGGATGATTCTGGACGGATCTGAAATTAAAGGTTTTTTATCTTCACAACTATATGAACAAGACTTCGCATTTTTGGACTGCCTGATGGCAGACCAGGATGACACACTTAAGGATGGACTGATCAGGACAGCCTTTAATGCGCTATACAAACAAGGGGTTCAATTGATTTTATGTGACGAAACCTTCTATCAACAGGAATTTCCTTTGAAGGAGCATTTCTATCCCATTGAGAGCAATGAAGTGCTTTACGGAATTGCCAGAAAGCATCTGTCTTTTAATATTCCTGACTCCAGACTCTATTATGTGAAAAGCAGTATCATTTATCGAACCGGATGCAAAGGAGGAACAATGGGCCAGTGAATCA
The DNA here is from genome assembly GCA_007134225.1 of Tindallia sp. Taxonomy (GTDB): domain Bacteria; phylum Bacillota; class Clostridia; order Peptostreptococcales; family Tindalliaceae; genus Tindallia. Next base: position 12,165 of record SLLE01000060.1, read on the forward strand.
GAAACGGCGAAAAATTTACGAAACGGAGCTCCGTACAACCTCTCTGAATCAAATTCTGTTGGAGAAGTTTCTGGAACCCGGTTGCTCTGTCATGGATGCCACTGCCGGGAATGGTCATGATTCTGTCTTTTTACTGGACAAAATTATCCCAGGTGGTATCCTCTATGCCTTTGACATTCAGCTTTCAGCTCTTGAAAGGACGAAAGTTCAGCTGGAGAAACTGCCACACGTTGATCCCAAAACCAGTTACCACCTGATTTGTGACAGCCACGGCAATCTTGATCAGCATCTCAAAGAACCGGTTCAGGCAGCTGTTTTTAACCTTGGATACCTTCCTGGAGGAGATCATTCCGTCACAACCAATTGGGATGAACTACACAAAGCCCTTCAACTTCTTACGGCCAATTGGATCATCCCCGGGGGAATCATCAGCATCATTTCCTATGCCGGACATCCGGAAGGTCGAGAAGAACAAAAACGGTTATACCAATTTGTCGAGGGGTTGCCTGCAACTCAATACAATGTTCATGTAACCCAAATATGGAATACGATCCGGTCTGCACCAGTGTCATTTATAATTCAGTGCCTATAGAAGACATCAATACATCTTGAAAAAAATCAATTATTCATTTATACTGAGTAGATATAATAAATCAAAATAAGCAACTCATACATTTTGCAAACTATTTATTGTATCCTACATGATTCATGGGCACATAACAAATTAAAAAAAATGGAGGCGTTAATCATGGGTGTAAAATTTACTGACACAACTTATAGGGATGCACATCAGTCCTTAATGGCGACAAGAATGTCAACGGATGTCATGATACCAATCGCGGAAAAAATGGATAATGCAGGCTACCATTCACTTGAAATGTGGGGTGGTGCGACTTTTGACAGTTGCCTTCGTTATTTGAATGAAGATCCATGGGAAAGACTTAGAACGATCCGTAAGCATATCAAAAAAACAAAGCTGCAAATGCTCTTGAGAGGACAAAATATCCTTGGCTATAAACATTATGCCGATGATGTCGTGGAAGAGTTTGTTAAACGAGCCATCGGGAATGGTATTGATATTATTCGAGTTTTTGATGCGCTTAACGATGTACGAAACCTTGAAACAGCCGTCAGATCCATCAACCAGGAAGGTGGCCACGCTCAGTGTTGCATCTCTTACACCATCAGTCCTGTTCATAACACAGAATATTACCTGGAACGCGCGAAAAAAATGAAGGAAATGGGTGCCGACTCACTTTGTATCAAGGATATGTCCGGTATTTTGGAACCCTATGTTGCCTATGATTTAGTGAAAGCATTAAAAGATAATTTTGATCTGCCGGTACAAGTGCATACGCATTATACCTGCGGTCTTGCCTCCATGACATACCTTAAATCCATTGAAGCCGGTGCCGACGTCGTGGATACAGCGATCTCTCCCATGGCCCTTGGTACCTCTCAACCTGCTGCCGAGCCACTGGTGGCGGCACTTCAGGGAACGGAATATGATACCGGCATGGATCTGGTAGCCTTGGATGAAATCGCCTCTTACTTCCGTCCTCTTCGGGATAAGTACTTTGCTGATGGCTTAATTAATGAAAAGGTGTTGAGCATTGATACCCGTACACTCATTAGTCAGATTCCAGGCGGTATGATGTCCAATTTTATTTCTCAACTGAAAGAACAGAACAAGCTTGATAAGATGGATGAAGTCATGAAAGAAGTTACCCTGGTTCGCAAAGACCTTGGATATCCGCCACTAGTAACACCTACCAGCCAAATCGTAGGTACTCAGGCACTGTTTAACGTGCTTTCCGGTGAACGTTATAAAATGATTCCAAAAGAGGTACGGGATTATGTAAAAGGACTTTATGGGCAGCCTGCAAAAGAAATGGATCCAGAAATTATCAAAAAAATAATCAAGGATGAAAAAATCATCACACACCGACCTGCTGATGATATTCCTCCTCAATTAGAAATAATCAGGAATGAAATCAAGGAATACATTGAACAGGATGAAGATGTTTTATCCTATGCTTTATTCCCACAAATAACAATGAAATATTTCAAGGAAAGATGGACGAAACGATACCGTATCGAACCAGAATTATACAATGAAGAAGAAATGACTCATCCCGTTTAAACAATTGGGTGAATCCTGTTTATCTAAATAGCTGGTGGTGTCTGTTAACAGGCAGCACCGGCTTTTCTCTTCGCTGTTGATTTCATATCTGACAAATATCAAGGTGGGAGCGTTGAACATGCATATTCTAATCACAAACGATGACGGCATCTATGCGCCGGGAATTCAGGCACTTATTGAAGCTCTAAAGCCTATCGCAAGAGTAACAGTAGCCGCGCCGGACAGGGAAAGAAGCGCTACCGGTCATGCCATTACCATGCATTCTCCAATTATGGCAAAACCGATTAATCGCTATGGCCAGGAAGTATGTGCCTACGCTGTTGGCGGTACTCCAGCTGACTGCATTAAACTGGCGTTGGACATGTTTATTAAAAACGACTGGCCTGATCTTGTTGTTTCCGGCATCAACAACGGACCAAATCTTGGTACAGATGTGATCTATTCCGGAACTGTTTCCGGTGCCATCGAAGCCTCTATGATGGGAGTTCCATCCGTCGCCATTTCCATGTCCAGTCATAATTTTATATCTTTCACTGAAGCTGCAGCTTTTGCAGCAAAGATGGTTCATCAGGTTCTAGATTTTCCCAAAAAACCGGCGCCTATTTTTAATGTCAATTTTCCGGTATGTGATCCTCGCGAAATAAAGGGAACGAAAATAACCAAACTGGGAATTCGGAAGTATCGCAATAATTTCATTCATCGAAAAGATCCTCGAGGAAATGAGTACTATTGGATGGCAGGAGAACTTGAAGATCTGCCACAGGACTCAAACAGTGATATTGTAGCCATTCATAAAAATTATATTTCCATCACTCCTTTACACTTTGATTTAACTCATTATGAAGCTATGAGTCAAATAATAAAATGGGAAAGCGCCTTTCAAAAAACAGAATGACACACTCCATTTTATTAAGTCTATTGCAAGAAAGATATTATTCCCTTCATATTTTAAAAGGAAAACGATTACAAAACTATTTTGAATGGCCTGAAGGCCCTGTTTTAGAACTCTTGTAAACGTATTCCTATTGATCTTCCAATAATGCTTTTAAACCGAAATCGCAATAAATGAAATTTTAATTTCATATTGACACAAATTACGAAAGAAAGTGAAATATTTATTGCATTTTCTTTCTTTTTTTGTTATGATTATTGGTAGGTTACTTGATCATATGCGAGCTTTCATGGCTCAACGAATTCGATAGAATGGATAAGGGGTTGAAAAAATGGAACAAGAGCAAAAAAAGAAAAAAAATCTTAAAACCATTCGAGAGTGGTGCAAAGGATGTGGAATTTGTGTTGCTTTCTGTCCGGTAAAAGTTCTTGAACTGGAGAATGAAAAAGTAAAAGTGCTTGACTATGACAAATGTACACGATGTGGACTTTGTGAACTACGCTGTCCCGATTTAGCAATTTATCTGGAGGAGGATCAGAATGAGTAAAAATGTCGTTAAATTAATGCAGGGAAACGAGGCATGTGTAGAAGGTGCATTAGCCGCCGGATTACAATTCTATGCCGGTTATCCAATTACACCTTCTACGGAAATCGCTGAAATTTGTTCTGCAAAATTACCTTTAGTAGGGGGTAAATTTATTCAGATGGAAGACGAAATTGCTGGAATGGCTGCAATTATCGGCGCATCCTTAGCCGGTTTGAAATCCATGACAGCTACCAGTGGACCGGGCTTTTCATTAAAACAGGAAAACATTGGCTATGCTGCAATGGCCCAAATACCCTGTGTGGTTGTTGATGTTATGAGAGCCGGCCCCAGTACTGGTTTACCCACCGCACCTTCTCAGGGCGACGTGATGCAGGCAAAATGGGGGACCCATGGCGATCATCCTACGATCTCTTTGACACCAAACTCCGTAAGAGAAGCATACGACCTTACCATCAGAGCATTCAACCTCTCAGAAAAATATAGAACACCAGTCTTTTTACTGATGGACGAAATAATTGGACACTTAAGGGAACGCATTGAAATCCCGAATCCGGATGAGTACGAAGTTTTTGATCGCTTAAAGCCAACGCCTAATGATAAAAATTATAAAGCATATGCGGTAAAAGAAGGTGAAATCGTCCCAAGAATGGCATCCTTCGGTGAAGGTTTCTCATACCATGTTACCGGATTAGTTTACGATGAATATGGTTTTCCCAAAACCGACACGGACGTTGCCGAAAACCTGTTAAACCATTTGATGAGCAAAATAGATAACAACGTGGATGACATCATTACCTATGAAGAAACACAAACAGACGATGCAGAACTCCTGATTATTGCTTATGGTGGGGTTGCAAGAGCAGCTTCCAAAGCCGTAAAAGAATGCAGAGAGCAGGGCATGAAGGTTGGTCTATTCCGCCCTATTACCCTGTGGCCTTTTCCCGAAAAAAGGGTAAATAAGCTGACACAAAAGTCGAAAAAAGTTTTAGTGGTAGAAATGAATTTAGGACAATATGTGATTCCTGTCCATCGGGTAAAGGAACCAGACAGCAAAGTTTTCCAATATGGTAAAGTGAATGGCGAACCCATATCACCGGATGAAATTATTAAGAAAATAAAGGAGGCCTACTAATATGAGTTTAGGAAGCCCAATTGTAAAAGAGTATTTCCGAAGCGACCGTCTGCCTCACATATGGTGTCCCGGTTGCGGCCACGGAGTTATTATGCGCGGTGTTGTCATGGCCATAGACAATTTGAAGCTTGATAAAAAGAAGGTTTGTGTAGTATCTGGCATTGGTTGTTCTTCCAGAGCCTCAGGTTATATGGACTTTAATACCCTGCACACCACCCACGGTCGGGCTTTGGCCTTTGCAACCGGTGTAAAACTAGCCAATCCTGAATTGGAAGTTATTGTCGTTACAGGCGATGGAGACTGTACCGCCATCGGAGGCAACCATTTTATCCATGCCGCCAGAAGAAATATTGATATCACAACAATTATTTTCAACAATAAAATTTATGGCATGACAGGCGGCCAGTATTCTCCTGCCACACCATTACACGAAGTGGGAACCACTGCTCCTTATGGAACCGTTGATCCGGATTTTGATATTTGCAAGCTGGCAGTAGGCGCTGGTTCATCTTATGTTGCCAGGTCAACAGCTTACCATGCCAATCAGTTGATCAAGTATATTCAAAAAGGTATTGAAAATAAAGGATTTTCTGTGATCGAAGCCATCAGTGGTTGCCCAACTTACTATGGTCGTAAGAATAAAAAGGGGGATGCCGTTGACTTAATGAACTATTACAAAGATAATGCACTGGACATTAAAGCTGCCGAAAAGCTGCCAGAAGATAAAAAAGTTGGTAAATTCCTTACAGGAGAATTTCATCACGAAGCGAAGCCCGAATACGTTTCCGAGTACATGAAAATCGTAGAAAAAGTACAAAAGGAGCGATCCGAAAATGAGTAAACAGACAGAAATTCGATTGGGTGGTTCCGGCGGTCAGGGACTCATTCTGGGTGGAATTATTTTGGCCGAAGCCGCTATCCTTGAAAACAAGAATGCTGTTCAGGCTCAGTCCTATGGACCAGAAGCCCGTGGCGGCGCCAGCAAAGCAGAAGTGATCATCAGCGAAGGTATTATTGATTATCCCAAAGTTCAAAAAGCCGATATTTTCCTGGCATTGACGCAGAAAGCCTGTGATAAATACCTTCCCGATCTTAAAATGAATGGTTTGTTGATTCTTGATGATAAAATAGAATTAAATCCGACTACCTATGAAAACTTCAAAGTTGTTAAAGTGCCTATCATTAAAACCGCAGTAGACGATTTGAAAAGAGGCATGGTAGCAAACATCATTGCAATGGCAGTCATTCAGCAGTTGTCCCAGGTAATCTCTAAAGAATCCCTGGAAGCTGCTGTTTTGAAGCGAGTGCCAAGAGGAACCGAAGATCTGAACAAAAAAGCATTGGTAGCGGGTTATGAGCTTGTAAAATAAAGGCTTAGCCCGGAGGTGTAATGATGGACGAAAAAAATGACCTGATCCTTAATATTCAAAAACAATTTCCAAAACTCAGTAAAGGTCAGAAACGAATTGCTCAGTTTATCATTGAAAACTATGAAAAAGCTGCTTTTATGACCGCATCCAAACTTGGCATGGAAACGAATGTCAGCGAATCAACGGTTGTACGTTTTGCCAATAATCTTGGATTTGATGGTTATCCTCAGCTGCAGCGATCATTGCAGGATATCATCAAGACAAAGCTGACAACGGTACAACGGGTTGACATGGGTAAGGAATATTCTTCTGATTTGGAAGTAGTACAGCGTATAATGAAGTCTGATATGGATAATATGCGCCATACGATTGA
>SLLE01000055.1 GCA_007134225.1 Tindallia sp.
CCGGTTTCTTTATGAGGAGACCAAGGACCGGGTGGACCTTTATTACACCACCATACTAAAGGAGAATACAGCTGCGCAGAAACTCCTGGAGAAAAAACGGAAGGGAATGCCGGAGTACCGTCCAGTGGGAGAGTATACCGTTTACTGTTTTCGGGCAGGTAGAAAGCATCGAAATCAAACCGGTAGGCTGAAAAGGGGACTAAGTCCAAAAGTGGAAGCGTTTTATCGGGAAACGCTTAAAGAAGGAGACCTTGCCCCCGCATCCATCAATATTCCCGGGATCAGGGACGAGGATTTCTACGTCCTTCAGGACTCGAAGGGGCAAATCCTGGCGGCCTGTGTACTCTGGAATCAGCAACCGGAAAAGCAGCACATCATAACCGGCTATCAGGGTGCCTATCGGTTCTTAAAGTTTGTTCCATTACATTGGTTGGGCTATCCGAATTTACCGAAAGAAAACACGCCGGCCAATTATGCCGCGGTGACACTGCTGGCAGTCAGAGACCAAAACAGGGAGTGGGCGGAAGTGCTTCTGGGGAAAGTGGCAGAAGTGGCGACCGGATATGATTTTATGATGCTGGGACTTTTCGAAAACCATCCGTTGAATTCCGCATTGCAAAGCATGAAAACCATCACCTATGGAAGCAAACTTTACACGGTCCATTGGACAGGGGAGGAGCTGTCTTTAGGTGATCGGAGGATTCATCTTGAGGTGGGACTGTTATAAAAAGAAGATTGAAAAGTGATAAACTAATGAACCTACACAAAAAGGGTAGGTTCGTTTTTAAAGACTATTCTTTTTGGGTGGGGTAAAAATAGAAAATAAAAGGTAAAATGATAGATATCAAAGAAATTGCCAGGAAAGGCTGTGATTTTATGAAGCGTCTCAATAAAGCACTGATCTTGTTGCTATTACTAAGCATAATGAGTCACTCGGTTTTTCCCGGCTTTATTTGGGCAAGTGCGGACCAGGCGGGGATCCGCTGTCGAATCGAAGTGAATCGTTCTCACCTTATTGTGATGCAAAGCTCTCAGACGGAACTGATTACCACTCAGATTCGAGCAACGGTGGTACCGGTGGACAGTTGTGGACAGACGTTGGTGTACACTTCCGCCAATACAGGCATTGCCCGAGTGAATTCACATGGAACGGTTTGGGGGGTTCAGCCTGGAGATACTTATATAACTGTATCGCTGGCGGAAGATATGAGCGTTAGCACCAGAGTTGGTGTTAATGTGCGTCCTTATGTAGGGATTGGCCAAGGAGAGGCACCACCAAAGGAAAATACTCCCCAATGGGTAGGCGGGTCATCGCCATGGGACCGGCCGATCAGAGTAGATAAAGAAGCAAGAGAAGCAGCCAGGCAAATTGACTGGACCACCGTAAACATTGTGGATAAAGCACTGGACTATATGTTGATTAAAAAACTTGTATGGAATGTTGGAAGAGAATTATTCTGGAGAACGGATGAGCCTTGGGGAGTGCGTTTGCTCAACATTGTAAAAGAAGCTGGAACAGCAATTATAGGTGCTCCGGCAACCTTTATTGACCAAATGATGCAAGTTTTCGTGGATGAAGACTGGTTTGCAACACCCTACACCTACACCATGGGAGAAATCGACAATATACGTCAACAACTGGCGCAATATGCCAATCCTACTGTCAGTATTCTAGGCGACAGGGAAATCAATAATCCAGAGGGGGTCTATACCTATAAGGCTTCAACCAATCCTCAAAGCAGCGACTATCTATTTATTTGGAAAATTGGTGATAGCGAGTACACGGGTTCTTCCATCGATATAGATTTCAGTCGTTATGTCTCAGTGGTTTCCCGGGTGGCAGATGTACCTTTAAGCGTTTCGGTTAAAACATCAATGGATGGCGATGTGCTTGGTTCAGAGAGTACGGTAATTCGTATTAATAGCGTGTATCCAACGATTCTTGGTGAAAGGGAAATTGTGTACTCCCTGGAAGAAGGAGATGTGGTGGAGCATTCTTTCACGGCAGAGCCCAGTCATAGTGGCGATTATACCTATGATTGGGAGTTCGGTGATGGCAGAAGCTGGAGTCAGAGTCCGGGAGCGGGAGTAAGGTCTGGCGGAACCGTTACGTATGCCTATGATAACTTTGAAGACAGCACAACTCTTCACATACGAGTTAGACTAAAGGATCGCAATAATCCAACAGAAACATATGGCAGCGATTCAATAGTGCTTAATTTTATTCTGAATGGTGAAGATGATGAATTTGAAGATCGGGAGGATTCCATTGAAATTTGTAATGAGTGGTATGAGTCTGGCAGTGGTGGTGCTGGCACAACAAGAACCGTATACGATATTAGCATGCTGCCGGTTGGAACGAGTTTTGATATGAGATTTGATGCTATCAGTATTCCGGACCGGTTTATTGTTGAATACCAAGGTGCGGAAGTGTTTAATTCCGGATGGAGGGGGTCTGCAAGCCATGCGGCAGACAAACCGGATCTGTATCCGGGTGGTGTGTCCGGACCAGGTTCGGGCACTGTGGCGAGCATGTTTGTGAAAAACCGGGAAAACAGCTTTACAGTAACGGTTATTGGACCGGAGAGCGGAACTGCCTGGAACTATGCGATCAGAGCGAACTGCTTCGATATGGACCAGTTAGATGACATCGATTTGCCAATAGAGGATGCTGGAGTAATTGCTGTAAGTTGGGAAATGATGATGCGAAAAGCTGAAAAAGAAAGGATGACAGCCCATGACCTGGCATATTGAAGTAATCGCTGGATTAGATCGGGGAAAGAAAGCGACCCTGAAGAATGGGCCGGTAGTCGTTGGGAGAGATCAGGTTCGCTGCAATCTGGTTTTATCGGATGAGAGCGTATCTAGAATTCATGCCAAAGTGACAGTGGATGCCTCCGGAACTATCTTCATTGAAGACCTGGGCAGTACGCATGGAACCTTTATCAATGGAAGGCAGATATATGAGTCCAAAGCCATCAATATGGAAGATTCCATTACCATGGGAAACTGTCAACTGGCGCTTGGATGGGCTGTATCAGTCGAAGCGGAAGGAGAACGTATTTCGCAGTCGCCATCACTGGCGGTGCTGGAAATTGGCAGGGATCCTTCGAATCATTTGGTGATTAACGATCCCAAAGTATCCCGTACTCATGCCCGCATTGAATGCCGGACTGATGGCTATTATCTGATAGATACGAATAGCACTTACGGCACCAGTCTGAATGGAACAAGGATTACAGGAAGTGTATTGATGCCCATTCCTTCATGGATCAGTATTGAGAAATATCAGTACTACTTTGATGGGAATAAACTGGTAACAGAACAGGGTGTCACTGCGGCTGTCATAAATGCTTCGTCTGTTAATCCAGCAGAAGCGTTACGAATTTCGGATGTTTTGATATTACCCTTTAGAGGGTCAGAATTGGTAAAATGGCTGGTGGGATGCTTGCTTTCTGTTATTCCTATTGTGTCTTTGCTTGTCAGCGGATACCAATATAAGCTTTATCAAAAAGGGATGGAAGGCTATCTGGAGATGCCTGCATGGGAAGACTGGAAGAATTTATTTGTTAATGGCTTTTTCTTTTCTTTGATTAGAGTAATTTATTTTATTCCGTCAGCGACGCTTCTGTTAGTGATGACCTATGTGGCGGCGGCAAATGTTGACTTCACCACCGTGACCTTTATCTTGACAATTTTACCAGGCGGTTTATTAAGCATGATGACAGCGTTAGTTTTACCCATGGGTTGGGGTCGGTACGCCGCCAGCGGTAATTTTGGAGACGCTTTCCATTTTACTGAAATTATCACCCGAATCAGATCCGTCTCCAGTCATTACATGAAAGCTATTGCTGTCATAGCCGTAATTTTTATGCTGATGTTCCCAATCGCTTTGATTCCGTATGTTGGAATGATTATTCTGATTATAGGAGCTTTCTTTATTTCCATTGTATCAGGAATCATTTTTGGAAATCTTTACGGTTTAAGTCAGCAGCCCGACAGTAAATTAAATTGAATATTAACACGAAAAAACGCCTCCTTATTCCAGGAGGCGTTTCAGAATTACAATAAAAACAGCTTAAATTGGATAAGTTAGCACAAATCAAATCGATCCGCATTCATCACTTTATTCCAGGCCGCCACAAAATCTTCAACAAACTTTTCTTTGGCATCTTCACTGGCATAGACTTCGGAAATGGCTCTCAGTTCGGAGTTGGAACCGAAGAGCAAGTCCACCCGGGTGCCGGTCCATTTCAGGTCTCCAGTTTTATAATCTCTTCCTTCAAAAACGTCTTCATCCTCTTTGCTTGGTTTCCAGACAATATCCATATCTGTCAGATTTACAAAGAAGTCGTTGGTCAGTTTTTCCGGTTGATCCGTCAAAACGCCATGCTGCGACCGGTCATAATTGGCGTTGAGGGCCCGCATGCCGCCAACCAATACCGCCATTTCAGGTGCGGTCAATCCCAGTAACTGGGCTCTGTCTACCAGCATCTCCTCAGCCCTTACCGCATATTTCTTTTTAGTGAAGTTCCGGAACCCATCGGCCAGCGGCTCCAGCACTTCAAAAGCTTCTACATCTGTTTGTTCCGCCGTAGCATCGGTGCGTCCCGGGGAGAAAGGCACGGTGATGTCATGCCCGGCATCCTTCGCCGCTTTTTCTACACCGGTGCATCCGGCCAGGACAATCAAATCCGCCAGGGATACTTTCTTGTTGCCGGACTGAGTGTTATTGAAATCTTCCTGGACTTTTTCCAGGGTGTTCAGCATTTTTTCCAATTGCTCCGGTTGGTTAGCCACCCAGTTTTTCTGGGGCTCCAGTCGAATACGAGCACCATTGGCACCGCCCCGCTTATCTGAAATGCGGAAGATCGAAGCGGCAGACCAGGCGGTATAAACCAGCTCAGGAATCGGTAATCCTATGTCTAATACTTTCGCTTTAAGATCCGCAACGTCCTTTTCGTCGATCAATTCATGATCAACGGCTGGTACCGGATCCTGCCAGATAAGGTCTTCTTTAGGCACTTCCGGTCCAAGGTAACGACTGACGGGTCCCATATCACGATGCGTCAGCTTAAACCAGGCCCGGGCAAAGGCGTCGGCAAACTCCTCCGGATTTTCCTGGAAGCGTTTGGCAATTTTCTTGTAAGCCGGATCATAGCGTAAGGTCAGGTCTGCGGTGGTCATGATCGTCTTTTCTTTCTTGGATGGATCATGGGCGGCGGAAACTAGATCTCCTTCGTCCGGATCCGCAGGCACCCACTGATAGGCACCGGCCGGGCTCTTCTCCAGATTCCAGTCGTATTTGAACAATATATCCAAATAACTGTTATCCCATTTAGTCGGGGTTGGTGTCCAGGCACCGTCAATACCACTGGAAATCGTATCGTCGCCCTTTCCGGAACCATAGCTGC
>SLLE01000096.1 GCA_007134225.1 Tindallia sp.
ATAGAAACCATAAAAGGAAACACCAGATCCATCAAGGCCGTTACAAAAGCACAACCAAAATCCAGAAAAAACAAAGGTAAGTGAGGCCGGTAGTAACCTATGAATTTTTTGAGCATAAAAAGACACCTTCCTTGCCGCCGAGTGCATCTAAATGGACTTTTGGGTACCTGATGGATTCTCAAGTAAAAATTTTATCATATTCCTATTCGATTAACAATGACAGAGATTCAATGAAACTTTTTTATTCCCTTGGCGTCTGTATCAATAACAAAGTCAATAAAGGAGGCGTCGAAATGTTTGAGTCCGTTTTACATCAAAAGAAGCGATACCTTTCTGTATTTCTCATTATGGTATTCATTTTCCTTGTATTTACTGGGTGTAGTTCATTCAGGGAAGATGCGGCAATGTCTGAGCCCGACATGGCTCCGGATTATGACTCAGGGGATATGCCTGCCGAGAGTGCACCTGAGATGGATATGCCACAGGATGAAGCATCTCAGGAACGTGGTGTTGGATCCGGACTGGACCTTGGAAATGTCACCGAAAGTCAGCATAAAATTATTTATACCGGCGAAATTTCCATGGAAACACTGGATTTTGATGAAACGATTGAGAATGTCACACAGTATGTCAGCCAAGTCGGAGGGTATACGGAAAGCTCTTCTATCGAAGGTCGTCGAATCAGTGATTCAGCCCGACAATCCAGGCGACATGCCTATTATACGTTTCGCATACCAGAGCAGCGTTTTGCTGGTTTTGCCGATCAAATGAAGGAATTCGGAAATGTTACTTCTGAAAGCACTCACGGCGAAAACATCACCGAGCGCTATTTTGATACTGAAGCCCGACTCAACAGCTTGCAGATACAGGAAGAGCGATTGCTGAATTTGCTGGAGCGAGCAGATAGCATCGATGACATCATGCGCATCGAAACCGAACTTTCCAATATTCGCTATCAGGTTGAAAGCTTAACCGGTTCATTGCAAAAATGGGATAACCTGATTCAATTTTCCACCATTCACCTGAGTATTCGCGAGGTTGATGAAATGACCCCGGATCCGGATGATCCACCTGGATTCCTGTCCGATTTACAGGATGCCCTTCAAGATTCCATTCTTGCTGTTATTGATGCTGTGAAATATCTGATCACTTTCATCATTATGGCAATACCTTTCGTTGTTGTCTTTGGGTTGTTCTTCATCTTGCTTCGAAAATTTTATAAAAAATTCATCGAACCCAGGCGTAAACGAAAACAAAAGCCAACACCACCACCGGTAGACCCAATGCCGCCAAGCAAGTAGCTAACTGAAAAAAAAATCTTCGGAAAATTTCCGAAGATTTTTTTATTCGATGAAATTATTGACTGATGCGTGCCGCTGTCAAAAATCGTGGTCCCCAGTAAGATGAACCATCAATGTCGTCATAGGAAACAGTTCGACCTGAGGAGGGTGCGTGGATAAACTGGCCATCTCCAACATAAAATCCAACATGCGAGGGACCGGATCTATACGCTGTAAAGAAAACCAAGTCTCCCGGCAGCATCTCATCTCTGGAGATATGCTCGACGGCTCGATACATAGCTGAGCTGGATCGAGGTAAAACAATACCATGCTTTGCTGAAACGTAGGATACATAGCCGGAACAATCAAACCCAGTGCTTGGACTGGAACCTCCAAATCGATAGGGCGTTCCTTTTAATGCCAAAGCTTCTTCTAAAATACTTTCACGAAGGTTATCGATCGCTTCCACTTCTTCCTGCAGTAATCGTTCTGCTTCTTCCAGCATTTTTTCAACTGCTTTTTCTGCCTGTTCACCCATGGATTTTGTCAGCATCACCGAGGCTTCTGCCCGAGTCACTGCATTTGATGGCTTAAATTCACCATTCGGGTATCCGGATATCCAGTTTTTTGCAAATGCCTTCAAAACATAGGATTGGTAGATCTCAGGTATTTCATGGTAATCTTCAATCTGCTCAATATAGGATTCGCATCCCTCTGTGTCTTCCATAAGCTGTGTTCGAACGAGGATCCGAGCGGCTTCTGCCCGATTAATTTCCTCCTCCAACCCCATGGTTTTAGATTCTCCAGGCTCGATGGCACCCATATCTTCAGCACCACGTATGTAATTCATTGCCCAGTGCTCATTTTCAGCTATCTGATAGTGACGGTGACTTGTTTTCATCGCCAAAACGATAAATTCCGCTTTACTGATGGTGTCATTTGGTCGAAAGGTCTGATCGCTGTAACCTCTCACCACATCCATGTCCGATAACGTCAACACATACCCTACATGCCAATCTGTTAAATCTACATCGGAAAATCCGGATCCATTGTTGGATGCGAAAGCCGAAGTGGTGCTTATGCCAATCACCAGGATGAAAAGAACTAGAATTTTTAAAAGTTTCACGCTGTCACTCCTTTAAATCTTTATCGTGGCTCAAACAAAAAAAATCCTTCGATAACTGGCTGCCTCTATTTAGAGGCCCTGTAGCTTTGCGTCCTGCCGTTTCCAACAGTTTGCCTTTTCGGGAAATTTTCATCTACCCAAGCCTATTCAATTTAAACACATTGTATCATAAAAATTTTATTTGTAAACCATTTTTCTCTTGTTTGACGTCCTAACATTCAGGACATTTGCCATCAATCGGTTCCCGCTTGACACTTATATTTTTGTAACAGATAATAGTTGTAAGCAATTGATCTCTGTTTTAAACACTTCGAGTAGATAGGATGATAGCGGTGACAAAGAAGCGCATCGTTTTTCTGGTGGATATGAATGCCTTTTACATTGCTTGCGAAATGAGCCGAAATAATGTTTTAAAAGATGTTCCTGCAGCCGTAGCCGGCGATCCTCAAAAACGCACCGGCATTATTTTGGCAGCCAATTATCAGGCTCGGGATTTTGGCATCAAAACAGCTATGACGCTGAGCGAAGCCTTAAATAAGTGTCCAGCGTTAGTGATCGTTCCACCGGATCATTCCTATTACAGCCAACGTTCAAAAGAAGTCATGAACCATTTATCCCATTACACCCCGGCGATTGAACAAAATAGCATTGACGAAGCCTGGATTGATATGACCGGAACCGAAAAACTTTTCGGAACTCCACATCAGACGGCGCAAAGAATCATGGAAGAACTAAAAAAGGAACTGGATTTGTGGTGCTCCATTGGTATTTCTGATAATAAGTTTTTAGCCAAGATGGCTGCCGATATGCAAAAACCCCTCGGAATTACGGAATTATGGTCTTGGGATGTTTCCACGAAGCTCTGGCCGTTACCTGCTCAGGCTATGTATGGAATCGGAAAGAAAACCATGGAAAAATTGAAGCAGCTGAAAATTTCCACCATCCGCGATCTGGCCCAGTGCAGCCCTGCGGATCTGGTGCATCACCTGGGCAGTCACGGGATAGATTTGCATCAAAAAGCTAATGGGATTGATACTTCCGACGTTGTAGCTCATTTAAAAGAAGACATGAAATCCATCGGCCGCTCCACAACACTGGCTGAGGATGCATACAATGTTGAATCTGTGCGCGATGTTTTTTTAGCTTTGGCTGAGGATGTAGGGATGCAGGCCAGAAAATACAGTAAAAAAGGGACAACTATCCAAATCATTCTGAAGTTTAATGATTTCAACGTTATCACCCGGCAAATAACCGTCGCACCCACCTGTTATACCAAAGATCTTTTTGACGCGGGACTTCATCTGTTGAAAAAGCACTGGCCATCCAGCAGGGGTGTTCGACTGATAGGCATCAGCCTCACCGGGTTTAATCCCCAGGAAGATGGGAAGCAAATGAGCATTTTTGATGCCATGGAAGATACAAGTCCAGGCAACCAAGAGGACAAGGTTTATAAAATTGATGAAGTAATGGATCGCATACGTAAAAAGCACGGATCTAAAACCATCAGCCGCGCTTCTTTGCTACGCAAGAATCGATAAAAAGCTTACAATATGCTGTTTAATGCCTGGTCCAGATCCGCAATAATGTCTTCAACTTCTTCCAATCCCACAGAAAGTCTGATCAAGTCAGGAGAAATTCCCGCCGTCTGACATTCATCCGGAGAATAAGTCGAATGAGTCATGCTGGCTGGGTGTTGGATTAGAGATTCTGCATCCCCCAGACTTACTGCCAGCCCACACAGTTCGACCTTATTCATCACTTTTTTCCCTTTTTCCAAGTCACCATGAATCAGAAAAGCAATCATGGCACCTGGTTGACTCATTTGTTTCTTCACAAGATCAGCCTGGGGAAAATCATCGAAACCAGGGTAGTAAACTTCTTTAACTGCAGGGTGATTCCGAAGGAAATTAGCCACTTCTCTGGCGTTTTCACAATGTTTGTCCATTCGTAGCTTAAGCGTTTTCAATCCTCTTTCAATCAGGAAAGAGTTGAAAGGGCTGATGGCAGCACCTGTCATGTCTTTTAGGCCAAAGGTTCTTACTTCCAAAAGAAACTCCTGTTTCCCAACAACAAACCCTGCAATAACGTCCCCGTGGCCGTTCAGGTATTTTGTGGCAGAATGAACGACAACGTCCGCACCCAACTCCAATGGTTTCTGCAGGTAGGGTGTGCAAAAAGTATTGTCCACCATCACCAAACAGTTATCCTTTTCATGTGCTATTTTGCTGATGGCTTCAATGTCTGCAATTTCCATGGTCGGATTCGCCGGACTTTCCATGTAGACAATTCGTGTATTGGGCTTCATCGCTTTTCGAACATTTTCAGGATCTTTCATGTCAACAAATGTCACTTCTATGTTAAACCTATTCAGTCCATGACTAAGCAATGCAAAGGTGCATCCATAGAGGGCTTTTGCCGCAATAATATGATCGCCACTTTTAATCGCCGTCCAAAGAGCGGATGTGATGGCGCCCATTCCTGAAGCCGTTGCAAGAGCTGCTTCACCGCCTTCCAATAAGGCCATTTTTTCTTCAATGACAGCGCTTGTCGGATTGCCGATACGAGAGTAAATATATCCTTCTTCTTCTCCTGCAAAACGTTTACCGCCTTGGTCCGCCGAATCAAAAAGAAAAGTAGCCGTTTGATAAATTGGTGTTGCTAACGTACCCTGCTCATTTCTGATCGCTCCTGCATGGATGCTCTTTGTTGCAAAACCCTGTTGCTTTAGTTGTTCCTTATTCATGATGAATAAACCCTCCTGTTAGTGTTAAATATTGTGACGAACTTCTACTATATTATTACATCGCATCCATAGCATTGCATTATTTTTTCAATATGTCAACCTTCGAATAAGAATACACAGAAAAAGAGGGCCGGTTTTATTCCGACCCACTTTTTGGTCAATATTTAGTTTTAGTATATTCCTCGATTTAATCCATCTACAATGGCTGAGAAAACTTTATTTGCTCTAATGGTGGCACCGGAGAAGGTATCGACATCATCGACAAAATCGCCGGGGCTGTGCAGTTCATAAATTGTTGCTATTGGTTTTCCATCCAGGTACTCTGCAATTTGCTCATGTTGCTGAACGATGCCGTACAACGGATCTCCTTCTTCCATTTCGCGATAATCATTTCCTGAATAGTATAGGTGCCGGAAACTAATATCACTTAGGTTTCCACTTTCCAGTCTAAACTGAATGCTTACCTGCATGTCTCCACTATCACCATAGGTTCCTCTGTAGCGACCATCAGGGTAATCTCCAATAACAGGGTCAAGTCCGTTTGTGGGACTGTATATTCCTCGGTTCAATCCATCCATGATAGAAGAGAAAATTTTATTGCCTCTAATCGTTGCACCAGAAAACGTATCTACATCATCAACATATCCACTGGTATCGTGCAATTCGAAGATCGCTTCCAATGGCTTTCCTTCCAGATAATCAACAGCTTGAATATGCTGTTGTGCAATCTCATATAGTGGATCTCCTTCTTCCGCTCCCCGATAATCGTTCCCGGAATAAGAAAGGTGTCTAAAGCTGATGTTGCTGATATGGTTATCCTCAATATCGAATTGAATGCTAACCTGCATTTCACCGCTATCGCCATAAGTTCCTCTATATCGGCCGTCTGCATATTCATTCATTTCAGTTGAAAAGCCATTCGCCGGACTGTAAATACCCCGATTCAAAGCGTCCTTCATTGCAGAAACTATCTTGTTTCCACGAATCGTAGCTCCGGAGAAGGTGTCCACGTCATCTGCAATAGTGCCGGGGGCATAGACATCAGCAATTGCCTCAAGTGACTTTCCTTCTAAATATTCTGCTACTTGCTCATGCTGCAATGCAATACCGTATAATGGATCTCCTTCTTCCATCTCGCGATAATCATTGCCAGAATGATATAAGTGTCGATATCTCACATCGCTGATTTGATTGTCTGTCAGGACAAATTGAATGCTTATTTGCATTTCGCCACGGTCTCCATAAGTTCCCCGATAGGTACCGTCATCATAAGATGCTTTTAAGTCTAACTCCGGTACAGCAACTTCCTCTTCCGATTCTTCTGTTTCTTCAACTGATTCCTCCGGCATATCCACCTCTTGCACGGTCGTTTCTTCTGCATCTGTGCCACCACATCCACTTAGAATTAACATAGCTGCCAAAATCAAAATTAACACGACCGATAATTGCTTTTTCATGCGCACATCCTCCTCTTTAATATAATTGTGGTAACATTGTATAACGTTTTCCTTGTGAAAAACGTCACATTTATTCCCACATGGTATAAAGTAAGAGTATCACGCCTCCAAATATATTGAAATATGGTAATATGTCATTTGGTTGGGCAGAATGTCCCCCTCCGCTGGAAAACATCGTTTTGATGATCGTCATCTTTTTTCGGCAGAAAGCCAGTAAGCGGCTGCCTCTGTTCGATTTGCAACACCTATTTGCTTGTAGATCTGGCTCAATGCGTTGCGCACCGACTTCTCTGATAGTTCCAACTGCGATGCTATTTCCTGATTCGTCCGCCCCTGGCTGACAAGTTCCATGATTGATTGGTCTTTTTTTGATAAAAACGAATGGTCCTTGGGCGTTTCTCCACGAAGGGCACCCAGAACGCTCTCCGTGACAGATGGATCAAGTACTGATTTGCCGGCGTATAGCCCTTTGATTGCCTGAGCCAACTGGTCATGATCTATGTTCTTCAACAAATATCCATCAGCGCCGGCTTTTATGGCGTCCATGACCACCTGATTTTCCGCAAAGGCCGTCAGCATAAGAATCTTAATCTGAGGGTATCTTTTTTTAATCTCTCGACAAGCCACCACACCGTCGCTTCGGGCCAGTTTATAGTCAAGTAAAATAATATCCGGCTTGTCTTTTTCCAGTATTTCCAAGGCATCCAAAACGCCTTCCGCCTCACTGATCACTTCAAAGTCACCACTAATGCTAACCATAAATTTCAGCCCATCCCGAACAATGCTATGATCGTCAATAATCATTATGCGAATCACACTCATGTTATCCCTCCCATGGAACTTCCAATAAAACCGTTGTACCGGCATCCGACTGTTTCAGACTCAACTTTCCACTGATAACTTCGGCTCTTTCTTTCATCATTGAAATCCCTTTCCCTTCACACGTCTTCATACTTTTGTCCACCATGCCACGTCCATTGTCACGAATCCTCACATGCAATGCTTCCAGTGTCAATTCAATCGACACCCACACCATAGTAGCTTCAGCATGCTTAAGGACATTCATCAAAGCTTCCTGCACCACATAGTAAATTTGGGTTGTCTGTTCACTGGTTAGTTTTTCCATTTGAATTTTTGGCATGCGATTATGAAAATGCACGTTCATCTTGCTGGTTTGTTGATGTTTTTGGACTAAATGATCTAATTGAGACTGAAAATCTCCAGCTTGAATCAGAGGCTGGCTTTCTTCATTAAGCATTTTTCGAACAATTTCAATGGCATCATTCATTTCAGTTTTGATATCCCGAAGGATCAGTTCTGATTCTTTATCTGCATGTTTATGCCTTAAATATTCCAGTTTCATGCCACTGGCATATAGTTTTTGAATAATGCCATCATGCAGCGTCATGCCAATTTTTCTTCGCTCTTCGCACACGGTCTGATTCTTAATTAACGCTTGAACCTGATTCCTGGTTTCATCCCGAAAAGCCCGAAGCAACTGACTCATCCATAGAAGGATCAGGGCACCGGCTGCTGCTTTGGCTAATTGCACCGGAATCATGGTCACTTCCTCAAAAAGCATATGGTTGATGACATTCGCAGGAAAAAAATCACTTCCGCGGACAAATACTCCATCAAGCAAGCCGTAAAAAAGCAGCGCATAGGCTAACAGGTTTGTTTTTTGAGCAACAACATTTTTCCTTTGCTTTAAAAAAATGGTTGCATCTCGTCGAAATGCCATAAAACATAGAATCCCGGCGGACAGCCCCATGCCATAACGCATAAGAAATGTGTTCAAAACCGCTAGCTGACTGTAACCCTGATATCCTCCTTCTGTGTAAAGAGAATAAACGAATCCGAGCGTCCATATCCCCGTTAGAGTCCATGGAATTATAAGCAATCGTATCCTTTTCCGGGAGTACGACCAATACATTTCAATTCCAAAGCTCAGGAAGAAAGCGAAAGAAATTACTTTCAAGAAGCTTCTGATGATCACTGCAGTCATTTGATACTCCGGAAATAAACCGGTGATCAAAATCATCGTCATCCATTCAGTGGTTCCATGAATAATGCCGAACAGACCAAGCTTCGGTAACGCTCTCGAAAATGAAGGGTTTCTTACCTGTTCGTCATTTCTGTATTGGAGAACATAGAAGCCCATGGCAATAAAAACAAAACCATATATCAGATAATAAACCATATATTCACGCGGCATATCGTATCACTCCCTGCTCTGAATAAGCTGTCTTTCTCCGTTTAGAGTATTGCCCATCATTTTATCATAAATTCATCTGTGCCGATATGTATTGTTTCCCGAAAAATCGAAATCAAAAGCCTCCGAAATTATTCGGAGGCTCCAGACTGAAGATAAATAATGTAGACATGGTAATTTGAGGTGAGGTCATCTAGCGGAGAGCTTGCATGTGTTTTTCGAAAAAGAGAGAAAACCGGCAGAAATCCATGTTTGAACGAAGTACCCGCAGGGAACGAGTGAGTTTGGATTTCTGTTTTTGACCTTTCGACTAAAACACACAAGATCGTAGCGTTATGACCAAGTTCAAATTACTATGTCTACAACCCAAAGCCTCCAAAATTATTAGGAGGTTCCATCTTCAGAATAGATCAACGTGTACTCATCATTTTCGATGCGGTAAATTTTTTCGATTTCATCATCCACCAGTGCATCGATTGCTCCATCATAGGCGATCCGGGCACTAACACCGCAATTGGAGCTTAGCTGCCTGGGCACTGGCATTAACTCACACGGGAAGGTTTCTTTCTTCGACTTTCGCTTAAACTTCATGGCTCCAGAGTGAGTAAAAAACAATACCATGTATTCATGCATACATTTCTTCCCTTCAATTGGTTTTTGCAATTAACTGCAGGTCTTCTCCATCTTCCACGATAGAAACAGTATACCCCGAGCTATTTAGAAAACGCAAGACATTATTCTTGGCGGTTTCATTATCGACAGTAACCGTCAGGGATTCCGGTTTCTTTTCTACCGCTTTTTTTGTCATCAAAATCGGCTGCGGACATGATAAACCTCTTGCATCTACATTAACCAACTTTTACATCCCCTTTCACCTTTGAGTCTGCCAGTTCGGAGTTAAGGTACGCAATACCAAGCATGATTAGCATACCAACCATCACCACAATTTTGCCGCCGCTTGTAGCACCCGCTGGACTGGAAGCCAGGCTCATATTATGCGCAAAAGCAGCTCCTACCATCAGGCCCATCACCGTAATGGCTGAATCCGTATTGCCTTCGCCGGCCAGAATCAGATGTCTCAACGGACAGCCTCCCAACATGACTGCTGAAAGTCCAACAACTACCATTCCCATAAAGTTCCATAAGGTTTCAGTATGAGCCACCGGCTGCCCTGCAAATCCCAGATTAAATTGTCCCAATGCCAAATTACCAGCTAATGCGATTAGAAAAATGCCAATGAAACCCATTAGCAACAGATTATCCCGAAACAAAAAGGCATCCCGAACACCGCCCATGGTGCACATTCTGGTTCGCTGAGCCATGCCGCCAACAACAAGACCACTGATCAGCGACAACACTAGGGGTGCTCTCATAGAACCGGGTCCTGCTTCACTGAAAATAAGCAGTCCTGGGAAAACAACAAGAATGAATAACAACAACAAATTTAGCATTGGAAAGATATACCCTTCCGTAGAGACCAGGGTGTAATTTCGCTTCAGATTGAAACCGCGATTCAGGAAAAAAATTCCAATAGCAATGCCAACAGCAAAGCCACCGGCCGCCGGCAGTGCGTTCAGATCTCCTCCGGCCAAACGTAATACCATGCGCAACGGACATCCCAAAAACACCAGCGCACCGATCATCATTAGTGCACCCAGGAAGAAACGAATAAAGGGAGCCGATCCGCCTTTAGACGCAAACTCGTTTTTAGTCTTTGCCATGATAAAAGCACCCAGCACCAGTCCCATCAACTCAGGTCTGGCGTACTGTACCACCTCTGCACGATGCATTCCCAACGCACCGGTTACATCTCGCACAAAACAGGCAATGCAATATCCCATGTTAGCCGGATTCCCAAAATAACCAAGGACTACTGACAAAAGGCCTACCACACCACCTGCCATAATCATACCTTTCTTTCCAATCAATGAAAAAACCTCCTTTTTAGCCTATGATTTCAAATAATAATTTCGTTTTTATTCTAGCAATCTTCCCAGTGAATTTGAAATTGAATTTTTCTATCCTTCTGTTGAGTTGAATAGAGAATTTCAATTGTACTTTTTAATGAAAAGAATCATAATCATAGGTAGGGGGGATCAAAAATGAAAAACATCTATTTGGACAACGGCGCTACCACTTTTCCAAAGCCGGAAGGTGTTGGCCAAGCTATGTTGCATTATCTGAACCATGTGGGCGGAAATGTAGGCAGAGGGAGTTATGAAGCCTGCTTTGATGCCGGTAATATCGTATTTGAAACCCGTGAAATGCTTGCGGATCTATTTGACTTTTCTTATCCGGAAAATGTTATTTTTACCCGCAACGTGACGGAAAGCATCAACCTGGTTCTCAAGGGTTTCCTGAAACCTGGCGATCATGTGCTGGTTTCTTCCATGGAACACAACGCAGTGATGCGTCCCCTTAACCGTTTGGCAGGTGAAGGAATTACTTACAGCCGGATTCCCTGCGGTAGGGAGGGATGGCTTCAAACTGAAAATATGGAGCGCTATTTGAAGCCAAATTCGAACGCAGTCATTATAACCCACGCCTCCAATGTCAGCGGAAGTATTATGCCTTTACAGGAAGTGTCGGATTTCTGTCGCCGGCACGGATTGCGTCTGATCATCGACGCGGCACAAACAGCCGGTGTGGTCCCTGTTTCCATGCAAAAACTAAAAGCTGATGCCGTCTGTTTCACCGGACACAAAGGCCTGCTGGGTCCCCAGGGAATTGGCGGCGTTGTCTTGACACCTGAATTTTCTAAGGTTGTGAAACCTTTTACGGAAGGCGGCACCGGAAGTCTTTCCGACGAGGAAGTGCATCCAGATTACATGCCGGATAAATTCGAGGCAGGAACCTTGAACCTTCCGGGGATCTACGGCCTGCACGCAGCGCTTCAATACATTGAAAAAACGGGAGTTTCAAGGATTCATTCGATGGAAATGGAGTTAACAAGCGAATTTATTGCACGTGTTTCACATATGAGTGGTGTGCGCATTGTAGGTTCAATGGACACAAATTGCCGCACCGCCGTGGTTTCCCTGGTTTTTCAAAACCGGGATCAGGGACGAGTTTGCCACCAGTTGCAAAAGGGGTATGGCATCATGACCCGATCAGGAATGCACTGTGCCCCTTCAGCCCACAGAACTCTGGGAACTTTTCCTGAAGGAACGGTTCGGTTTAGTTTCGGCCATTACAACACAAAGGAAGAAATTGACGACACCATAAAGGCGTTGATAGAAATTCTTTCAACGCCTTTATCATAAACTTCGTTTATTGCACTCTCCAGAGCAATTCTCCAACAGTGGCCTCAGTTTTTTCCACAATCACGCCTTCTTCCTGTCGGATGTCCAGAAAACGCCGGATCCTTTCTGTTTCTTTTTCCGACAGTTCCTGCTCGATCCGAATTTTCTGGGTGTAGTGCCGGAAGGCTTCTTCCACCGACATTCTCATTTCCCAGCTTTGCTGTTGGATTTTCAGTTCCGGATTGATCCCGGTAAGTTGGAGTATGTTCTGGATGCATTCAATTTTATCCGTTTTATGGGTTCTTTGTTTTCCAATAAGCTGGTGAATCTCGTCCCCCACTATGTCTTTGCGTTCAATAAAGGAGCTGGCATAACAAGATCCCCTGCTGGCTTCTATCATTTTTTTTAAGGTATCCCAATCGTGGATGGCCGGAGACATGGATGCAATGACAAGATCAAAGCGCTGATGCCATCCATATTCCTTCAAATCAATTTCATCCCAGTTTCCTTCGATTGGTATAATTGCATCTATACCTTGATGATTAATCTCTTCTCTTAGCTTTTCCAGCATTTTTGAAGAAATGTCCATGGCTACCACTTCCCGGCATTTGCGGGCAAAGGCCATGCTGTAGGCGCCTGGCCCACAGCCAATATCCAGCACGCAGCTGTTTTCCGAAATGAACCCTCTCGAAACCAATTCTTCTGCCAGTTTATTGGCTTTTTCCTGCCGTCTCTCCGATCGATGGCTATACCCTTCTGCCCGGTCATCCCAAAAAGCTTCACAGGTATTCATATCTAAATCCTGCTGCAGTTTTTCTATCCAATAATTGATGTTTTTTTCCATTGTTTTCACTTCCTTTCCGTTATTGCCTGATCCGCGGGTCTGCCATTCCCTCCAAATCACGTCCAAGCAATGCCAGGGCTGTTACCAGCAAGGTGATAAAGAGCCACGGAAACATCAACCACCATTTCCAAAATGGCGTGAGATAAATACCCTGAAAGTTTACGGCATGGTGAATGATCAGACCCCAACTTCTGGAGGCTGGATCTCCTAATCCCAGAAATGCCAGGGAGGCTTCTGTCACAATAGCCATGCTGGCCAGTCGAATCATGCTGATGATCAACAAGGGAAACAGTTCAGGTATCAGGTGTTTTTTAAGAATGTAACCCGTTCCGGCACCAAAATAAGCCGCCATTTTTATATACGGCTGTTCTTTCAGTGACAAGGTGCCTGCTCTTAGAATTCTCGCTGGTCTGGACCAGGAGAACAGAGCCAGTACAATGATAATATTTCTTAAACTGGAACCGAAAAAAGCTGCAATGATAATCATAGAAGGCAAATCCGGCAACGCCAGCATGACATCGATCAATCGTTGGATGAATCCATCGATTCGGCCACCCTTCCAGCCAGCCACCATTCCCAGTAGTCCACCGCCAAATCCAGCCAGCAAAGCGGTTCCAATTCCAACTGCCAGGCTGACCCGGGCGCCGTGCACCATCATAGCCCATAAGTCGATCCCCAACTGATCTGTCCCCATGATATGAGGCCAGCCAGGTGGTTCCAGCGCCGGACCCGATGACCGGTGATGGGGCATGGTTGTGAGCAGCGGTGCAAAAACGGCCATGCACATCAATAGCAACAATACCAGCAATGCCACCTTACCAGGCAGGGTTCTTTCCAACCAAAAATGCTTCAGCTTTGTGAAGATCGGATTCATCGCTTTCGACCTCCCTGCTGAACTCTCGGATCTAATTTTTGATAAAAGCTGTCAGCTAAAAAATTCGCCAGGATGACCGAGGTCCCTGTAACGAGAAAAATGCCCTGGAGCAGCGGATAGTCCCGATGAGCCACTGCTGTTGTCATCAAAGTGCCCAACCCGGGATAGGCAAACACATTTTCTACTAAAACGGCACCGCCCACCAGTCCTCCCAGTTGAAGTGCGATTCGGGTAATGAGGGGTAACAGTGCATTTCGCAGGGCATGAAGGTACCGAATGCGATATTCCTTTAACCCTTTTGCCCTGGCGGTTCGCATATAGTCTTTTGTCAACACAGTGCTCAGGCTGTTGCGCACCATCAGGTAAATGCCACCGGTTCGGGCGATGGTCAGTGTAATAACGGGTAAAACCGCATGGCTTCCTATATCCCAACCTTGATCCAAAAGGCTTTCATAAAATGCAAAATGAGTTTTAGCTCCAGATAAGGGAAACCAGCCTAAAGTAGCCGCAAAGACTACCAGCAAGACCAATCCAATAAGAAAAGCTGGAATTTCCGACAGCACCATCACAACGGTATACAACACGGAATCATTCCATCGATTTCTTCTCCAGGCGGAATAACTGCCTAGAAAAATTCCAACCAAAAGACTAAGCACCATTGACGATACGACCAGCAATAACGACCATGGAAGCCGGTTTAAAATGAGTTGACTGACACTTTCTCTATGAGAATAGCTGAAGCCTAGATCACCAAGTACTATGTCCTTAAGATAATGAAAATATTGGATCGTAATGGGTTGATCCAATCCGTAGTATTCCCGATAGTACTCCAATTGATCTCGTGAATAGTGAGCAGTCAAATCATTTTCATCCCCGCTGATATACAAAAATGGGTCGCCAGGCATCATTCTGGGCAGGGCAAAATTAAGGGTCAGGATAACAAAAAACGTCAGAAAATATTGCCATTTTTTATCCATCAACCAGTCCAGCCTTCAATAGCTCAGCACTTCTGCTCTGGTCGGCATTTTGAAGAATTCGGGTTGCATTCCCTTCCTCCAATATCTTACCGTCTTCCATTACAATCAGCTGATCGGACACTTTTCTGGCCAGATTCAAATCGTGGGTGATCAGCAGCAATGCGAAGCCCAGGTTGTTTTGAAGCTGTTTCAGGAGCCTTAGCACATTCGCCTGGGTGGAGACGTCCAGCATGGAAGTAATTTCATCCGCAATAAGCACCTTTGGCCTCATCACCAATGCGCGTGCCAATGCTACACGCTGTCGCTGCCCACCGCTGAGACAGGAGGTATAACGCTGCAGAAAAGCATCACAGCTATAGAGCTGGAGCGATTTAAGTGTTTCTTTTATTCGGCTGACAATTTCCTCTTCAGAAGCAATGTTGTTGATTCGTAACGGTTCTCCCACCGCCTCCTCCACCGTCAAACGATGGCTTAGCGCACTGAATGGATCCTGAAGCACCAGTTGGATCCCTCCCTCACGACAGGCGAATCGGTTGTCCGTCAAGGGGGTGCCACGGTAAAAAATCTCGCCGGCATCCGGCATCAGAAAGCCCGCCACTATTTTCGCAAAGGTTGATTTTCCCGATCCGGAAGGTCCGATTAATGCCAGGGTCTCTCCATGGCGCAGGTTCATATAGACTGTATTCAGTGCAGATATTTTTCGAGATCCTATCTGATATTCCTTCGATACGGATTCCGCTTTTAGTATGCTGACCAGTCCATCTTGGTGACAGGCTACTTCCCGTTCAATGGACACTCCTTTCAGAGCAGGTGTTTCAGACTGACAGCAGTCAAGGGACTGCGTACAGCGATCCCTGAAAATACAACCAGCTGTTGTATCTTCACTCTTGTATTCACCCGGTATTCCCCATAAGTCTTTATGAGGAGCCATTTCCACGGATGCGTTCATAAAGCCACAGGTATAAGGATGCATTGGCTTTTCGAAAACAGCGTCCGTCAATCCTTTTTCAACGATTCGTCCTCCATACATGACCATGATTTCCTGGGTCAGCTCACCGACTAATTTCAAATCATGAGAAATCACCAGCATGGCAAATCCCAGTTTTTTTTGCAGGGATTTTATTATTTGGATCATTTCCTGTCGAGCGATCCCGTCAAGGGAACTGGTTGGCTCATCAAGAATGAGAAAACGGGGGTTGCAGGCGATGGCCATGGCCAACAACACTCGCTGCTGCATTCCTCCGGACAGCTGATGAGGATAAGCGTCGGTTTCCCATCCTTCTAACCCTACCAGTCTTAAGAGTCTTTCCGCTTCTTCCCTGGCAAGCCGGGAAGAAGTCAATCTCTTTTCTATCAGTCTTTCTGTTAGTTGACTTCCAATCACCATCACAGGATTTAACACTTCCGTGGCATTCTGAAACATCATTGCCATCGTGCTCCTGCGATATGTTTTTTTTTCTACCTCTCTAAGGTTCAGGTAAGATTTTCCAAAAAGCATCAGCTCTCCGGCTGTTTGATGGGGTCTATTCACTAATCCCATCAATGCCAGTGCCAAGGATGTTTTTCCACTTCCGGATTCACCAACAACCCCAAGGCTGCGTCCTTCGCGAAGAGTAAAAGAAGTCTCCTTCAATGCCTTCAAAGGTTCACCGTCTGTATGATAT
The DNA here is from genome assembly GCA_007134225.1 of Tindallia sp. GTDB lineage: Bacteria > Bacillota > Clostridia > Peptostreptococcales > Tindalliaceae > Tindallia. Next base: position 16,420 of record SLLE01000096.1, read on the forward strand.
GCTACTTGTATGCGACTGGCCTTTATGCTTCGATCCATGACTTCCTCCTTACTCTTTTCTGGACATTACCGATCCAAATAGGACAACTTATTATGCGTCATATTGTGGTGATCAAAAACGTGCATCCATCCGCCGTAAGCTTCTTGATGATAAACAGTATATCCGGTTCTTAAAAAGAGGGGAATTTCAGGCACTTCTTCTGCCAGCATTTCCTGTATCTCCATGATTTTATCCCGGCGCTCCTCTTCATCCAATATTCGGATTTGTTCCTGCAGTTTCTTTATAAGCTGAGGGTTCCGATAACCTGGTACGCTGTTCACCCAGTCCTGTTCTGCGTCTGTAAAGCGAGCTCGCAGATAATCAGCATCTCTGGCCCAGCCTCCATGACCCACCAATACCAATTCATATTGTCCGTCTGCGATTCTTTGGTCCCGGGACTGGCTGTCCATGGATCGAAGGGTTATTTCTATACCAATGTCTTCCAACTGCTCCCGAATCAGTTCGCCTATTCGGACTTCCTGATCTTCTCCGGTTAATAGCTCAAAAGAAAGCGTTTCCTCCTGCCATTGGCTTTCTTCCAGCTGTTGCATCGCCTGATCCATCGAATAATCGTAGGCAGGAAGGTTCGGATGATACCACCGATGATCCGGCGGAAGAACTCCCATACTTCCCGGTATTGCTGCCCCCCGGGCAATTTTTTCCACCAAAGACTGGCGATCAATGGCATAGGCCATGGCTTGTCTTACTTTCCGATCCAACAGTTCAGGTCTGTTTTCCATATTGAACCGCAGTCGATATCCCCAGACACCCGGTTTTTCCACCAGTTGAAAAGCTTGATCTTCTCTGAAGCGTTCCAGGGAATCCATGGGGATGTCTGAGAGATGAATCTCGCCATTCTGCAGTGCCAGCACCGGATCGCTGACGGGGACAAACTCAATGACATCCACCGTTTGCTTCGGTCCCCAGAAATTTTCCGCTGCTGCAAAACGATAGGTGCCATGTTCCTGCTCATAATGAGTGAGACGATAAGGGCCTGTTCCCACCAGCGATTCCGGTTCTGTAAAGGTTTCTGGCGCTTCTATCCCTTCCCAGATGTGTTTTGGGATGATACTGATGCTATACAGTTCTTCAATAAAAATCGGGTTGGGCTCTCCCAGTAACACTCTAAGATGGTACGGATCAAGGACTTCTACTTCTTTCACAAATTCATCATCCATCAGATGAGCCGATGAAACGACCGGCTTAAAGACTTTGGCATATTCCAAGGTAAAGGCGACGTCCTCTGCCGTGAAGGCTTCTCCATCATGCCATTGAACATCTTCCTGAAGCATGAACCGGTATTCCTTTCCATCCTCAGAAATTTCCCAGCTTTCTGCCAACCAGGGAATATATCCGTTCTCATCTTTTTCCACAAGTTTATCAAAAATAAGGTTGACTTTGTAGCGCCCAGGTCCCCGGGAGTGGGTGGTATAGGGCTGGGGCAATCCGTAGTCGCCACCTTCCAGTCTTATAATCGTTTCGTTGGATACTTCTTGTTCATTTGCCTCATTACCGTTTTCCACAGCAGGACTTCCGCAGGCGCTCAAAAACAACATGATTGCCAAAATTCCCCACCATACTTTTTTCAACATACTTTTTTTCATCCTGTCATCCTCTCCTTTTCGTATGCAATTTGTCCATTATTTGCATCGATGGCCTTAGCCATTCTTTGGCGAGATGAAAAAAGAGGATAGTTCAAAAAAGCCTCTTGAATTGATCAAGAGACTTGTCCCATTTAAAGTCTGCTTTTATCACGGCAACCGAACATTTTCCCCATGTCCACTCGCACTCATTCAAAGGCAGGTCTCCTGGCTCACGGCTTAACCTCTTCCCCGCCTTCCCTAAAAATTTCAGTGGCTTTGTGGGGATTTGTCACCGCCTACAGTGGTGGGTCCGCGCCGGATTTAAACCGGTCTTCCCTATTCTCCCTCTCTTTGAGGACACCTTCGGTGCATTGTAATCATATGATATTATATCAAGCTCCTGTTGGTTATGCAAGTAGAACAAAGATGCTTAGCGTCTTTTTAGTGGTTAGGAGTTATCCTGCCCTATAGGGTGCAGGCAGAACAAGTGCGCATACCCATAGGGCACTCGTACCCATAGGGCAC